>DGTD01000075.1:0-47514 GCA_002396385.1 Bacteroidales bacterium UBA4345
GTGATTTATGGCGCATAAATAGTGAGCAACGATACATTTGGAGCAAAAAAGTAGGGAAAAATTTGGTGGTTTCAGGAAAACTATGTACCTTTGCATCGCTTTTATTAAAGCAAGGGCGTTTAGCTCAGCTGGCTTAGAGCATCTGCCTTACAAGCAGAGGGTCCTAGGTTCGAATCCTAGTGGGCCCACTCTCAAAACCGCTGTCTTCTACCGAAGACGGCGGTTTTTCTTTTGTTGTTGGTCTTGCCGTGGCCGTTTTTTTTATGCTTTATCCTGATCTTATGGAACAACATCCGCTTATCCCCTTTTTGCCTGAAAATGCAAAACTACTTATGCTGGGCAGTTTTCCGCCTTCCCGGAAAAGGTGGTCTATGGAGTTCTACTATCCGAATTGGATGAACGATATGTGGCGGATTGTCGGACAAATCTTCTTTAACGATCCGTTACATTTCTGTGTGCCCGACGAAAAACGTTTCGACAAAGATTTGCTCGTTGGGTTCCTTTCTGAACAGGGCATTGCCCTTAGCGATACCGCACAGGCTGTCACCCGTTTGAAGGGCACTGCGGCCGATGCCGACTTGCAGATTGATGTTCCTATGGATATCCCTTCGTTCCTTCGGTTACTGCCGAAGTGCGGCACAGTGGCAACTACTGGTGGAAAAGCGTCCGACGAACTGGCGGCTATGTTCGCTATAGAGGCTCCGAAGGTGGGGGAGTGTACCCTTTTCTCTTTCGAGGATCGGCCAATACGGTTCTACCGTATGCCGAGCACCTCGCGTGCCTACCCGTTGCCGCTGGCAAAGAAGGCCGAAGCATATCGGGTGTTGTTTGAAGCGGCGGGCTTTGCCTTGTAAAGATAGTCGTGCGGTTCCCCGGTTAAAATGCTGTTAATGCCTGATGCTTGACTGTGTGGTAGGGTGGCGCCTTTTGCTGCGACGGGGTGAGATGCTGCAGCAGGTCATACAATTTCGCCATTCCACAATTTCTTTAAAAAATCGGAGGCGTAGAGGTGCTCGATACCTTGTGAAATACGGCTGATGCGGTCTTGTGAAACGATGATTAGTCTGGCTTCAGGATGTTCTTCCTTAAATGCTTTAAGACCTTTCAAATGTTTGTTCTGAACTTCGGCTGCCGATTTGATATCTATAGCCACTTGTGCGTCCCCCAGTACAGCATCGACCTCTATCTGTGTGTATGTCCGCCAATACGAGAGTTTCGCTGCGCTGTTTGAATAGCCCAAATAGGCGACAATTTCCTGCATTATAAAGTGTTCGAACGCGTGACCGTATTCGGGGGTGCCAGGCAGCAGTTTCGTACGCCCTAACAGGTAGTTGGTTACACCTACATCGAACAGATAAAAACGGGGAGACTGGACCAATCTTCTTTTCTTTTGTTTCGTATAGGCTGGAACTGTAAATCCGAGTAGGGAGTCTTCCAATATCTGAAAATACTCTTTTACGGTGTTTGCACTCACCCCGCAGTCTGATGCTATGTTTTGGTAGTTCACCATCTCGCCGTCGGTTATGGCTGCAATTTCTAAAAATCTGGAGAAATTGGCAAGATTGCGGACAAGCGATTCGGCCTGGATCTCTTCTTTAAGGTAAACGCCGACATAAGCCTTCAATAAAGAAGTGGCGTCTTTCTTAAGGTAGTGGCGGGGTAACATTCCGTTCCTGACTGCTCTGTCTAGATCGAAATCTGGAATTTCGGCGCTCACCAACGGATACATAAAATAGGGAATGGCCCGTCCGCCTAACGTGTTGACTCCCTCCCTGCGTAACTTCCTTGCACTTGAACCACATAGTATAAAGCGCAGATGCTTTCTGGTAATGAGCCAATGCACTTCATTCAGAAGTTCTGGAACTTGCTGAATCTCGTCTATAATGATGAGGGAACCTTCAGGCTGGTTCTGATAGGCTTCTCTTAACAGGGCGGGCTTTTTACGGTAGCGGTCGAGTAGGTCGGTCTCCAACAAGTCGACAAATATCGCGTCGGGATATTTGTCTAACAAGAAGGTCGTTTTTCCTGTTTGTCTTGCTCCGAATAGGAAGATGCTCTCTTCCTCGTTCTCTATGTTTAGTCTTCTTTCTATCATTGCGTCGTTTTGCTGTAATTTACAAAACAAAAGTACATAAAAGTGCAAAAAATTACATATGCCTACTGCGGATTTTTAATGAAAATCCGCAGTGCTACTTCAGATTTTTAATGAAAATCCGCAGTACTACTTCAGATTTTAAATGAAAAAATGAAGTTGGATGTGCCCTTCTAGCGAATTTTTCCCTTTATAGGGCTTGTCCTACAACCTTCCTCTTATAATCGGACTTGTTTTTCTTTTCCCCTGATTTGTTTTGTACATTTATGCCTGTATAACGCTATAATTGCGTATGTCTGTTTTTCTCAACGTTGATAAAATGTTTGTAAATCCTTTTTGTTAATTTTATCTGTTTTCCTGAATAGTCCTATCTTTGTGTTAGATAATACGAGTTAGCAAATATGGAAACTGTAAAAGCAAGTCGTTCACCGCGTAAACCGCGCAAGTCAGACACTTCTGCCAACACCCCTGTGCTGAGCGAATATGGCAAAATGCCGCCTCACGACGTTAAGCTGGAGGAGGCTGTACTGGGCGCTTTGCTGATTGATACGGGCGCCTATGCCCGTGTGAGCGACACGCTTAAACCCGAATGCTTTTACAGTCAGAAGAACCAGATTGTATATGAGGCGATTGTAAGTTTGGCCGCCAAACAGGAGCCTATTGATATGCTGACGGTTACCGAACAACTCCGTAGCGATGGCAAACTGGAGGAGGTGGGAGGCGACTTCTACATCGTTTCCCTTTCTTCGAAAGTCAACTCTGCGGCCAATGTGGGTTACCATGCTTCAATCCTTTCAAATAAATATTTGGCGCGCGAGCTCATCCATTTCGCTACCGAAATTGAAAGCAAGGCCTACGATGCCGAGTCTGATATCGACGGTTTGATGCAGCAGGCTGAAGGTAGGCTTTTCGAAATATCGCAGCGTAACCTCAAACGTGACTATACGCAGATTGACCCGCTTGTCTCGCAGGCGCTCTATAAAATTCAGGAGGCCAGCAAACGCGAGGGTATGAGCGGTATACCTTCTGGCTTTAACGATTTGGACAAGATTACCAGTGGCTGGCAACAGAGTGACCTGATTATTATTGCCGCCCGTCCGGCCATGGGTAAAACGGCTTTTGTGCTCTCTATGGCAAAAAATATGGCCGACAGGGGTAATGCGGTTGCCTTGTTCTCGCTTGAAATGTCGAGCCTGCAGTTGGTGAACCGTCTGTTGGTGAATGCCACCGAACTGTCGGGTGAAAAAATCAAGACAGGTAAGATGGAGCAGTGGGAGTGGGAGCAGCTGAACCAACGTGCCAAGTCGCTATACGACAAACCGATATATCTTGACGATACTCCGTCTCTGTCCATTTTCGAATTTAACACCAAGGCACGCCGTCTGGTGAAAGAGCATGGTGTGAAGTGCATCATCATCGACTACTTGCAGCTGATGAATGCCAGCGGTATGAACTATGGCAGCCGTGAGCAGGAGGTGTCTATGATTTCACGATCGCTCAAGCAGATGGCCAAGGAATTGGAAATACCGATTATTGCCCTCTCGCAGTTGAACCGTGGTGTGGAGGGACGTACGGGCGACGACAAACGTCCGCAACTGGCTGACTTGCGTGAGTCTGGAGCCATAGAGCAGGATGCCGACATGGTGTTGTTTATCCACCGTCCGGAATACTACAAAATTACGCAAGACGCTCAGGGTAATTCGCTGATAGGTTTGGCCGAAATTATTATTGCCAAGCACCGTAACGGTGCCACCGATACTATACGCTTGCGCTTCAAGAGTGAATTGGCTAAGTTTATGAACCTCAGTGACGATTATACCGACGTTGAAACAGATTCCCGTATGAACAGTGACTTCGCTGCTGATGCCGCCGGACAGGTGCCGCCGCCAACTGCAACTGACTTTGATCCGCTTGGCGGACCATCGTCTGCAATGCCGTTCTGAGCGTAAGGATGCTTGAACACCCCCAAAGTAGTGAAGTATAAAATGTGAAATTTTAGTTGACTAATTCTAAGTTGATTATACAATATCGTGAAATCATACGTGTTGACGTGATTTCATTATAGAAAATAAAGAAATACTGTATTTATGATACCGCCATTTGCTAAATTTCTGTATCCTGTTCTTAATGCCTTAAAAGACGAGAAGGAGCATCCGTTGAAGAAACTTATGGAAGAGATGGTGAATACATTTTCATTATCGGAAACAGACGTTGCTGAACGCGTGCCTTGTGGTTATGAAACGATAGTCCAAAATAGAACTAAATGGGCAACTACTTATTTAGGAAAAGCGGGCTTGTTGAGTCGCCCTAAACGTGGAACCTATGAGATTACGGAAGAGGGTAAATCTTTGTTGAAAACAGGAATAATGGAACTTACTCCAAAATACCTTAGAGAGCATTATCAATCTTTTCATGATTTTGTATCTGGTGGCGAAGATGAAGGAAACCTGCATGATTCAACGATAAATGATCAAATAAAAACACCGTCGGAGGTGATGGATGAAGCTTTCGAAGAGATAAACAAATCTCTTGCTAGTGAACTTCTTGACCATGTGAAAGATCAATCTCCTGAATTTTTTGAACAACTTGTCGTAAAATTGCTTGTAGCTATGGGATATGGTGGTAGTCTCAATAATGCTGGTATTGTTACTAAGATGTCTCATGATGATGGAATAGATGGAATTATAAAAGAAGACAAACTTGGTCTTGATAATATATATATACAAGCAAAACGTTATACGGTATCTGCTGTTCAAAAGCCTGAAATTCAAAAATTTATTGGAGCACTTACCGAACAAGGCGCCACAAAAGGTGTTTTTATCACGACTGCAAAATTCTCAGATGGGGCTGTCGAAACCAGTAAAAAGGCGTCGGGTGTGAAAATTGTTTTGATTGATGGAGATATGCTTACCAAACTTATGATAGAAAATAATGTCGGTGTAAGCCCAAAACAGACATACGAAATCAAGAAAATTGATACTGATTTTTTCAATGAAGAGTGAAAACGTTTTCTATTTTGTTAAATTTATGAATAGAGAGGAAGAGTATATCGTTCTTAATCGTCTCTAAAGTTTTGGTCTTCCCCCCCCCTATACACAACAGCCTTCCCCTTGTCTATTAGCAAAGAGGGAGGCTGTTTTCTTTAGTAGGTGTTTCCCGGCTGTGTGGGAATGTCAGATTCCCACGCCTAATCTATTTTTTGTTATACGTTTTCTTTCCTTTCGAAACCACTATGCCCCGGTAGTCGTCTGAAACCTTAACGCCTAGGGTGTTGTACTTTGGTGCGTTGTCGGTTGCAGGCTGTTGTTCTACAAGGCTTGTGCCTGTCGATGTTAAGTCGCAGTCGTATTCGATGGTCTGGGTGTCGAGAATATAGTCGCTGGCTATCACCGGATTGTTTACGGCCTGGCCTTTGTTGTCGCATTCCAGTGCGGCATCGATGGTGACTTCAATCGATTCTCCTGGCAACAGTCCGCGCAATGTTTCTGACGAGCGTATGGAACCGATTGCGAAATAGGCGTCGCGGTAGAGTGGTGCCACACCCGTATTCGTTACCGTTATTTTTGTTTGCAGTCCGTCTGTTACGCATTTGGTGACAACGAAATGGTAACCGGTCGCCATACTGCATTCCTTGAACCGTTCGGCATTTTTATACTTGTTCATCGAAGGGTTGTCGTTCGCTATCATAAATGTGATGTGGTATTTTGCCGACTGCTCTTCCCAGGTGTGTCCGTACATGCCTTTTGTGTTGGTGAAGTTCTTCTGGTCGTCATCTTCATAATAGCTTATTTCACCCCCGCAAACGCCAGTTTTCCAGCGGTTCTCCCCCATTGTGTCCCAGCATTGCTCGTTGTAGCCGTCTTTAGACTTAAGTTCATGCCCTTCGTGCATAAACGAGTCGTCGAACAGGCCGAACTTCAATTTACGCAGGTCTTTGTCTTTTGCAAAGTCGGAGTATTCGTCGTCTGCTGCGTCAATGCTGATGGCCCATGGAATTTTTGTCATCACTTCCGAAAGGTGTTTGAAGAAATCTTTTTGGTAAGACTTCTCAGGAAAGTTTCCTTTGTCCCCGATATTTACGCCGTTCTCGTCGTAAATATGGTATTCCGACCAGTGTCCGAAGCCAACCTCCACAAAGGCGATACGGGGGTCGTTTTCATACCTTTTTGCAAAATCGGTGTAGAAAAGTTTGGTGAAACGTTTAAGTTCCTTATGCTCCCAATTCGCATAGTAGGTCAAGCCGTCGCCTGCTACATCTTTGAAACTCTCTTCGTAGTCAGACAGTGCTTTGATGTATGCCGGCACTCCGGTTGTACCTGGATTGTCGTCAACCATCGGTACGCCCGGATATTCGTAGAAGAAGCGGATTACAGCCTGGTGGTTACGTTTCTTGACGTCGTCGAGTATGTTGTCGAGGTAACTCCAGTCGTATTCTATCGTACTGTCGGCATTGCAACCTTTCACCACCTTGCAAGGCGCCACATACGAAAATTCCAAGGCGTGGCTTTTGCCGTAAGTCTTGTATTGATTACTGGCCTCCTCTGGCCATAAAACCAAACCTGTCATAGGTTGGACGTTCGTCACTTTCGATGTGATGCCGATTGATTTCCAGTCGGCAGCCCAACTGTTAAAGCAGATAACCGAACCGATAAGGAGTGGAAGTGTTGTTTTTTTCATAATTTTCCTAATGTGTTTATGGTATATATGCAAATATAACCCAATTTCTAAAGTTGTATTCATAAAAATAACTTTTTTTGTCTTCCCATTAGATTGTTGTGTCTGATAAATGGTCCAATTTTAATCTTTTTCTCCAGTTCTGCGTTTTTGTGTGGTCCAGACTTACTGTGTTTAAAGCTGTTTTGCTTATTATTAGGGCATTTTCCCGTTTGGTGATCTTTTGCTTGTTTTATTGTCTTCCCGCCTCTTTTCTTTCTGAAATATGTGTAGAAAAATGTGAAATCTATTGTTTGTATGTGTAGAAAAGTGTGATTTTTAATTAGTATATGTGTAGAAAAGTGTGATTTTTAATTAGTATATGTGTGGAAAAGTGTAATTTTTTGTCTTAATATGTGTAGAAAAGTGTATGTTACCCTACATTCAACAAGCACATTTCGATAATGTGCCGCTTTGGGCTATCTGATGTTGCTGTTTTCGGAAGACATGACTTTTCCTGCTGATGTATTGTTCTCTTTTTAAGAATAAAGATCTTATTCCTGCAAACAGGAATAACCAAGACAAAACCTTACCACTAAACTATTCGTTGTCGGGTTAAAACCGTAAAGACAGAAAGGCCAGGCTTATCTGCAAGCGTAAGTGGCCAATGCAAAAGGGAAGGGGGATCGCCAGCTGTTGGCGAGCCCCCTTCTTGTCTTTTCCCAGTCTTCGTTTTATTTCTTTTTCTTCTTTTTCTTCGACTTGGTTGGTGGAGTGGCGACGGGTGCTGCCAAAACAGTCTGTGCGTCTACCAGTTTGAACTCACCGTTCTTAATGTCGAGTTTGCCTTGGCTCATCTCCCGCAGATCGTCGAAAATCTTGTTGTCGGTAACCGTGTCTTTGTTATAGAGAATGTAGCAGCGCTTCATCTGGTTGGCTATCATCAGCGTCAGTTTCTTGCGGCTTTCTTCCTCTTCCGTTTCCATAGCCTTCTGTATGGCCAGCTGTATGTTGTTGCCATAGTGGCGGAAGCGGAACCTGCTTTTAGGGTAGGGTATGGTGTCGGTTGCATCGGTCAAACCACCCAATTTTTGTGGAACGTAGCCGTTGGGGTAGTCAATGTCGAGGCGGTAGCCCGATATGAAGTAGATGTGGTCCCACAGTGTGTTTTGGCTGTAGCCCATCGGACGTATGCGTTCCATTGTCTTAATGATGGAATAGGCGCAACGTGTGCGTTCTGCACGGTCTTCTATACTCAGGCAGTGGTCAACCATTTTCTGTATGTTCCTTCCATAGCCCCTTAGCTCGATTGGCTCTTTGCTCGTATTATAGTCGGTGTGGAAGTCGGAATATGTTTCTTGTATCTCTTGCTCCATTTCTTTCTTTTATTAGTTGCTGTGGAATTTCAAAACTGGCATCATTACGCCCAATGTAAAGGTGAACATCTGGTTGTTCGAACGCTGGAACACCGCGCTGCGGTCGTGCTCGAATACGTCTTTTAATCCGTAGTTCCACCGGGCTTCCGCCAGAATAGACAGTTTGCTTAGACGGAATTCGTATCCGGCTCCTACGCATAGCCCGAAATCCACATTGTTTTCTTCTATATCTTCGTTTAAACGAGGGTCGTTCCAGTTGTTCGTTAAAATGGCTTGCTGTTGCCCGGCTGTCAGGTTGGTCTTGGTCTCGCCTGTCTTCATCAGCAATCCCATTTTCGGACCGAAGTTGAAAAATAGCCGGTGGGTGTTGCCGAAATAGATGTGTGCCAACAGCGGAATGCTTAAATAGTCAATCTCGCGTTCAATGGTGCCTCCAATGAACTGTTGCTCGTTGACTACGGTATAGTCGTTCCACCGCTCGTACCAGCCTCCCTGTATGTAGCTTGCCTCTAGTTGCAGGCCGAAGTGCTTTTGTGCGATAAAGCGGACCGCAACGCCAACATCGGCACCTTTCCGGTAGCCAAGGTCGCCCAAGTTGTTGGCGTATGTTATGTCGTTGTGCATGAAACGGACTTGCGACAGGGCCATACCGCCCTGCACGCCTACGCTTATCTCTTCTTCAAACCGGCTCCTGACCTGGCTGTAGGCGGTGCTCGACCAGCCTAAAAAGGCAATTAGGCAGATTGTGATTCTTTTTAACATCTTTATTCCAATTGTTTGTTCAAAAGCACATGTCCGTCGGTCCCGTTATTCCTCGAAATGGTAACATCGCTGTTATAGAAACCGCCTTCTTCGCTGTACCTCTTGAATTTGAAGTCGCTTTGGATGGTGTGTAAATTTTCCTTTGAAAGTTGGCTGAGGCCGTGCTCGAAGTTCTTACCGAACAGTGCTACCGCTTTACCGAAGTAGAGCATGATGTCGTAACCGAGGGCGCCATACATTGGTTGCGTGTTCCCCGGCTCCTGACCGTAGTATTTCCTGAAGTTGCCGATAAATTCTTTGCTGGCGCTGTCTTCGAAATTGATGTCGTAGGCCGAACCGATATAGGTCTCTGCTACAAACAGGTCTTTGGCGATGGTTTGGTATTTGGTCCACTCGTTGTAGCCAAAAATCTTCACATCGTATTTCTGCACGAGCATAGAATTGACGCTTGGTATGAGTTGGGTCAGGGCCACTTGGTCGGTGCTGGTGGTCAGCACAAGGTTCTCTTCCTTCTCTTTCAGCGACTCTTTCAATGCCTCGGCATTCGTGAACTCTATCTCTTTAACCGGTGTGCCAAGGCTCCGCAGCTTTGCTGCTATCGAGTCTGCCACCTCTTGTTTGTCGTTCTGCTTCTCGCCTTTGAATTTCGCCACCACTACATTCTTGCCTTTGAACAACTCGGCAAACGATTGGGCGTTCTCTTGGGCCATTTTCGATTTTGGCGCATTGACGAGGAAGATGTTCGGATTGGTTTTCATCTCTTCGGTGCGCGACGAGAATGGAACAATCATTTTTACGTTGTTCTCGAGTGCGAATTTTCCCATTGGCGCGAATTGTGCCTTGTAGGCCGGACCTATCATTATGTCCATATTCTTCATCTCTTCCTTTTCTAACAAGGCGTTGATGTCCGCTTCGGTTTTCCCTGAATTGTAGACGTGCAGATAAACCCACACATTCTGTTCTTTCAGCGTTTTTGCCGCTAACAAGATGCCTTGGTAGAATTCGAGGAACTTGTCGGTATTGTTGTCGATTTGTCCGTCTTCTGTGTTGAAGGGGAGTAAAACGGCCACATGCACCTTGTTGTTGCCTTGCGTGCTGACGAAATAACTGCTGTTCCACGAATACTTACGGTCGGGTGTGCGTGGAATGAAGATGATTTTGCCTGCTTGCAGACCATCGGCTTTCAACTCGGGGTTGACAGAAGTCAGCTCATACTCCGATATTTTGTAGGTTTTGCAAAGGCTGAACATGGTTTCGCCTTTCAGTACCGTATGCGCTATGTTGCTGTGCTTGGGCTCGCTTGCAGGGGCGTTGTGGCGGAAGACGCTTGCAACCCCCGTCTTTTCCTTTTCTTTGGCGCTTGGTGGAATGGCAAGCAACTGACCTACTTTTAACCCCTTCCTGACATCGTTGTTGGCGGTAACATCGTTAGGGTTGATGTTGAACTTCTTGCTGATGCTGAAGACGGTCTCGTCTTTCCCCACTTTGTGTATGCGGAAGTCGGGGGTCGAGTTCTTGTCGGCCAGATATTTGCTGGTCGGTGGCATAATAAGAGCCTTGCCGGCCTTTATACCTGAGTTTTTAACACCAGGGTTCAAACGCTCGATGTCGTTGGCGCTGACGTTGTAGGTGTTGGCTATGCCGTAAAGCGTCTCCCCCTTTTTAACCTCGTGGACCGTAAGTCCGCTCTTGTCGTTCTTCTTTTTCTGAGATGCGTTGCTGTGTGGTGCAGGCAATGTAAGCACTTCGCCCTCGATGATGGCGCGTTTTTTGAGTTTCGGATTCAATTCCTCGGCTTCGCTGACCGTGCAGCCCTGACGCTTGCAGATGGCGTACAGCGTCTCGCCTTTCTTTACCTTGTATTTTGAGTAGCCGTTAGCCGCCTGGCTGCCCGGCTTTTCCGTATGGCTTGCCGTTTTTTGCGTCGCAGCACTGGCTGTTTCGGTTTTAGCTTTTGTGGTGGCAGGTACGGAGGTTTTTAGGGAACTGTTCTTTAATACCTTTAGGGTAGTGCCGCTTTTAAGTCCGTTCTTTACCAGTTTTTCGTTGCGGGTGCTAAGGTCGCTTATGCTGGTGTTGTATTTTCTGGCAATAGACGTTAGCGTTTCACCAGGTTTCACCAGGTGCTCCACTAGCTCTTTGTCTGTGCCCACACTGGTGGAGGCGTTGCTTGCTATAGGCTTCGCAGACTCGTTCTTGGCTGTGACGGGCTGCCCGGTGGCAGGAACCAGAATTTTTACCTCACTCTTCAATCCGTTCTTCAAAGAAGGGTTTACCCTCTCCATTTCGGCTACCGAGGTGTTGTATTTTTTGCAGATGCCGAACAGCGTCTCGCCTTTTTTGACGAGGTGTTCCTGGTACTTTTTCCCGTTTATTGTCTTTTCTGCCTCTGTCGCATTGGCAGTCCATTGGAACATGCCGAAAGCGAAGGCGAACAGTGCTAACTTTATAATCCTGCTTTTCATTGAATCTTTCCTGTTTGATTCTGTAAGGGATGTTTTCGTGACGGCAAACGTTACTACAATGAGTTTGCCATACCTTCGTAAGCGCATCGTTTAGCGCCTTTTGGGTGGAAGCGTGTCATAACCACAACATATAATCTAGCCCCCATTTTGCAAATTTACTAAAATATGCGGTTATTGAGCCCCATTTTCCTAAAAAATAGTTATTTCGCCTTCCCCGACAATCGTTTTGCCCAATTCGTACGCTACAGCCTGATTTAGAGGTAGAAAAAGATTGTTGCGTCGTTTCCCTGCCTGTCGGCGCTGTTTGGTATGTTTTTTGTTTTCGCTTGGCTGTATAACAATTAAACAATCGCATATGAAGAAGATTTTTTTATCGATAATGTTGTCGGCGGGTGCATTGTTTGCCGCTTTTGCAGAAGAGGCTCCTGCCACTTTTATAGGAGACCAGCGCCTGGTTGTTGAAATTAGAGGTTCGAGCTGGCTTAGCGACTATACCTCGTTGGGCTGGTCGGTTGGTACCTTCAGCGATGCCCCCGGTCAAATCCAGAACGCTCTGGTCCTCTACAACTACAGCAAGATGAACATGCAGATTCAGCCAGGTTCGAAGCTGATTCTAAAGGTCAATGGCGAACCTATGGTCCTGACAACTGCACAGGGTACCGCCTACGATGGTAGCACACGTACCTTCCGGGAATACGACCGGTTGTATGGCTGGGTTTACTATTTTGGTAATACTGTTTATTACGATGTTACCCAGGAACAGGCCGATGCCATAAATACCTATGGCATTACCAAGTACCGCTACCAGGTGGACCAGACTGTTTTTGAACGTGACGAGATGAATGCACAGAAAATTGCTAAGAAAATGAAGCGTGCTTACGACGATTTGCGTGAATCTCAAAGCTATAAAGCCTCAAAAATTGACGATTTGTCCGATTTTTAACTTTTTATTGCATATTTATTGGTTTTTTGATGTGAAATTTTATTAAAAAATTTTAAATTTGTACTACAAAACATCTAAAACTTAAATAACATGAATAGAGAAGAAATTGGATCATTTGCTGGCCCTATCTATGAGGCTTTGAAGGACGGAAAGACTCTTACTGTCGCTGAATTGAAGAAATCAACTGGCTTGAAAGATGCCGAATTGAATATGGGCTTGGGCTGGCTGTTTTGCGAAGACAAACTTTATGTAAAGGTGGAAACTGTACGCAAAAAGGAAACTGAACTTATCGGTTGGAAGTAATTCCGACTTGTAATATAGCTAATATCGGGGGAATTGAAACGAATGGATGTTTCAGTTCCCCCTTTTTTTCCTCAATATATTTAGCTAACTTTGACTTTAGATTTAGAATGTATTGAATATGAAAAAGAATGTGCTCTTTTTTGCTGTTGCGGCTGTGATGCTCAACGCTTCTTGCGTTTCCCAGAAAAAATATTCGGCGGCTGTCTTCAGAGGCGACAGCTTGGAAGCGCTTAACAGAGACTGCCAAAAGGTCGCAAACTCTTCGCAAGAGAATTTGAACAGCATTAATGCCAGCTTGAAGAATAAATTGGCTGAGATGGCGAAAGATACGGCCAGCCAAAGCTTGCGTATGCACCAACTGCAATTGGCCAACGAACAGCTGCGTAACGACAACGCTGACCTTTATGCCAAACTGCAGGGCTCGAGTAACGATTCCCAGGTGAAAGCGCTGTTGGGCGATCTGCAGAAGATTCAAGACAAACTGCAGGCTAGGGAAGATACCCTGCAGAAGGCCGAACAGCTGGTTCGCGAAAAAGAAAAGAAGGTGGGTGAGTTGAATGCCGTTATTGAGAAACAAAACCAGTCGATGCAGAAGCTCCGGCAACGCGTGGCCGATGCTCTGAAGGGGTATGTCGGCAAAGGTATGGCTGTTGAATACAAGAATGGTAAGGTCTACGTCTCGATGGATGAAAGCCTGCTGTTCACTTCCGGACACTGGGATGTGACCCCTAAGGCCGATTCTGCGCTGACTAAAGTGGCTGCCTTCCTGGCTGACAATAAAGATATACAGGTGGTGATTGAAGGACATACCGATGACCTCGCTTATCGTGGCAATGGTTACATTCTCGACAACTGGGACCTTTCGACCAAGCGTGCTACCGCTATCGTGCGATCTCTTTTGAAAAACGATAAGATTAATCCTGCCCGTATTTCGGCTTCTGGACGTGCCGAGTTCGTCCCTGTTGACGATTCCAAAACAGCGGCTGCACGTCAGAAAAACAGACGTACTGAGATTATCCTCAGCCCTAATATGGATGAATTGATGGATGTCATTAACGGAAAGTAAATGGATTTCCGTACTGAAATAAAGGTACAAAAGGCGGATTTTGGCATTTCGTATGCCGACCGCCTTTTTTTTGTCGGCTCCTGTTTCTCTTCTAATATGGCCGACCGGCTTTCTGCCTTTAAATTCCCGCTCGTGGTGAACCCTACGGGCGTCCTCTACAATCCGGCTTCGGTTTGCCTGTTGCTCCGTTCCCTGCTCAGTGGAAGACTGTTGGCGGAAAGTGACGTTTTTTTACAGGATGGCGTTTGGAATAGTTTCTTCCTACACAGCTGTTTTTCATCCCTTTCCAAAGACGAACTTCTCAATAAGGCCAATTCCGCACTGTTGTCGGCAAAACGGGCTTTGGAGCAAACCTCGTGCCTGTTCCTGACTTTCGGTACGGCGTGGGTTTATCTCTTGAAAGAAACGGATACGGTGGTGGCCAACTGCCATAAAGTACCTGCCGACCGGTTCAAAAGGCAGCGTCTTTCGCCCGAGGAGGTGGTAGGGGAGTGCCTGCCGGTTTTCCAAGAATTGGTGGAACGTAACCCCGATATCCATATTGTGCTTACTGTCAGCCCTATCCGTCATTGGAAGGATGGCGCACATGGCAACCAGCTCAGCAAGGCGACCTTGTTGCTTGCTGTCGACCAGTTGTGCCAGTTATTGCCAGAGAATGTGTCTTACTTCCCGTCGTATGAACTGCTGATGGACGATTTGCGCGACTACCGGTTTTATGCCGACGATCTGCTACATCCGTCGAAACAGGCGGTCGACTACCTTTTCGAGAAGTTTTGTGGCGCTTATTTCTCTGACGATGTCATTGCTGCTATGAAAGAGGTCGGTCAGGTGGTGGCTGCTGCCAATCACCGGCCTATGAATCCTGATAGTTTTGGTTATAAACTGTTTTGTGAGCGTACACGTCAAAAAATGGCGGAACTGGGGAAACGTTTCCCTCATATAGACTTTTCTGCGGAAGAACAGGCTTTTCGCTAGACAAAGGCCTGGTCGAAATGGTATTGGGCAATACCGGCGTCTATCTTCGTATAGAGACCCCATTTGGGAGTGACTGTGCCTTTCCCGTCAACTATCTCTATTTTGTAGCGTTGCTGGTTGAACGAACTTGGGGCCAGCAAGGCATATTCAATACCTTTCCGGAAAGTGTCGGAAAGGTGCTCCATAGCACAAACGTCTGATATTGATTTGGTTTTATGGCCTTTCCCCTGCGTCTCGCCATAACCGACGGCAATGACGCACACCAGTTTTTCTCCGTCGGTCAACTGCATGCGTTCGTTGTTTTTCTTGAAGGATGTAGTCACCCAGCAGGTGTTCAAGCCCAGTTGTTGTGCAAGCAGTACAAGGCGTTCGCCGTAGTAGCCGCACTTTCGGTCTAACTGCGGGTCGTTCTTGTGTCCGACCAATACGAAGTAGTTGGCTACGTTTTTGAAGTTACCATAGCGTGCCATAAGGCAGTTAAAGGCCTCCTTGTCGTTGGTGACCAGTTGCAGGTGGAGTCCGCTCTCGTTATTACAGGCGGTTACCTCTTCCCTCAGTCTTTCTACAATGTCTTGCGCAATGGGTGCGTCTTTGTAGGCTCTGACGGCGTGCCGGTTCTTTATGGCTTCTTCAATAGTCATGTGCTTATTTTTTCTTCAGCATTTTCAACATTTCGGCAGCCCCGTTCAAGTAGTCGAGCATGACGGTAGCCACAGCGTCGAGGTTCTCTTCGGGGTCATCAATGGCAGCTTGGGCATAATCCATGGCTTTGTTGATGAGGGTTTGGTTGTATTCGCCCAATCCAAGCTTCTTGATCATTTCAAGAAAGTCTTTTTCTAATTCGAGTTTCATTTCGCGTTTTTGTTTAGTCGAGGTCGAGCAAACCTTCAGGAAGGTGCATCACCATCAGTTTTTGTTCGTCGTTTATTTCAACAATATAGTCGTCGCTGGCAGGAATGATGAGGTTACCCCCGGTTGGAGTGGCCACACTGAACAACACGTTGGCCGTGCTGTCGTCCACATCGTCAATCACACCAATAGTCGCACCATCGGCCTGTATGGTGTAGCCGATATAGAGGTCGATGCTTATATCTCCTTCGGCTGCTTTCTTCTCCAGGTAGTTGGCTGGTAGCTGTCTGCGTTCTATGTAGACGGCGCATCCTGTCAGCTCGCAGGCCTGTCTGTCGTTGTCAATCCGTTTGAACTTCACAAACGCCTCTTCGTCATTTTTGAAACGGTATTCCTCAAGAAAGAAGGGTACCAGCAGCCCATCAGTCTCCACTATCAGGTAGTCGGCTTCGACCTCGTCCCAAACGTCGTTGGTAAAAACAAAGTTGAGTTCGCCTTTCAGACCATGAACCTTGGTCAGCCGGCCTATTTCTATCATGTCTTCTTTTTTCAGCATGCTGTTCGCTTTGGAATTATACGTCGGAATCGTTGTTTCGCAGCGATGGTTTCGCTGTATGTTTTCCGTCCGTTTCCACAAAAATACAAAATTCCCGTCAGTTTCGCTTGTCGCAGTATTAGGCTACTGTCGCTTTTTTCTCTGCAGTGCCTTGTATCAGTTGGAACCAAGACTCTGTTTGCATTGGAAGTTATCTGTCCGTTTGTCAAAGTCTCGGCTGTTTAGACCTTATTTAATAGCACCTTTGAAAGTGAGCCTTTTTTGCTTCTCGCCTTCAACTACGACAACTATAATGTGTTCTGTCTTATCGAAAACCAACGTTTTCTCTGTCTCGTAGAACGTGTCTCTATATATCGTCTGACCGGCCGCGTTAATAATGCTAAGCGTTTTTTGCCCGTCAGCCAGTGACTTTATGTCTAACCAGTTCCCATTCAGGCTTACTTGTGCGGCTTGTGTGAGCACCGGAGCGGAAGCATTGGTCGTGTCGATTGTCTTGATGTGGTAGCTGAGAATGGCCATCTTGTTCTTTATTGCGAAGGCTTGGGTGATGTCGAATTGCTCGTTTGCTCCCACTCTGTCTGGATAGTGGCCGATTTTTGCCAGCTTCTCTGCCAAATCATATTCGGCATACACAGAACCGAAGTAGTATTCACAAACGCTGCCGTCCTTATCAAACCATTGCCCGGGGTCGTTTGCCGTTTTCTCACTTATTTTATTTCCAATCGGGTCAATGGCAAATTCTTCCAGTAGCGGATACTCTGTATAGTAAAGTTTGTCGGGACTAACTTTTATGCCAAGCGAGTCGAAAACATTTGTAATGTCCAGCAAGAAGGGTGCGTAATTGTCCGACAATGGTAGCTCGATTTGATAGTCGAATTTCAGGGTGTCGACGCGCGGAGTAACCGTTATCGTACCTTCGCTTGTTGCGTTGGTGCTGGCGCCTATGGTGTATACTTTAAAGTTGAAAATGCCAGTTTCGGTAGGTGCCCCGCTTATTCTGATGGTTTTGTTTATGGTGTCTTTAATTACGTTAATTCCGTTGGGCAGACCTGTTATGTCGGCATCCCTGGCTTCCGTCCATTCGTAACCAAATTCTTCGATGGCTTTCCCCTCCTCAACTTGTTGGCTTTCCTTGCCGTTTCCGGTTTTTGTTAGAGTGGCGTTTGTTATATGGGTGTTTATTTCAACGCCTTTCTTCGTAGTGAAATAGATGTTTTCGTCTATTTCTGCAATTTTGTACAAAACGATACCCAAGTCGTCACCATTCCACGATTGGAAACGGTCGAAGAAAGTTACGTTTTGCGAACCCGGGTAGGGATCGTCTATCAGATGTTTTTTCTCAAATCCGTCGTAGTAGCTGGTCACGGCAAGGTTACCGGCTTCCACAATGTCGACCCGCTGGTGGTCTTCCTCATCGTTCATGATGTCTTGAGTCCATTCCCATTCGTTGTAGTCAATGTGCCAGATGAGCATTCCATGACTCGGCAGACTGGCGTCCCACCCCGTAAGTTGGCGGTTCTCTAACAAAAAGTACTCGTCATTGCTAACGGTCAGTTTGTAAGCCTGGCCCGTTTCGTTGAGCGGAGGGAGCATTGTAGTCCCATCGCTTTCTGTCAGCGTCACGGGTTTAATCCAACCCATAAATTCTTTCTCGAAAGCGCTGTAGCCTGGCGGACAACCGCCCCCGTTGTTGTACATACCGGTCGACATCACGTCCCAGGCGTGTGCACCAGGGTATTGAGTGGTAAAGGTCTCGGGCTTGTTCTTAACTGAGTAATGGTCTTTTAATCCCATACAATGACTGAACTCGTGTATAAAACTGCAGATGGGAAGCAGTTCGGTCGAGGTCTTCATTTGAGAGAGGATGAGGAAGTTGTTTGCCTTTTTCCCTCCGATAGGCTGCCTGCCCTGGCTGTACCATTTTAGTTCGTAGTGGAAACCTCCTAGGCCGTTGGCCTGGTTCTCCGTTCCCGCATAAAGAACCGCTAGGGCGTCAATTTCTCCGTCGTTGTCGGCGTCATATAGGTTGCCGTCGAAGTCAGGATAGTTGATATTTAACTGTTCAATGGCCTCTTTTAGCAATTGCCCTACTTTCTCTGTATAAGAACTGAGTTGGTTGTTGATTCTGACTGTGTAGATATCGAAAGTGGGAGCGAAAATGCCGTCCGATACCGATATGAAGTAGTCTCTGACCGAACCGTAGTGTTTGTTCTGGTTGTACCCTTTTTGGTTCAATTGGTCGCTAAGTTTATTGGTGTCGCAGTTCTCAGTTCCTGTGCCTGCTACCAACAACACCGGAAAGCGGAGGTTGGTCCCCTTGCAGTGCTGGCCTTTGGGCAGGTTCTTTAAGACAGAGGTGCCTGCAGCGCCTTTTGCCCAAGCCTTTGGCTCGTAGGGCTCGTTGTCGGGACGTATGTGTTTTAGCGGATGAAGTTTGCTGTACGATTGCATCACTTTCCCGTTGTCTGTATTTTGCAGGAATTCGGACTCGTCGGCCGTTTGTTGTTCTCGTACCTTTACTCCGCTAAGCCGACCATCTTCTCCCAAATAATAATAGCAGCCGGTGCTGTCTTTGTCAATCAGCCGTCCGTCGGTTGTTTGGTAGTAACTGAAATGTTCGTCACCCAAATGCTGTATGTTAACCTTGTCGCCCTTGTTGTCGATGGCGAATGGGGCAGGGTTGAATGGTGCAGCTGCTGCCACCACTGGTAGCAGTAGTCCTGTTAGTAGCGCTATTTTCTTTGTTATGTGCATAATGTGTAGCTTGGCTCGTCTTAATAATTCAATTAGTTTAAGTGCTAATATAGCGCCTATTTGTCAAAAAACAAAAAGGGAGGGACAATACTGTGCCCTATGTCTTCGGCCCTTTAGCAGAAAAACAGGCATCCTTGTTTGGTTCTTAATAAAAATAGCGCTTAGTAGAAAAAGAACGAATTATGGAGCCTTTTATGAGACCTCTGCCACTTGTTGGCAGAGGCCTTCCCTTATTTTGTACAGTGTAAAACAAAATAATTAAAGACAATGGAAGAAGATATAGAATTCTTTTTGGTTCCAGAAGACGGACTTCCTTTGGAGTTCACTTTATATGATCTGCTGGATGTGAACATCTTTTCTTTACTTGAAAAAGAAGATGTTGTTAACGAACTGAACAGAATCATTCGTGTAATAGAGAAATATCGGGATGATTTTGAACAATGTGGTTGAATTAAACATTTGTAGATATGGCAATGAATAATGTTGTGCAGGCTGAGCGTCTTAAAGAGTTCCTGCAAAAAATCTATCCCTGTAAGAAAAGTTTTGAATTGCTCGTGATAGATAAGAAGCCGAAGACAAGGATGGGTGTTTATATCGTAGATAAGAGGAGAATAAGAATTTACTCCCGATGGACTTGTGCCGCACCTCTGGAGGAAATAGCGATTCATGAGTATGCACACCATGTTCATGAAACAGAGAAGCGCAAATCCGCTAATAGGCGTTTGGAAAGAGTTCATGGCCCGGAATTCTGGAGAATATACTCCGCTCTTTGTTATAAAGCATCCTTGAAGGGAATGTACAGGGATGAACTTATTGCTGACATTATTGAGTAAGAAGCAAAAACTTGCTGTTACTTGGCATGGTTCTGTTTACGTTAAAAAAATCACACCGTTGTTGGGCTTGCCCAACAACGGTGTGATAGAAGTTGTTAACTTTGTCCTATTATCAAATTAACTGTAAAACGGGTTTTTAGGACTGGTTAAAGTGTTATTTCTTAGTGAAGATGTAAATGTAATCAGATTTCTTGCCGCATCCTGCGTTCAAGTCTCCAACATTAGTTTCTTTATAATATCCACCAGCAACATAGTCATTTTTAGGCGAATTATATGCAACTACCATTATACCTTTGATTGGGTTGCCTCCATAATCCTTCTTTCTGCGAATACCTAGATAAATAGGACCGCCTTTCTTTGTCTTATGGTTACAATCTAGCCATTCAGTTCCGTATGTACTATTCAATCTTACATAATCAGAACAAACACTATTGATGTAACTCTTATTAGAAGATGCTACTAAACCTGTGATTGCATATTCTATTGATGTCCAAGTGTCAGAACCCCAACCATCTTGCTCCCAATTAGTGTAGAGATAAACATAGTCGCCGCCTGCGTTTCTATTTAGGTCAACGTCGATGATTCTAATTGATAAACGACTGTCTGATAATTTAGCGTGTTGTACGCTTGAAGAGTATTTACCATATATACCATGTAGATAGTATTTATTAGGTTTAATATTTACTAGCTCATCGTAAGGATTAACTTTGTCTCTACTTTCAGATCTCTTTAATCCGTTAGTCGTTTGGATAGAATCAGAATTGTTTGGGTCGATAATAGTGTAATTAATGACAGTTGGATCTGTTTTAATCTGTTTTGCGAGATTGTTGAATGCTTCCTCACTTAAGGTTGTTTCTAAGATTGTTGAAGGATCCAATACTTCTTCATTCGTGTCTTTTTCATCAGAACATGACGTGAATACCATTAAAGTACTTGTAGAAATAAACAAAAAGGTTTTTAGAAATTTTGAATACATAATGATAAAATTAAAAATGTTTGTATAACTTTAGTTAGATAAATTTTTAATAACAGGTAATCTAATGCTGAGTTTTTCGTTTTTTTTGTGAATAGGCACAAAACAAATAAAAACATTTACATAATTACAGAAGCAAAGTTAGTAATTTTTTTCTGTTTGTAGACAGATTTTGCAATTTTTTTCCACAATCGCTCTTTTTTGTCTGCTGTTTATTTTTCCAAATCTTTTATAATTTATTTATCTTATTGTTTTTGTTGAAGATATGGACAAATAAATCTAATAATCAAGTTAGGTTGTGTGATGCCGTTCTGCTTCTAATAATGCGTTTTTGACCTATCTACAGTCTCTTGCCACCGCCAAACTCGTAGCGTCTTCCAGACGCACTTTGTCTCTGCGTATCCCCGCACATGGAGAATTGTTTGCGTCATTTCTCCATACATGGTTATGGAAATACCGTCTTTCAGACGGTGAGTTTGTCTTCGTCTGGAAGACGATACCTTAATAACCGGGTGTGTCGAAGTCCGGAGGACGGAGACGCACCCGGATACACAAACATCCATAGGCGTCTGGAAGACGCTACACAGGGGACATGCAGAATTTCCGTCTGAAATATGGTGTCATAACAACACCTTGTAGCTCATTGAAAAATCATAGCTCATACAAAATATTTACCCTTTTTGAATTTTATTTTTATATGTCTAAGAACCGAAAGAAATGATATTTTTTTAATTTTGTACGTATAAAGGCCGAAAGAAATATGATTTTCTTGATTTTATACGTCTGAAGGCCGAAAGAATTTTGTATTTTTATGGCCAAAATAAAAACTATGGTACGTAGAGATAGTTACATAAAGCAGATTTTGCCCTTTATAGATAAGGACTTGGTTAAAGTCTTTATGGGGGTTCGTCGTTGTGGAAAAAGTACGTTGCTGACACAAATTAAGGATATTTTGTTAGAGCGAGGAGTGTCTGAAAATCGGATATTGAATGTGAATTATGAATCAAAACGATTTGACCACATAAAAGACGCAGATAGCTTGTACGATTATGTATGTCAGTGGCAGACGAAATGTGATGGGAAAGTGTATCTTTTGTTTGACGAAATACAGGAAGTAAAGAATTGGGAGGAGGCAATCAATTCGTTCAGAGTAGATTTCAGTTGCGACATATACGTGACGGGCTCGAATTCACGATTGCTATCTGGAGAGTTGGTCACTAATCTTCGAGGAAGATATGTCTCATTCAATATCTTTCCGTTTTCATTTGTAGAAGCAAGGCAATACTACAAAAACGAAGGTGTCTCAATGTCTGATGAAAAATTGTTTTCTGAATTCTTAAAATATGGAGGATTCCCTCAAAGATTTGTTTTCCAAGAGGAAGAAGCTGTAAAAGTGTATCTTTCAGATTTGTATGAGACCGTTGTTTTTAAGGATGTGATTGAGAGAAATGGAATAAAGAATATCGTGTTGTTGAGGAAATTGCTCGAGTTTTTCGTAGATAATATAGGAAATACGTTTTCTGCCAATTCCATAGTGAAGAAACTGAAAAGTGAAGGCGTAAAAACGAGCGTCGAAACAATTTTGTTTTATATTGAGTCTATTACTAAGTCATTCGCTCTATATTCAGTCCCTCGTTATAATATTACTGGTAAGAAAATTCTTGAAACGTCAGAGAAGTATTATTGTGTAGATTTGGGATTTCGTACAATACTAAGCAGAACCGACAAGCCGGATATCGGTCATGTCTGTGAAAATTTGGTTTATATGGAGTTGGTTGCTAGAGGTTGGAATGTTTACGTGGGCAAAAAAAATGATGTTGAAATAGATTTTGTCTGTACAAAAATGGACAAAACTATATATATACAAGTTGCGTATCTGATTACGGAGTCTGATGCTGACAGGGAATTTGGTAATCTTGAATCTATACGAAACAATTATCCGAAATATGTGATAAGTGCAGATTCTGTTGACATGAGTAGAAACGGAATAGTTCATCTCAATATCATAGATTTTTTGAATCAGGTTGGGGAGTGGTAGATTGGTTTAGTTATATTGTCTCTGCGTATTCCCGCACATGGAGAATTGTTTGCGCCATTTCTCCATACATGGTTATGGAAATACCGTCTTCCAGACGGTGAGTTTGTCTTCGTCTGGAAGACGATACCTTAATAACCGGGTGTGTCGAAGTCCGGGGGACGGAGACGCACCCGGATACACAAACATCCATAGGCGTCTGGAAGACGCTACACAGGGGACCGGCTGAACTTTCTTCGCCAAGGAGATGTTTTGGGTGAAGTGTCTGTTGTATTTCCTCTGCCTGGTTGCTAAAGAAAAAAAAGGATGTGCCGAATGGCACATCCTTTTTTAGCAGTAGAGGCGGTTAATGTTCCGCCAGTCGTTTTAAATACCTTTCTCTATGTTCCAGACGAATGCTCGCAACCCCAGTTGTGGGCGGTAAAGATCTATTTTTTTCAACTCGCCGAGAACTTCGTCGACCATCACGTCTTCTACTATAGTAATAATGGCAGAGTTCATTGATGGCCATGCGTGGCTCCCGAAATGGGGCTCGCCTCCATTGCTGCCCTGGCCCATCACGTGCTCAAGGTAGGTGAACCCGTTGCATTCAAGTCTGTCGAGTGTTGCCACTATGTCTTCGTAGTGTGCTTGGTCGAAAGTTATCAGTATCGATTTCATGACGCTTCTTTTTTAATAGTTTTCAATTTGGTGAGCATTCTCAGACGTGATTTTCACATCTTTCGATGCTGCCGACTGGCGTTTTGCCTGTTTCCGCTTCTGAACTTTGACTCCGGTGAATGCGAACACACTGTACATGACTGGAACGAAGACCAGTGTCAGAATGGCCGATACGGTCAGGCCTCCGATAACGGCTACACCCATCGGACGCCACATCTCGGCGCCTTCACCTGTACCTGTTGCCATAGGAATCATACCCAGAATAGTTGTGAGGGTGGTCATGACTACCGGACGCAGACGGCTCTTACCTCCGTGGACAACTGCTTCGAGAATGTCCATTCCGCGTTCACGGTTCAAATTGATGTAGTCGACCAGCACAATACCGTTCTTCACCACAATACCAATCAGCATGATGGCTCCGATAGCTGACATAACGTTCAGGGTGTTTCCTGTAATAAGCAGGGCGATGATGACACCCGAGAAGGCAAACAGCAACGTCAGCATGTTGATGAATGGGTAGGTCAGGCTCTCGAATTCGCCCGCCATTACCACAAACACAAGCACCAATATCAGAAGGGCTAATGCACCCAAACTCTTGAAGGCGTCTTGTTGGTCTTCGTAGTTTCCCGATATCTTCACCTCAAAGCCCTGTGGAATGTCCATCTTGTCAATGACTTCTTGTGCTTTTGCGGCAACGGTTCCCATATCGGCTCCGTCTGCAGAGTTGACAATCGCGCTGATGGTGTTGATACGCTCGCGGTCTTTTCGGTCGATGGTCGGAGGATCTTGGCTTTCGACTACCTTTCCTACTTCTTTAACCCTGACGCCCTGCCCCAGTGAATTGTAAATGGTGATGTTCTCGATGTCTTCAATCGAACGGCGGCTTTCAGGCTCGTACATCACTTTAATGTCGTATTCGTCTCCGTCCTCACGGAAATACGAGGCGGTGGCTCCGTTTATGCGGTAACGCAGCGCTGTTGCCGCTGTTCCGACGTTCAGATAGTGGAGGGCCAGTTTCTCGCGGTCAAATTCCACTCCGTATTCAGGCTGGTATTCGCTTCGGCTGATACGTGCTTCCGTACATGCGTTGATGCTCTTTTTACCAGAAAGTATGGTCATATTCATCAACGAGTCTTTGAATGCCTGTGCCAGTCTGTCCGATTCGGCAAAGTCATATCCGTAAATCTCGAAGTCGATTTTAGCTTCACCACCCATCGACATACCACCACCCAGCGTTACCTGTGTCTTCTTGAACTCAGGGTAGAGCTTCAAGTCCTCACGAATAAGGTTACAGATGGTTTCCAGGTCGCGGGCTTTGTGTCCTGGCACCTTCTTTTCCACACTGTCTTGTCGCACGTTGATGCTGTACAACGACATGTTAAACGAAAGGAGGTAGTTTCCGTTGTCTTGGAGCGATGCGAAGGTGTTGTCGGTGCTAGCCTGACCCACGCTGTAGTTCGCAACTCGCAATTCAGGGTATTTCCTCATCCAGTCGTGAACCAGTTTCTGGCCGTAGCTGTTTGATGTTGCCTTGCTGGTACCGTTTGGCAACTCCAGAACTACTTTTACACGGCCGTTGTCTAGTGTTGGCAGGAACGAAGATCCCAAATATTTCGAAATGAAGATTGAGAAGATGAAGAAGCCCAAACAGCCCGCTACAATAATCTTCTTATGGGTTACCGCATAGCTTAAAACTATTTCATAACCGTTGTCGAGAGCGTCGAGTGCCTTGTTGATTGGCTTGAAAATGATTTGGAATAGCTTGCTTTCTTTCTCGTCACGCTTGTCTTGCAACAAATAGGCGCAAAGCATAGGGGTAAGGGTCAGTGCGCAGATGATAGACACAATCATGATGATGCTGACCATCCAACCCAACTCGCGGAACAATACACCCATCTGTCCGGTTACCATAGTCAGCGGCATAAACACGGCCAGCAGGGTCAGTGTTGAGGCTACAACGGAAAGGGCCACCTCGTTGGTACCGTGAATGGCTGCCTGCTTCGGCTGCGCCCCTCGTTCTATATGCTTCATCACATTCTCCAACACCACTATGGCATCGTCGACCACCATACCAATGGCAATTGAAAGCGCCGACATGGAAATGATGTTTAGTGACGAGCCCACTGCAAACAGGTAGATGAACGAACCTACCAGCGAGAGCGGTATGGTCAGCAGAATGATGACGGCTGCGCGCCACTTGCCCAAGAAGATGATTACGACCAACGACACGAATATCAGTGCGTCGCGGATGGTGTCGTACAAACTCTGGATGGTGTTCTTGATGTTGTCTGATGTGTTGACAATTACACCCAGTTTGACGTCGCTTGGCAGGTTCTTTTGCAGACGGGGCATCATTGACTCCACTTTGTCGGATATTTGCACGGAGTTGGCGCCACTTTGTTTCTGGACGATGACCATACCTCCTTCTTTTCCGTTGTTGTAGGCACTTTGTGTGCGCTCTTCTACCGAGTCGTCAATGCGGGCTACATCGCGCAGACGGACAATTGCTCCGTTCTTCGCACTGATGACCAGGTTCTCCATCTCTTTCGGATCGTTGTATTCTCCCTCAACACGAAGGTTGAAGGTCTTTGTTCCCAAATCGAACAAACCGCCTGAAATATTGCGGTTCTCGGCTCCGATAAGGGCGCTGATGGTTTCGAGGCTGATTCCGTAACCCTCGATCTTCTGTGGGTCTACATATACGTGTACTTCACGTTTTGGCGCACCTACTATGCTCACTGTACCTACACCATCGACACGGGCAAGTGGGTTTGCCACGCTTTCGTCTAGTATCTTGTACAGGGCCGGCATGCTCTGTGTTGCCTGCACGCTCATCATCATAATTGGAATCATGTCGGTGGTGAACTTGAACAGGAACGGCGTGTTACACTCGTCGGGCAGGGCCGACGTCACCATGTCCAATTTGTCTCGGACGTTGTTGGTCAGCACGTCGATGTCGTAGCCGTATTCAAACTCAATATAGATTACACTGATGTTTTCACGCGATTTTGAAGTCAGGTGCTTCAAGTGCTCTACCGAGTTCAGCGTGTTCTCGAGCGGACGGGTTACGTTCTGCTCTATATCGTCGGCGCTGGCACCTCCATAGGTGGTAATCACCATAATGGTGTTGGTGTCGATGTCGGGATACAGGTCGATTGGTAGTTTTAAAAATGAAGCGATACCCAATATGGCCACTGTAATGAAACAGAGCGATACCAGGATAGGTCGTTTCACGGAACTCTCGTATATACTCATATCTTTTTCCTTTTATCGTTTATTGGACTTGACTTACTTCAATTGCTTTGCTACAACGTCGACTTCAAGTCCGTCGGTCAACTTCGCCATACCGCCTACTACAACCATAGCTCCGTCTTCCACACCGCTCTTTATCTCTATCTTGTCGCCGATGACGCGGCCTGTCTCTACCTTGCTGTACGAAACTTTGCCGTTTTTGTAGGTATAGACATAGTGGTCGCCGCTGCCAAGCTGTTTCTGTATGGCTACGTCTGGCACCAACACGTGTTTTGCTGTACCCAGATTGAAGGTGGTGCGGGCAAACATACCTGGACGAACCTTGTTGGCTGGGTTGCTGATGTTGATTTCAACAGGGAAGGTGCGGGTGGTGGCATCCATAGTAGGGTAGATGATGGAGATGCTGCCCTTGAAGTGTTCGCCTGGAAGGGCGTCTACGGTTACGTCTACGTTCTGGCCCTTCTTGATCTTTGTGAAATTGTCTTCGCTAACGTTCACTAGAATCTTTACAGGCTGCATCTGGTTGATGGTGACGATTTCGGCACCTCCCTTATACATGTCGCCGCTGTCGTAGTTGCGGGCAGTGATGACGCCGCTAATAGGTGCGGTTAGGTTCACGTTCTCGAGCAGATTGTTGTAATTCTCCTTCAATACGTCTAACTGCATCTTCAACTGGTCAACCTGTTGCTGGCTGGCACCTCCGGCTTCCTGCAGGGCTTTAACGCGCTTGTAGTCCACCTCAGCCTGTATCATCTGGGTCTTGATGTTGATAAGGCTGGTTTCGTCCATCTTAACCAGCAATTGGCCTTTTTTTACGTAGTCGCCAACTTCGCAGTAGATTTTGATGATGCGGCCAGGGTTCTGCGACACAATGTCGTTTTTGGCAAATGCCTTTACGGTAGAGGTCAGCTCTTCCAATTGTGCCACTTTTTCCGCGTGTACGGTGTCGATGCTTACTTTTATTTTTTCTGTTTCTTCGGTTTTCACCTGTTTGGTGGTTTCTTCGGCTTTGTTGCCGCTGTCGTTTTTAACTCCACATGAGTTTGCCACAACTAACATTGAGGCAAATGCTGTTATGTTCAGCAGTTTTTTCGTGTTCATATTGTTTGAGTTTCTTTTTGTTTGCTTATTGGATATATTGGTTGTATGCGTTACCCAAAACCTCGTCTACGTTGTTCTTTGCCACAATATAGTCGTAAATGGCCTGCAGGTAGTTGAGTTGGGCGTTGGTTAGTGCGTTTTGCGATGTGGTCAGTTCCAATGTTGTGCCAGAACCCACCTCGTAGCGCTTCTTTGCTATGACCAGTCCTTTCCAAGCCGATTCTGCGGCCGCTTTGGTAGTGTTGATGGTTTCGATGGCCACACGCAGGTTGTTCAAACTGTTTTGCAAACCGAGTTTCAGTTTCCGTTTGGTGTCTTCCTTGGTAAACTGCATCTCTTTGTATTGCAACTCTGCCTGTTTCTGCTTGTAGTAGCGGCTGCCACCCTGGAAGAGCGGGAAGTTCAGCGACAGGCCGACCGTACTGTATGGGTTCCAGTCGTTGCCGGTTAGTTTGTCGCCCATCGAAATCCAGTTGTACATGGCGCTCAGCGACAGGGTTGGGTACCATTGGGCCTTGGTTACTTCCAACTGTTTTTCAAGCAGGCGTTCGGTAACGTCTAATTGGCGCATCGTCGGGTTGTCGCTCAGGGTGGTGTCGAGGTCGCTAAGCTTAATCTCGTCAAACATGGTCCGCTCGTAGTCGGCCAGTGTACCGTCTATGGTTATAGGATATTCGTCGGGCAACCCCATCTGTATTTTCAAATTCAGGGTGGCCAGCTCAATGCCGCGCTTTGTGGCAATCATGCTGGGTTCTATGCTCTTCACCTGAACGTCGGCCTGGATGGTGTCGTACTCACTGCACAAGCCGTTGTTGAAGCGTACGCGTGTTATGCGCAGGTTCTCTTTGGCAGTGTTCCAACTGCTCTGCAGCACCTTGTAGCTGTCTTTGGCGTTCAACAGTTGGTAGTAGGCCTCGGTAATGGTGCTGACCATATTGATTTTTGTCTGCCGTGCTGTTTCCCGCTTGGCATTGATGCTCTCTTCTGTCAGTTTGATAGACTTCCAAAGAGGAACGTTGATGAGGGGAAGGCCTGCGTTGAAGCCAACCGAGGTGGTAAATGCGCTACCTACCTCGAAACTACGGCCGGCCATACTCATTGTTTGCTTTTTAATCGCATACTGCAAACTACCGGTAAAACTAAGTTGTGGGTAAAGGTTTCCTAATGTCTCCTTTTTCGCATAATTGGTGCGGAGCACTTCCATACTGTCAACAACAACTGTCGGATTCTGGTCCAAGGCTATCCTTATGGCCTGGTCCAGGGTGAGGTGGATGGTGTCGCTCTGGGTGGCGATTTGCTCCTGTGCCTCTGTGGTTCCGAAACTTAGCAAACTAATCAGGGCGATTACGCCTTGCTTTGCAATTCTAATTTCTTTCATATCGATTGTAATAACTTTTTTCTGTTTTTATATTGCAGGATTTGTTTTCTCGTATTCCTCTATAACCTGTAAACCTTTTTCCGTTGCAATGCCGCGGTAGAATATCTTTATAAATGTGTTTATTATTTTGTGAATCTGCACGTCTGGGTTTTCTTTGATCGCTTTTTCTGCCATCTGCCTTATCCCGTCAGAAATGCTTGTGCTTAGCAGGTTGACCGCAATGTCTTTCCTGATGAGGCCTTCTTCTTGGCCTTTTGTCAGCCTTATTTCGTTTTTAACCTGTCTTTCCAACTCTTTTTGGCGGCAGTAGTCGTTGGGTAGGTCAAAGTTCTTAATGTCCTTCCAAAAATTAGGACTAACTTTTTTAACCAGACGCTGTATTTCTTGTGTTGTAGCCATCATCTCTATCATTGTGTTGCTGCAATTACTACTAATCTGGGCCAACTTGGTGTCTGTGACCTCGTCCATATATTTGAGGCATTCGAAAATGAGTGTGTTTTTGTCTTTGAACTTTTCGTAGATGGTACGTTTCGACATACTAAGCGATATGGCTATGTCGTCCATTGTTATGCTCTTTATACCGTTCTGGGTAAACATCTTAAGGGCACCTTCAAGTATTTTTCTGCTTACTTCGTCACTCATTTTGTTACCTTATTTACTGTTTTTGTCTGCTACCGGTATGCATAAGTTTCCTGTAGCATGTGCAAAGATAGGTATAAAACTTGATAAACGAAAAAAGTTTTCTTGGTTTTTACTCGACAAATTTGTTTTTTCTTGTGGATTCGGCTGAGTCAAGGGACTGTTTTGTTGAAAGCGGATAATTTTTTTAAAAAACTAAGGTGTGTTGACCGCTTTTTCAACACACCTTTGAATATGTTCGTGTCTTGCCGATTTAGAAGTGGATGCTGGCCCCTGCCATAAAGTTGGCTCCCGGCATAGGGTAGCCTGCGTTAATCTCATAATTCTGGTCGAACAGGTTCTCGCCTTTTATCCAGATTCCGAGCCAGTCGAGCGGACTGAATTGCAGTTGGGCGTTTGCCAACACGAAGTCTTCTTGCTGTGGTTTCTCGCCAACTTGTGTGTAGAGTCCGCCTATGTATTGCAGGCCTGCGCTTGCCAGCCATTTCTTCTTGTTGAAGCGGCCGCCCACATACAGTTTCTGTTCCGGTGCTGCCACCACCGGATTTTTCATGTCGAGGTAACTGTAGTTGGCGTTTATGCTCCACGAACTGCAGATGTTGTAGCTGGCTTCCAACTCTATTCCTTTATTCTCAATCTCACCGGTGTTAACGTTCAGCGGTTTGCCGTCTGTCATCTGGGTGGTAATCATATTGTCGCCGTCTATGTAGTAGACATTGATGCCGTAGTGAAGCTTGTTGTCGATGAGGTCTTGGGCAAGGGCAAATTCGTAGCTCCACAGGCGTTCCGCCTCAAGTTCGGCATTGGCTGGTTTGAACATATAGAGTTCTTTGATGGTCGGGTTGCGGAAGCCCTTGCTGGCTGTGGCCTTGATGGTGGTCTGTTGAATCCGCCTTCCTCCTATTCGGCTGGTCAACCCAACTTGCGGTACCCATTCGTCGCCCACCAGCCAATGGTGGTTGTAGCGGATTCCGCCATTTATATCCAAATACTTGAACAAGTATTGCTCGATGTTGACATAGCCCGCTATCTCATCTTCTTTTTTTGACGCAAGCGCGCTTGTGGTCCCTATTTCCTCACCTGCAACATACTCGTTCCATGCTGTACCGCCAAAGTGGAAGTAGTCGAAACCGAGGGTTGCAGTTGTTTTACCCTGAAACTTCCTTATACTTTGGTTGGCTGACACGCCACCCATATAGTCGCGCGAGTGGTAGCGGTAGTCTTTTGGCGTTCCTTTCCCAATGGCGTAACCGTCGTTAATCACGTGTTTCCCCCAGTTGTAGAAAGCGCTGATGCTGCCTTTCGTGTTCCCGTAGCTGTTGCGTATCCATGCCGACGTTGTTCCACGGGTGATGTCTTGTTCCGCATCTTCCAACAGTGCGTCAACTGCGCCTGGTGTTTCGGCGTTGAACTTGTTGATGTTCAGGTCGGCTCCCACCTGCCAGTTGTTGCAGATCTGGTAACCCAGTTGGCCATAACCGGCATACTGTTTGAAGCCCATATTGTCGCGGTGACCGTCGGTGCGGTTGTAAGCACCGCTAATGGAGCTGCTGAGTTTGCCCTGTTTGTTGCTGACCGACAGCTGGCTCTGCAGGGTGTTGTCGTTGCCGTAGCCGATGTTGGCGAGGGTGTGCGCACCGTCTTCTTTCTCTTTGTTGGTTACGAGGTTGATTACGCCTCCCATTGCGTTCGAACCATATAGAACCGAGGCCGGTCCGCGAAGCACCTGTATGCTTTCTATGTTCAGCCCTTGGTAGGTGTCGGCCAGCGGGTGTCCCATCAGACCCATAAATTGGGGGTGACCGTCAACCAGTACCATTATCTGTCCGGTTCCGCTACCTAAGCCACGCATGTTCATTCCACCTGCTGAACCTGTCGACAGTCCGTAACCCATTGAACCGCGTTGGGTGACAAACAAACCCGGGGTTTGTTCTGCAACAGCGGGAAGTACCGAGGGTATGTGTCGCTCTTGTAACTGTTGCTCGCTGATGGTCGTTATGGTGTTGGGTAGGAATTCTGGTCGTACGCCAATGACGTCTACTTTTGGCAGATAGTCGAAATATGGGTCTATAATTGGTCCTGCTAATGCCGAATCTACAGTTGCTGTTTGGGCGTGAACATTTAGCACTGTTAGACAAGACAAGGAGAATAACGGAATAAGTTTCTGCTTCATGAATTTTTTATTTTCATATTTTCAATAAAGTTGGCAATTAGCGGCACGCATTGTCCTGCAGTTGGCATGTCTTTGCAGAGTGTTTCCACAGGGCACCAACCGGTCTTGTCGCGGTTTTCAATGTGGTCGACTTTCTCGTCGAAACTATATCGAATGCCAGAAAGTTCGAGTAGCTTGATGGCAGGTTCGCTGATTATGTGGGTGTGTAGTTCTGCTATGCCGCCCACTATCATGAGGGCTGCGGCTCCTTTTCCCACCACTTTGTCGGCAACCATTGCGCCTTTCAGCACTTGGGGTTCTGTGGTCAGTAGGGTATAAAGGTCACGGACACCTTTGTTGTCGTAAGTGTGCAGTTGCTCGTCTTGGTCGTAAATGGCCAGTGTGTGATTGCCTTGGCTAAGCGTCTGCTTCAGTTCTTCTAAGGTCATAATTTGCCTTGTTTCAGTGCTTCAACGTATTTGTCTACCTTTTGCAGCTCTTCTGCAATCTTTATCTTTTGTGGACAGTGCCATTCGCACTGGTGGCAGCCTACACAGTGGCTGGCTTGGCGAAGGCGGGGCACACTCCGGTCGTAGCCGACCAGGAAGGCGCGGCGTTGCTTCTCATATTCGGGGTGCTGGCTGCTTTGGGCCATATTGCCTTCGTTGATGCACTTGTTGTAGTGTACGAAGATGGCTGGAATGTCAATGCCGTATGGGCATGGCATGCAGTACTTGCAGTCGTTGCACGGTATGGTGTTCAGTCCGACTATGTCGTCGGCCACTTCTTCAAGAAACTGCTTTTCCTCTTCGCTGACCGGTTTGAGCGGTGCATAGGTGTTAATGTTGTCTTTTACGTTCTCGAGGTAGGTCATGCCGCTCAATACCGAAAGTACGCCTTTGGGTGAGCCTGCGTAGCGCATGGCCCAGCTGGCAATGCTGTGTTCTGGGTCGCGGCTTTTCATTTTCTTGAAAATGAAGTCGGGCACTTTTGCCAAGCGGCCTCCTAACAGGGGCTCCATAATGAGCGATGGTATGCCGCGCTTCTCTAGCTCGGTATAGAGGTATTCGGCATTGGTGTTCCGAGGATTGATTTCACTCGCATGCTTCCAGTCGAGGTAGTTCAACTCTATGAGCACAAAGTCCCAATGGTATTTGCCTTCGTCGTGCCACTGCAACAAAAGGTCGAACATTTTGATGTCGCCGTGGTACGAGAATCCGAGGTTCTTTATTTTGCCTTGTTTCTGTTGGCCGACCAGCCAGTCAAGCAGTCCGTTGTCTATGTAGCGGGCGTAGAGGGTCTGTTTGCTGTCGAGCTGTTCGTTAATTCCTTGAGCGTTCGGCCGCTCGCTTGTACCGCCTATGGCGTGAAGTAACAGGAAGTCCACATAGTCGATCTGCAACTCTTTAAGCGAGTTGTTAAACATCTCTTTGCCCGATTCCAGACTCCAGGTGGCCGGATTGAAGTTCGATAGTTTGGTCGATACGAAGTATTTGTCGCGGGGGTAGCGGTGCAAAGCTATTCCGGTACTTTTTTCAGACCGGCCTTGGCAGTAGGCAGGCGATGTGTCGAACAGGTTTACACCATGCCCAATGGCATAGTCTACCTGCTTGTTCACCATGTCTTGGTCGATTGGGGAGTCGGGGTTCTCACGGCCCGAACCTCCGCCTTCGATAGGCAGGCGCATCATACCAAATCCCAACAACGATATTTTGTCGCCCGTCTTGGGGTTGGTGCGGTAAGTCATCTTGTCGGTTGGTGGCTCTGGAATGGTGGTTTTGTAACTTTGCTGTTGTTCGTTGCTGTTGCAGGCAGAAAGGACTGCACTCGTTGCCACAGCGGCTGCACCTGCGGTTTTCAGAAACTCGCGGCGGTTTATAGGGTTTTCTTTTTCGCTCATTTTCGTGCTGTTCAAGTGTTTTAAATTTCTTTGTGCACCTCGTGCCCTTCTACGTATATTGCGCTGAAAGGTCTCGATGGACAAAGGTTCTCGCAGGCACCGCAGCCTATGCAGCGCTCGGTGTTGATGGCAGGAATCTTGTGCGATTCCGGGTTCGCCGGGTCGCTTGGCACCATCTGTATGGCTCCGTTAGGGCAGTGGCGGGCACAGTTGCCGCATTCCACGTTGTCGGTTAGCACAATACAGTTCTTCTTAACCCAAACCGCATGGCCTATCTGTATACTGCTCTTTTCTGCTGGGGTGATGGGCTTGATGGCGCCGGCCGGGCAGACTTCCGAACACTTGGTGCATTCTGGCCGGCAGTAGCCTCTGTCGTATTCCAGGTGTGGCTGCATCAGCGTCCCGAGGTCCGACGATGGACGGAGTACTCCGTTCGGACAGTTCGCCACACACAGCTGGCAACCGGTGCAGTGTTGTGCGAAGTGCTTGGCGCTAAAGCTTCCGGCTGGAAGAATCGGTGTCTCGCGGACGGGTACTTTTTTATTGAGAATGGTTGCCAGACCTCCGTCTACCTTTTTGTCTTTTTGTGCTTTTGCCAGGCCTGCGGCAAGTAATCCTGTCCCTATCAGAAAACTGCGTCGGCTGGTGTCAACGGTCTCGTCTTTAACTGCTTGCTGGGCATTGTTGACCGTCTTACCTTGTTTTTGCTGGGTTAGGCGGTTTTTGAAACTGATGGCTTTCGCATTGCAGGCGTCAATACAGTCGAAGCAGGCGACACAGCGACTGGTGTCTACCTTCCCGTTCTTGAAGTCTATGGCCGACGCTTTGCACTTCCTGGCGCAGAGTCCGCAGTTCTTACAGGCTTTTTCATCGATAACCGGACGGAATATGGCGTATTGCGATACAAATCCAAGTACTGTGCCAACAGGGCAGATGGTGTTGCACCAGGTGCGTCCGTTCTTCCAGGCCAGAACGCCGACTGTGGCCAGCGTAACGATGGCTGTTACGGGTACTATCAGACTTTTAGCCCAGACGCTTGTCTCGTAAAAGGCATAGCTGTTGAAGTGCTCGGCTATGCCGGCTAGCACGTTGTTGCCAAATGCCCAAATGGGGGCGAGCAAACTTTCTGCTATGCGTCCGAATGCGCTGTATGGCGCTATAAACAGCGCAATTTGTGTAAAACCGGCTACAACTAGCAATACGAACACAAGCAGAACTCCGTAACGCAGGTTCCTCTTTTCCTGTGAATAGCTGAAGCGTGCTTTCTTGCCTTTGCGTTTGGCGCTTATCCACGATACGGTGTCTTGCAAAATGCCCAGTGGACAGATGACTGAACAGTAGATGCGGCCGAATAGTAGCGTGACCAGTAGCAAACCTACCACTACGGCTGTGTTAAATGCTAAAACGGCTGGCAGGAACTGTACTTTCGCCATAAAGCCGAACCAACGGGTCATTGTTCCTGTAAAGTCTAAAAATAACAGGGTTACCAGCGTTATAGCCAGCACCGCAGCGGCTGTGCGGATTTTCCTTAACATAAGATTTCTTGTTTATTTTTTGTTAGTATGTGCAACCAGCACAATGCTGGCTTCGTATAGCAACCACATCGGAAGCGACACTATAAGGAGGGTGAAGATGTCGGTGGTTGGTGTTATGATGGCGGCTGCTATCAGTATGACTACTATGGCATGTCGGCGGTAGTTCCGCATAAAGTCGGACGTTAACAAACCAAGTTTTCCCAAAATCCACGATATAACCGGAATCTCGAATACAATGCCCATCATCAGGCTCATCAGCAACAGCGTGTCGATGTACGATTCCAGCGAAATCATATTGACAACCTCCTCGCTGACTTGGTAGTTGCTTAAAAAGCGGTAGGTGAGTGGGAAAATCAGGAAGTAGTTGAGTAAGAGGCCTGCTACAAACATCAAATAGCCCATTCCTGCTACCCTTACCGCATATTTACGCTCTTGCTCATAAAGTGCGGGCGCGATAAAGCTGAAAAGTTGGTAGATGATGTAGGGCGAGGCCGTGACGACGCCTGCACAGAATGCTGTTTTAAAATGAAAGACAAACTGTTGGGCTAAACCGGTGTTGATGAGTTGCACCGCTTTCACTGGCTCTAAACCGCCTTGCCCCTGGGTCACCCAGTTACTGAATCTTTCTAATAGCTGGTAACTGACAAAGTCGGGCTCTCTCGGTGCAAATATCAGGTTGAAAAGTGGCTCTTTAAGGAAGAAGGCGGCAGTGGTCGCAGCCAGCACGACGATCAGTATGCGCACGAATGTGCCTCGTAGAACGTCGATGTGGGTCCAAAAAGACATGCTGTTGCCTTTGTCTTCGCTCATCTGGAAATAATTTTAATCTTTCCGCTCTTCCTTTTTGTCTTCAGTATCGGTGTTGGTCACGTCTTTCATACCTTCTTTGAAACTGCTGACCCCTTTGCCTAGACTCTTCATCAACTCTGGTATGCGTTTGCCTCCGAAAAGGAGCAACACAACAAAGACGATAAGCAGAAGTTCTGGAAATCCTAATCCAAACATATATCTAATGTTTTGTGGTTAATTCTTGAACAGTTGTCCGATGACGAGGTATCCGCCTACTACTTGTAGGGCCATTCCTGGAAGTCCCATCTTAAAGTCGGTCAGTCCGGCTGCCCAACTGCCTTCTATCAGACATTCGCCCAACGAGCCGACAACCTGGTAGAAAAGAACAACCAGCAGCAGAATGCCGAGGCTTACTTTCTGATAACGCTTCGCGCACCAGCCTGCGGCAATAGCCAACAACACACCCTTCAGCAAAATAGAGGGGAGTACTGCCACGCTAGGCATGTGGAACAGAACCGAGTTGACCAGTGGAGAGAAGATGGCGGTTAGCAGTCCGACCTTCATTCCGTACTTGTAGGCGCCTATCAGTGTGAAAAAGTAGATGGGAAGCCATGTGTGGCCACCATTGGGCACCAAATGGCACAATTGCGGTAGCACAATGTTGCCTATTACGAAGAATAGGGCAAACAGGTAGGTCCTTGTTTCTTTGAATTGGAGTGTGTAAAGCTTTAGAGTTTGGTCCATAACCTTTCGTGTTTGTTTGGTTGCAAAGATATAACTTTTTTGTTTAAGCAGTTCTGAACTTTAATGCTTGTGAACTTTTTTCGTGTCTTTTTCAGCGCATTTCTTTTTGCTTGTTCCTTTTGTCTCCTTTATTTCTTAATTTTGTGTAAACTTCACACAAAAAATGCAAAAAGGAACATATACATACGACTATCCGCGCCCGATGGTGGCTACCGATTGCGTGATTTTCGGTTTCGACGGCACAAAAATGCAGGTCTTGTTAGTTAAAAGGGGGGAAGAACCCTATAAGGACAGTTGGGTGCTGCCGGGTGGATTCCTACGGATGGAAGAGTCGGCTGAAGAAAGTGCACGTATGATGTTGCGCGAAAAAACGGGTCTTCGTGAAACTTACATCGAGCAGTTCCACACTTTTTCCGCTCCCGAACGCGATGTGCGCGGCCGTGTCATATCCATCGCTTATTATGCTCTGGTCAGAAAACAGGAAGTAAGGCAGGGTGCCAATGTCTCGGAGGTTGGCTGGTTCCCGCTCGACGGACTGCCAGAACTGGTCTTCGACCATAAGGATATATTAGATATGGCGTTGGCAAAATTGCGTGAACGCATTATGTTCCAACCGGTTGGCTTTGACCTGCTTCCCGAAAAGTTCACCATGCGGGCGCTGCAGTCGCTCTACGAGGCTATATTGGGAGTAGAGTTCGACCGGCGGAACTTCTCGAAGAAAATTCTGCACGTTGGGCTACTTACCGATTTGAACGAGTCAGCCCGGTCTACTCCGAAAAGGATGGCCAAGCTGTACAAGTTCAATGCTGAAAGTTACGGTCGCTTGAAGGAAAAAGGTTTCCGTTTGGAATTTTAGTCGCTTTGGGCTGCTCTTTCGTGGACCGACAGCCCTTGGACGGGTTGTGTGGTTTAAAATCCAATCTGTTTCAGCCAGTTCACAACTTTAGCCTTTTCGCTGCGGACCTCGTGGCCGTAAATAGAAAATCCGTTTTGTACGCTGGCTTTCGGAAACGCTTTTTTCACATCGCTTACGCAGTTGGCCAATCCGCTCCCTTCGTGTGTGGTGAACGGATAGATGGTCTTTCCGTCGAGGTTGATGTCTTTAAAGAGTGTGAACATTACTTGCGGGTAGGTGCCCCACCAGACAGGTCCGCCAATAAACACGGTGTCGTATTCCGACAAGTCTGGCGCTTTGCCTTCGTAGGCAGGCAACTCTTTGTCGTTCGCTTCCTTTTGGGCCAACTGGGTGAGTGGGGTATAGGCCATGCCGTCGTACTTGTGGGTGACGATTTCAAATTGCCCGGCTCCGGTAATTTCGGAGATGTAGTCGGCTACTATTTTAGTGTTCCCGACTTTTATGTTGCCCACACTGTAGTTCTCGCCTGCGTGGGAAAAGAAAATAACGATCGATTTGCTCATATTGTCGTGTTTTTTTACTTCCTGGCTGTTGCAACCGGTACCTACAAAGAGGGCCGAGATGCCGAGAAGTAGGGTTTTAAATCTGTTTGTTTTCATGATGCTGGTTTCTTAAAATGTGGTATGTCATGGGGTTCATCGAACCTTGTTGTAGACTTCGTCGCTCACAGGCTCTAGCCACTCGTTGCTGGTTTCTTCCTGCAGGTTCTTGTGGTAGGTAAGGTGCTGCATCCACGAGCCCTTGGCTGCTCCGTGCCAGTGTTTTACGCCTTCCGGTACTTCTATTACAACGCCTTCGCGCAGTTCCACTGCTGGTTTGCCCCATTCTTGGTACCAGCCGTGTCCGTATACGCAGACCAGAACCTGGACTGCTCCGTGGTGTATGTGCCAGTTGTTGCGGCAACCGGGTTCGAAGGTTACATTGGTGATGCTCTCGCCGTAAGGCGATACGTAGCTTCTTCCTGTGAAGTATTGTGCGTATGCGTCGTTGGGCACACCACGGCGCCAATACGATTTCAGGTCAACTTGGTCGTTTTGGCTGCGTACGGTTGCAGTTGTGTCGAGCGCTTCGTTGACAGCCTTTAAAACTCTGGAAGAGGCTGCCTTACAACCGTTAGCGGCCAGTGCGACTGGTATCTGTAGCAACTGCTCGTCGGTGACCCCCATGTTGCGCGCTCCTTTGACGTGCGCTTTCAGTTGGGGTTCAACACCTTCCATGGCCGAGAGGGCGCTGACGGTCACCAACTCCCGGTCGGCGTGGCTGAGGATGTCGCGGGCGAAAATGTCACCGAAAAGGTGCGCTTTCAGGTAATAGTCTTCGGCCGGACAGAAGTCGTAATTGAACGGTTGGCCAGATAGTCTTGTCTGGATGTCGGTTCCTTGTTTCAGCGCGTCGTAGTCTTTAGGCAGAGGGGTAGCTTCCTGGCCCGCCTCAAAGGGCTTCTTCCGCTCGGCCAGCACCTTTTGCAGGGTGCCGAGGGCGTTCAGGCTTCGTGGAAAACCGGTGTAGGCGTACAGTTGTGAAAGGGCTTCCTTTATCTGACTGACTGTAAGCCCGGCATCGAGCCCGGCATTAATTGCGTCGTAAAGAGACAGCTGGTCACCGCTGGCTTCGCTGCAGGCGATAGCCGACATACATGAGGCTTGTTTTTCGTTGAATGTAAGTGTATTCATTTCTTTCTCGATTTCTTTCTTAACCTGGCTTTCTTTATGCCCGTTGCAAGACGCCACCGACAGCGTCAGCGCAATAAATAATAGTAATTTGTTCATCTTCGTATCCTTTAATTAACCCTTGCCGACAGAAGGTAGCGCACTAAGTCGGGGCTGTTGTGGTCAACTATCTCACTGTGGCCAAGGTCGAGTGCGTCAATTTGTTTTATCTCGTTTCCCGTCAGTTCAAAATCCCAAATGTCTATGTTCTGTTCCATTCGTTCTTTGTGTACGCTTTTGGGTAAAATGCTGACACCCCGTTGTACGTTCCATTTTAAAGCGATTTGTGCTGCGCTCTTGTTGTGGTTTTTACCAATCAGGCTCAAAACAGGGTGGCTGAAAATTCCGTGATTGCCTTCTGCCAGCGGTCCCCATGCCTGTGGGTGGCAACCATATCTCTTCATGTTCTTTATCGCCTCGTACTGTGAGAAGAAGGGGTGGAGCTCAATCTGGTTCACCATTGGTTTAGTGTCTACTAATTCGGCAAACTCGGTAAATTTCCCCGGGTAGAAGTTCGAAACCCCAATAGCTCTGATCAGCCCGTTGTTATATAGCTCTTCCAGTGCCAGCCATGCACCATATACATCGCCGAAAGGCTGGTGGAGCAGGTAGAGGTCTATGTAATCGAACCCGAGTTTGTCTAACGAGCGTTGGAATCCGCGTTTCGCATTCTCGTAACCGAAGTCCGACACCCAGAGTTTGCTGGTGATGAACAAGTCCTCGCGTTTTACAAGTCCGGTTGTAATGGCTTCCTTTACGGCTTCGCCTACCGCATCCTCGTTCATATAGATGGCTGCCGTGTCAATAAGCCGGTAGCCTGCGCCTATGGCGTCTAATACAGCCTGCTTGCATTGTGCTGGGTCAGACACTTGGAATACACCGAAACCTTCAAGTGGCATTTCCACTCCGTTATTAAGTCTGATGTTTAGCATGGTAAAATTGTCTTGTTTTTTCTGGTGCTAAATTACAGCAGACTGCTCAGTACGTTGTTATGCAAAATTCTGTGATTTGTTCACATTTTTCTTAAAGGGACGCTATTCCCTGAAACTGCTGGGTGGTGCACCCAAATTTTTCTGTACATAGCGGGTAAAGTAGCTTGTGTTGGCAAAACCGTATTGTTCGGAAAGTTGTTCAATGCTAAGGTTGGTTGTTCGGAGTTGCCGGGCAATGTCGAGTGCGGTGTAGCGGGTAATCCAATAGATGGCCGCCTGTCCGCTGACCTTCTTGCTCACTTCCGACAAGTATTTAGGCGTGACGAAGAGTTGTTCGGCAAACCAGCCCACTTCGCGGTGCTGCCGGTATTCGCCGTTTTCCAAAAGTCTTAAGAAATCTTGCATCAGATGCCCATTCTGGCTGCTGACCTGCGCATCGCCATACAGCTCGACGTGGAAGTCGAAGAAGTCGATAATCATACATTGCACGGCATTGATCATTGCCTCACGGTGGAAGTGGTGCGTGGCTATGGCGAGACGGTGCCGGATGTAGTCGAAATTGAGGGCGCAGACTTGTTGCTGTTCCGGGTTAAGGCGCATTACCGGATTTTCGAACAGGGCGAGGTGACCCCGTGTGCCGTAATTGCTCTGTGGTGTGGCCACCTGTGTGAACTCAAACGATACGTAGATGACTTCTACGGCAAAATCGGTGCTTTTCTTTCCTAGTTCAAACGCTACGTCTTGGTGAGGGACAATCAGACAATCGCCCTTACCGAATAGGAACAGACGGCCGTCCATTGAAAATTCGCACGACCCGCAAGAGCAATAGGCGTGGGTGATGTAGCCGTTGTGTTGCATTTCTGACACTTGGCCGAGGTTGTCCGATATGATGATTTCGTTCTTCATGGCTATTTGCAAAGATAACTTTTTTCTTTAATATTCTTAACTTGTGTCTTGGCTGATAGGCAGTGGAAAATATATAACTGAAGGGTAACTAATTTTTCTCTCTAAATGTGGAGATCGTAAAGTACTCTTTGCCGTCAAGACCATCTGTCGAATCTGAAAACACTAAAATTGTTCTTATCGGTTACTTTAAGAATGATGGTCATTTGTCATGGATTCATCGCTATGAATCTTACAACATTAGGCATTATGGTCAGTTCGCAAACTATATTCCCAAGAATGCAGATTATCTCTTTTTTTACTAACTCTTTTTTTTCTGCTTTTTTAATTATCTTTTTGGCTATAAGTGTGTTTTTCTTTATTTAGATAAGGATAGATGAGAAGAATTAGTTGAAAAGATATGTTAATTTTATTGTACAACATAAAATGGAGGGTAAAACGGGCGAAATGAAATAAATTTATGATTGGGATTGTGATAGCCTGTCAATGCGGGCTGCTTACCGATTTGAACGAGACGTCACGTCCAACTCCGAAAAGGGAGGCCAAGCTGTACAAGTTCAATGCTGAAAGTTACGGTCGCCTGAAAGACAAGGGGTTCCGCATCGAGTTCTGAACAGCCGCCATAATTTTGTTGCTTCACAAAAATGGAGTGAAGTAAATAGGAATGCACTGTACCATTCCGTTCTTGTCGTAGTCTTTTGTGTATAATAAGATACGGTCGCCCACACGTGATGAGTATTTCTCGCAAAATTTGTCTAGTGATTTGTGCGATTTGTATCCAGAAGACTTTACTTCTATTGGTGTGAGTTTATTGCCTCGTGAAAGCAGAAAGTCTATTTCGTAATTGTGTTTACCATTGTCTGTAGGAAATGTGTAGTAGAACAATTTGTTGTCAGTAGCACAGAGCATTTGTGCGACAAGATTCTCGAAAATGTATCCCAAATTCGTTTCGAGTTTGTCACTAAGGAGTTTTTCGTATATGATGTTGTCTGTGTATTCTTTATCCCAAAAACAGAGTGTGACGAATAAGCCTGTGTCTGCCATGAATACTTTATATGCGTCAAGCGATTTGTGTAGGTTTAATCCCACATTTGGATCTGTGCAATGATATGATATATTGATGGTTTTGCTTTCACACATTTCAGAAATAATGACGTCGGTTCTTTCTGAACGACGGCTTTCGGTGCTTGCAGAAATCATATAGCGTGAGGCATTGTTGCTTAATTGCGCAGGTATGTTCTTGAAAATCAGAGAAGCTTTCCCCGATGGGTCTATTTTGTTGAAATCAGTGTCATAGAGTTTGAGAATTTCACGCTTTACGAAATCAACTTGTTGTAGATTGTTGTATTCAAGGTAGGCGTTTACGGCTTGCGGCATACCTCCAACAAGCATGTATAAGCGCAGGTCTCTCATTAAACTCCGGTGTAGGGCTTCTCCTAACGGACGTTTTTTTTCAAATAACTGTCGCAATTGTGTGGGAGTTGATTCATTACCTAGTGCCCAATAAAACTCTTCAATATCCATAGGATGGAGTGTCATTCTTAATTCCTCGCTTGGAATAACAATGTGTTGAGTGTTTTTGCGTATCGATATTAGTGAGCCAGTCTCTATATAGTCGTAGCGCCCATCTTTTACTAAATGCTTGATGGCTTGCCTTGCTTTCGGCTCCATTTGAACTTCGTCGAATACTATAACGGATTGGCGATTAATTAATTGTACTTTGAATATGCTTTGAAGTCTTAAAAAAAAGAAATCTAAATCGTTTAGGTCGTTGAATAACTCGCTTATTTGTGGTGATGATTTTGAAAAATCGATAAGGATATATGTTTTGTATTCTTTTTTAGCGAATTGTTCTACCAAAGTTGATTTTCCGACTCGTCTTGCCCCTTCGATAAGCAGGGCGTATTTGCCTTTCCATTGCTCCTTCCATCGCAGCATTTTTGAATATAATTTTCGTTTGAAGTTTGTCATGTATGTTTTCTTGTTGTAACTACTTGCTTCTTAGTGTAAAATTATGTAAAAGTGCAGTTTTCTCAAAATGTTTTGGTATAAAAAGTGCAGTTTTCTCAAAATGTTTTGGTATAAAAAGTGCAGTTTTCTCAAAATGTTTTGGCTTTTTCTGTACCAGTTCAAAAATACCCGGTTGGAAAAGGAAGGGTTATTGTGTGGTGTTTATTAATCTATATCAATGATTTTAATCCATATTTTTTTATTCTATCATGTTGTTTTATAGTATGGTTTGCCTAAAAATGAAGAGAAATGGATTAAAATCGGTCTGATTTTATGTTGTGCAATATAAAATGGGAACTCTGCAACCTGGTCGATTCTGTAAACTGAGTTTATGTAAGGTCTACTAATGTTAATTTTTATTAGTGGCTGTTGCTCCTTTTTTACTAACTCTTTTCTTTCTGCTTTTCTAATTATCTTTTTGGTTATAAGTGTGTTTTTCTCTTTTAGATAAGGATAGAGGAGAAGAATTAGTTGAAAAATATGTTAATTTTATGTTGTATAACATAAAATGGGGGGGTAAAACGGGCGAAATGAAATAAATTTACGATTGGGGTTGTGATAGCCTGTCAATGCGGGTTCTTACAGTCTATTGCTCTAATTCCTTTTTAGAACCCGTCTCAAATAAACTGTTAAAGTATGAAAAGATTTTACCTTTTATTAACTATGTTGTGCTCTTTCGCTTCTTGCGTATTTGGGGCAAATGAAAAAGTATCAATAAGACCTTACAATCAGAATTTCGCATGGGATACAAACCTGCTTGAAAATTTGGAAGGAGAAGGTATAGAATTGAAAACTAGCAATGGCCATGTTGTTAGAAAAGGTAACAAATTCGGATTGGTTCGTGATATGGACAATGATTCCAGTTCGGTTGCCACGATGCAGATTGTTCTTTTAAAGGATTCAATCAATAACACTACAATGGATTTTGCTTATGCTGATGTATATGCATATGCAGAAGAGTCTCTCAAAGATAAAAGTGTAACTCATAAACAAGGATACCTTTGGGAGAATTATTATTGTTGTGGTTATATGGGATCTTTCCAACAAAAAAAATACCCTTTAAATGTAGGTAAATTAGAAAAATTTCAAAAAGAGGGAAGTTCGTATTATACCTTTTATTTTCAAAATGAATCAAAATCAGACACTTTATGGATAAATGACTTGACTTTTAAAATGTTGGTTGGAGAAACGTATGAATTTGCACTAGAAAGTGTTTATTCTGCGGATACGACAATGGGGACAGTTAGCTTCATCCCGGGGTCGTATTATGTGGGCGAAAAAGTGAATGTCAGTGTAAAACCGAAAACTGGATATTATTTTGACAAGTGGACAGGCTCACAAGTTAGTAGTTCTCAATATGAAGGTTTTTATATGTCGGAAAATCCTAAAACACCTGCATGTGCAAACTTCAAAGCTTATAAGGGAAATGTTGTGGTAAAGAGTGGAGATTCTAATTCTATTTCTGTCTACGGTACTGGGTATTATAAAGATAGTACGGTTCTTAAGGTTTATAAGGGAATGAAGTGTTTTGATGTTAGATGGAGTGATGGTTATATTGGAGATTCAAGACCTTGGAGTAAAGAAGGGAATGATACCTTGTATGTGTATATGAACAATGATAGATTGAAGCCTCATACATTTGTGCCGAATGATTCTGTTATGGGAAGTGTAAGGGGCTACGCTGGAGGTAGATCGGTGAAAAAGTTGTTCAAACCGGAATTTGTAAAAGATTCTGTTCTCTATTTAACAGCAGACCGAAAACCTGGTTACCTCTTCTCTCATTGGGAAAACGGATTGACGGATTCTACGAGAACCATTTATTTAAATTCTTTGGACTGTGATAGCTCTTATGAATTTGTCGCATATTTTGAGAAGATTGATAATCCAGAATCAATTAATGTTGTAGTTGTCTCTGCTGATACGACTATGGGTGTTGTGAGTGGTGGTGGCACATATTTGTATGGACAAGATATTTTGAAACAGGCATTCCCTAAATTTGGTTGTAAACTAGAAAAATGGGTGTCTTTGAAAGATAAATCATTGGATGTCGCAACAGGAAATGACACCATAGTCGCTTATTTCGTGAGAAAAAAGAGTTATGTAAGTTTAGGTGGATCTTACTGTGAGATAGATAGCGGATATGTTGATTCTATTACGGTATCGAATATGTTCAATGTGTTGAATATGAGAACGGGAATAGAAGACTCCTCAAGATGGTCGAGCATTTATGACGTCACGTATGGTGATACGTTAATACTTACTGCAAAGGAAACTGATAGCTTGTTTTTCGTGCGTTGGGAGGATGGTAACACCGATAATCCTAGAACTGTTGTGTGTAACAAAGACTCTTATCACTTTGCTGCCGTATATTCGAAAGATTACCTTGTCGCAGACTCTTTCTTTGTAGATGTTCTTTCTAATAATGATACGTTGGGAACTGTCGCTGGTAAGGGTTGGTATAAGGAAGGTGAAAACGTCGTAATAGAAGCAATTGCAAAAGACAATGCTGTATTTGAAAAGTGGAGTGACGGTGTTGTCTATAGTAAACGTGTTCTTAATTGTTATGGGGATACTTCATTAACAGCATTCTTTGGTAAGATAGGAGGACGGACTGACAATTTGGTTGATGACGATGAATGGAAGATGGATAGTGTTGGATTAGGACATTTAAGTGCTTATCTGGTCGTTGATTTGACCAAACTTCCTTACAATAAAGAACAAAAGAAATTCCTTACCCTCCAGGCTTCTGTAGAAATAATCCAAAGTGAAGGTTGCAATGCCTTTATAGAATGTTATGCGGATGCTGATTTAAAAAAATGTGTGGGGAAAATTGTGCTGAAAGCAAAAGGTAGTTTATTTGCGGGACTTTTCGATAATAATGATGTTCCAAGTCCTTCGATGAAACCTGTTTTGTCTGAATTTTTTAGTGAAAGTTGTGTGTTGCCTGAGAATACTAGTTATTTGAAGGTTGTTTTGGATGATGAAAATGCAGAATCTTATGTTGATATAAAGGACCATTTTATGAATATAGAGGTTGCTCTGTCTCGAAAGTCTTTCGATATGGTTCTATCTTCTTCTAACGACAATTATGGTAGTACGTTTGGAGATGGCGAGTATTTAGGTGGTGATATTGCTATTGTTAAAGCAGTGCCGGCTCCGGGTTATACCTTTGTGTGTTGGAGTGATAATATAACAACTCCTGAAAGAGAATTCATGATGAATGAAAGTGTTTCGTTGACCGCCATTTTTGATGAAGCTACTAGTGTGGATAATGTTTCGTCTTTGATAGATCCATTAGTAGATGTTTATTCTATAGAAGGATATCTTATCAAAAGAAAAGTGAAACTTTCTGATGTACAGAGACAATTAGAAAAGGGTTTTTATATTATAAATTCAAAAAAGATCAGAATTCAGTAGTGTCTTAAATAGAAAAAGGAACAAACGAACTTCGGTTAAAAACCGAGGTTCGTTTGTTGTTTATGTATGGACTTGTTTGTTGTTTTTGTTCAACTCCCCAAATTATCTTACCTTTACCATATGTAAAGATTGATGGTATATGAAACTTTTTGTTGGAAATCTCGACTATTCTGTCCAGGAGGCAGAGTTGTGTGAATTGTTCTCGCTGCATGGCGCTCCCGATTCGGTAAAGATTGTTGTTGACCGCAAGACGGGCAAACCAAAGGGCTTTGCTTTTGTCGAGTTCGAGAACGATGTGCATGCCGTTAAGTCTATACAAGACTTGAACGGACGCGAGTTGTGTGGACGAAACATCACTGTAAAGGAAGCATAATATAGGAGAACGCAATATGTTAAGTATGATAGTTTATTACCATTGTAAGGATGGTAAATTGCTCGATTTCCTTACAGCAGTAGGGAATGCTCATATAGCCAAACGCTGCCAAGGCGAACCCGGTAATGTTCAGTACGAATATTTCCTGCCATTAGACAAGCCTGACACGGTCTTACTACTTGAAAAGTGGGAGACAGAAGAGGCGCAGAGGGCACATCTGGACACAGAAAACTTCAAGCTGTTAAGTGAGATTAAGGCTCAATTTGTCGAGTCTACCAAAATAGAACGCTATGTAGTGTGAGGTGATTGGAAAGTAGCCTGCAAGTGCTTGTTTTGAAAGAAAAAGAAAGCGTCTGGAACTTGAGTCCCAGACGCTTTTTATAATAGCGTTACTGCTAAATCAGATTACATAGCCTGAGCTACTGCAACAGCTACTGCAACCGAAGCACCAACCATTGGGTTGTTACCC
>DGTD01000075.1:47554-113739 GCA_002396385.1 Bacteroidales bacterium UBA4345
GGGTTGTTACCCATGCCGAGGAAGCCCATCATTTCTACGTGTGCAGGAACTGATGAAGAACCAGCGAACTGGGCGTCAGAGTGCATACGGCCCATAGTGTCGGTCATACCGTAACTTGCAGGACCTGCTGCCATGTTGTCTGGGTGAAGGGTACGGCCAGTTCCACCACCAGATGCAACTGAGAAGTACTTCTTGCCCTGCTCAATACATTCCTTCTTGTAAGTACCAGCTACTGGGTGCTGGAAACGGGTAGGGTTGGTTGAGTTACCGGTGATTGATACATCAACACCTTCCATGTGCATGATTGCTACACCTTCGCGAACATCGTCAGCGCCATAGCAGCGAACGCCACCACGAACACCGTCGGAATACTTGGTCTCTGAAAGGATGTTCACCTTGCCAGTGTAGTAGTCGAACTGGGTCTGTACATAAGTAAAGCCGTTGATACGAGAGATGATCTTAGCGGCGTCCTTACCCAAACCGTTAAGGATGACGCGGAGCGGCTTTTTACGTACCTTGTTTGCCATTTCGGCAATCTTAATTGCGCCTTCTGCGGCAGCGTATGACTCGTGACCAGCCAAGAATGCGAAACATTCAGTCTCTTCGCGGAGAAGACGGGCTGCCAAGTTACCGTGGCCGAGACCTACCTTACGGTCGTCTGCAACAGAACCAGGGATACAGAAAGCCTGCAAACCTTCACCGATAGCCTCAGCTGCCTCAGCAGCAGACTTAACGCCCTTCTTGATGGCGATAGCTGCACCTACAACATAAGCCCACTTTGCATTTTCGAAGCAGATCTTCTGGGTGTCTTCACACATCTTGTAAGGATCGAGACCCTTAGCTGCGCAAATTTCCTTTGCCTCTTCAATGCTCTTGATACCATATTTGTTGAGAGCTGCATTGATCTGATCAATACGACGCTCGTAGCTTTCGAATAGTGCCATGTTGTGTATTATTCTTTACGTGGGTCAATATATTTAACTGCATCCTTGAAACGGCCATAAGTTCCTTTAGCCTTTTCAATTGCTTCTTGGCCGTTTGCACCTGCCTTAAGGGCGTCCATCAACTTGCCGAGGTTTACGAACTCGTAGCCGATTACCTCGTTGTTGGCGTCGAGAGCCATCTTGGTGCAGTAACCTTCTGTCATTTCCAAGTAACGGCTGCCTTTTGCCTTGGTACCATACATTGTACCTACCTGGCTGCGGAGGTTCTTACCGAGGTCTTCGAGCGAACCGCCGATAGGAAGGCCGCCTTCTGAGAATGCAGACTGTGTGCGGCCGTAAACGATCTGGAGGAAGAGCTCGCGCATTGCTGTGTTGATAGCATCGCAAACCAAGTCGGTGTTAAGTGCCTCGAGGAGGGTCTTGCCAGGAAGAATCTCAGATGCCATTGCTGCTGAGTGGGTCATACCCGAGCAACCAAGGGTCTCAACAAGGGCTTCTTCAATGATGCCGTCCTTTACGTTGAGGGTCAGCTTGCAGCAACCCTGCTGTGGAGCACACCAGCCAATACCGTGGGTGAGACCAGAAATGTCCTTAATTTCCTTTGCATGCACCCATTTGCCTTCTTCTGGAATAGGAGCATTGGCGTGGTTAGCGCCTTTGGCAACGCAGCACATGTGCTGCACTTCATTTGTGTAAATCATAATAACAATTAAAAATTGTATTTGTTAATTTAATAGCCTGTTTTAATCGCGGCCCCCTTCTCGGGTAGGCCGCCCCGCTAAATTTTCCCTGAACCTTTCTGGTTGTTGTGGAAAGGCTGGACTAAATGCGGCGGACCAACTTCCTGCCTAAATGCAGAGTGCTGCCTTGAAAATGACTTTTGCTTGGTGGCTGCACCCGTCGTCCTGACAGATTGCCCGTGATCCTGTTGGCTGACGGAGAATGGAAACCTTTCTACGCTTTTGCTTTTTTAGAGGAAAACAGGAACACTTGAACTTCGGTTTGTTCTTGTCCGCAATCTGCCATTTGCAAATATAGCAAATAAATGCGTTATTTAGTTGTGCCTCTTGACGAAAAAATGGACTTTGTTATTAACTTTTAGTGTTCTTCTTCTTCATGCGTTTGTTTCTTTTGTGTGGCGAATCTTCAATTTTGTGGTTGTTGATAAAATCAATGGCCTTGCTTGCAAGAAAATAATTCTAACTTGCTAAATTTGTGGCTCAAAACGAAGACGGTTTTCCTGCCTTTACCGGCTTATACCGACAATGGCTAATTATGAATTGAACAAGAATGAACCCAGCCCGCAGTTCCTGCAGGTGCTTCAGCGTTATGAAAAAGCGTTGAACGGCGAGTTGTGCGTGTTCTTCGATGAGGAAGACCTGGAAGATATTATCGATTATTTTGCCGACAACCAGCAGCTGATGAAGGCCGAAGAGGCTGTGAACTTCAGCTTGAGGTTGCACCCCTCTAGTGTGTCTATTAAAACCAGGCTGGCCCGTTTGCTGATTTTGCAGAAACGCAGGGCTGCCGCTGCGCACTTGGTGCAGTCGCTGGCGCAACTTGAACCCGATAATGTGGATGTGGTGCTCTGTCAGGCTGACCTGCTGCTGTATGATGGCCGGTCGGACGATGCCAGGCGCATCCTGAAAAAAATGGTTCTCCACCCTGCCGAACCGGTCGACGAACTGTGTTTGTCGGCGGCCTATGTCTATTGCGACCACAATATGTACTCCGAAGCCAAGTCGTTCTTGACTTACGGCTATGCGCATGGTGGCCAGAAGAATTTTCACCTCTGTTTCCAATTGGCGGTATGTGCCGAACAACTCGGCAATGTTGACGAGGCCGTCCGTTTGTACAATACTGTACTCGATATTGACCCTTATAGCAACGATGCCTGGTTCAATCTGGGCCAGATCTATTTCTCCGCCTCTCAGTACGACAAGGCGCTTGAGGCCTACGATTATGCGGCTCTGACCGGGAAAGACGATTTTCAGGCCTATCTTCAGAAAGCGCACTGCTATTTCCAGAAAGAGTCTTACCAAAAAGCTCTTGAGGCTTATCGGGACTATGCGAGGCGTTCTAACGACTATTCTGCTCCGATTCATATTTTTATTGGTGAGTGTTTTGAACAGATGGAGAAATTCGACGATGCCTACAGGTGTTTCGAAAGGGCTTCTGTCCTTGACCCCGATAATCCGGATGGCTGGGCGGGAATGTGTGTCTGTATGATGGACCAGGAACGCTATTCCGAGGCTTTGCCTCTTATTCAAAAGGCCATCCGCATCAATGGTAGCGTTGGCAGCTATTGGGTCTACTTGGGCGACATCTACGAGAATCTGAACGACTTGCAACTGGCTTTGAGCGCCTTTTCGCATGCTCAAATCTATATGCCCGACTCTGCTGACCTGAATGCGTTGCTTGGAGGCATATATGTGTATATGGGTAATTTTGATGCGGCTCTGACGTGTCTGGTAAAGGCAAAGGATGGTGAGTCGTCTAACGACGAGGTTCCCGTTATGCTTGCTGTCTGTTATTATAAACTGGGTCAGTTAGACCAGGCTTCCGACCAGCTGACTTTGGCTATTTTGAAGAAGCAGGAAAGCAAAGATACCTTTTTCGAATTGTGTCCGGAAGCAAAAAATGACCCTCTTTTTGTTAATTTTGACCATTCAAATTGATAATTACGATATGCAAATGACCAAATACATCAGGCGCTTGTTCGCCCCTGCTTTAATTTCTGCTTTTGCGGCATTGACTTCTATGTCGTGTGCCGAGGGGGAACACGACTACTATTATTGTGTGGCCAATAACACCGGCAAACAGGTGTCTTTGAACTTCAAACTGGATGGTGACCCTGTTACCTACACCGATACGCTCAACCCTGGAGAAACACATACGCTAACCCGCCGGGGGGGCGTTACTGGCGACGATGTCTGGGACGTTGAGACGGCTGCTGAAATCTATCAGTTCTCGGCGTTGGAGGCCTGCCTCGACGGAAAGGCGTTTACCGAGAATCTGCGTCTCCGCTCGTTGTGGGGAAACGTACGCGAGAAAGACGATAATGGCTTTTATACGCTGAATCTGACTCCTGACCTGTTTACGCTGAAAGACCATTTTTATTGGTACTGGATCTACAATAATACCGACTATACGTTTCATTTCAACGTGGGGCCGGCTCCGTTCGACGTCCCTGCCGGTACTCCGTTTGTACTCGCCTTTCCTAACAGAAGCAAGTATGTGTACGATATATACGGCACTGACGAAAATGCCCGTATCTCGCAATTTACTATGTCGGGGGTGATGTGGTTCTCTGCTACCGATACGATTTATACAAACGGGTTTAATGCGAACAAACGTTCGGAATGGCAGTTCGAACCGGTGGTAAATCCGCCTATGTACGGTTCTGAAGACACGGTTGGTGTCTATACATTGACCCTCACCAATAAGATTTTTGAGTAATGGAGACTTTTGGATTGATTGGTAAAGTGCTGGTGCACTCTTTTTCTAAAAGGTTTTTCACCGAGAAGTTCGCTTGTGAGGGTATCGACTCGAAATACGAACTTTTTGAGATGCCGTCGGCCGACGGATTGAAAAATCTCATTGCCGAAAAACACCCTATGGGGTTGAATGTGACGATTCCTTTCAAGCAGGATGTCATACCCTTTATGGATAAATTGGACGAAACTGCGGCTAAGGTTGGCGCTGTTAATACCATCAAGTTCTTTTACCAGTCCGACGGCTCTTATAAACTGATGGGCTTTAACACTGACGTTATAGGCTTCGAAAACTCGTTTAAACCTTTGCTGAAACCAGAACATTCGAAAGCCCTGATTCTGGGTACGGGAGGTGCATCTATGGCTGTTGCCTACGTACTTGATAAGTTGGGGCTCGACTATAAGTATGTGTCGAGAACGCGAAAGAACGACGGTTTCAGCTACGACGATTTAGATGCTTCGCTGATGGCTGAATATACCGTGATTATTAACTGCTCGCCTGTTGGCACTTTCCCCAATGTAGATGAGGCTCCTCACATCCCCTATCAGTATGTCACGAGCCGCCACTATCTCTACGACTTGGTCTATAATCCGGAGGTGACCAGGTTTTGTGCTTTGGGGCGCGAACATGGGGCCGTTGTGAAAAACGGACTTGAAATGCTTCACGGACAGGCTGTCGCCAGTTGGGAAATATGGAATCGGAAAATGGATTTCTAGGTGGCTGCTATACGATAAAGAAAAGGGCTGTGGCGTTTGCCGCAGCCCTTTCCCTTTCTATGTGTTCCCCCTATTTCTCCGTTTCAGCGGCAACTTCAATGTTTACAACGCTGAAACCGAACGATTTGTACAGCTCTGTCAGTTTGCTGATGCCCGACTTTTTGGCAAGGCCGAGAATGTCGTTTTTCAGGGCATCGTCTTTTATTTGAGCCTGTGCTTTGCCCAATACTTTGGTGATTTCGTCGTGGCTCCATTTCCCTTCCTCCACGAAGACGTCGTAGTTCGATGGGTTTACAATAACGTCGAAAATCTCGGGCTCAGGCAGTTTGAAACTGATGGTGTCGCCCTTTATGTTGTAGTCGGCTTCGGTCAGTTTCGAAAGGTTGAAGCCTGCTCTGACATTGCCTTTGGCTATGATGACAAGCTCGTTCTTAGAGTTGAAAATCAGCCCTTTTTCGGTCTTCTCGTCTTTTACAATCACCTCTTCGTAGAAATGGGCCGAGGTCAACTCAGATATTTTCTTCGTTTCTTCTACTATAATCGGCGTTTTGTCTATTACAAGCCCTTTCTTGTTAAAGCCGAAAATGTCGTAGGTGAAGTGCAGGTATATGGCTCCTGCAACGCCAGCAATGATGGCAACAACGAATAACCACTTTACCAGTTTTAATATTGTCTTCATTTTAGGCCTCCTTATATTTAATGGTTATTTGTTTGAATCCGAGTTGCGAGAGCATGGCGGTGAAGAACGAAGTGGTGTTTTTCTCCGCTTCCTTCAAAATGTCTGTTTCCTTCGAAATGTCTTTCCTTATAGCGGTTTCGCCCTGCCTTAAGAGTTCGGTGCGTTCAACCGCATCGAAGTCGAAACGTGTTTTCGACACCTTTTCGTACACCATCTTGGTGTTTTCCGGACTGAGGTTGATGGCTAGTATTTTAGCAGCAGGCAATGTCAGAATGATAGATTTCGCATCCTCGTTGATATCAGCCTTGTAGCTGTTGCTCTCGCCTAAATCGACACCGGCTTTCACTATACCGCGACATTCGAACAAAATTTTCCGGTCGCCAAATTTGTACCATTCGGCCTTGTCGTCGGCTTTTATCACTTTACAGATTTTGCATTCAACCGAACCTAGCTCGGCGCTGCTCATACTCTGCATCTTGTTGTTGAAACTTTCGGTGAGCGTTGGATCGTCTTTCCTGCTTATAAGGTCGCACGAGGTTAGTCCTATAATTGAAAGCGCGACCACAGCCTTTAATAAAGTATTCATGTTGTTACTTGTTTTTCTGTTGTTTGTAACGTAAAGGTAATTATAAAATTATTGATGGCAAAAGAAATATCGTTAAGGGCGGAAGAAAACGGGAGGGAAAAGAATTTTATGCTATTTTTAATATTCTTAACATTTGAAACATTCTTTGGCATAAAAATACAATTATTCCTAAAAAGTGTCTTTATTTGAATTGTAAATCGCAGTCGGTTGAGCGCTACTCAAAAAAAATTATTAACTTTGTTGAGTTTATCTTTGTATAGTTATAACGAGCCGGTTGTGGGGGCGCCTAAAAAACATGTGTCGGCCTTCCCGAACGATGTAAATCTAAAACGGTGTAGTGGCTCATTTAGCTATATTGGGTTTAGTAAAACTATTTATGATAAAAAAGATCTTAGTTGCCAATCGTGGCGAAATCGCAGTGCGCGTAATGCGCTCTTGCAAGGAAATGGGTATCAGTACTGTAGCTGTATTCTCGGAAGCTGATCGTATGTCACGCCACGTGTCTTATGCCGATGAGGCTTGTTGTATTGGTGGTCCTGTCTCAAAAGACAGTTACCTGAATATCGACAATATTATTGCAGCTGCAAAACGTTTCAAGGTAGATGCTATCCATCCGGGGTACGGCTTCCTATCGGAAAATGCGACTTTTGCTGAACGTTGTGAGAAGGAAGGCATTATTTTTATTGGTGCACCTGTGAAAGCTATGGTGGAAATGGGCGACAAAATTAATGCCCGCACCACTATGATTGCTGCCGGTGTCCCTGTTGTCCCTGGAACGCACGAGAACCTCGAGACTGTAGAGCAGGCTAAAAAGCAGGCGGCTGAAATTGGCCTGCCTGTCCTTTTCAAAGCTTCGGCTGGTGGTGGTGGCATGGGTATACGTCTTGCCCGCACAATGGACGAGGTGGTTGAGGCCTACACTGCGGCTAAGAGCGAGGCAAAGGCTAATTTTGCCAGCGACTTGGTCTATATTGAGAAATTTATTGAAAATCCGCACCATATAGAATTCCAGATAATGGGCGATAAGTTTGGCACTGTGTTGCACCTTTGCGACCGTGAGTGCTCGGTACAGCGTCGCCATCAGAAAGTGGTCGAGGAAAGTCCTTCTCCACTTATGACTCCTGAACTCCGCAAGGCTATGGGCGAGGTGGCTGTAAAAGCCGGTAAGGCCGTAGGATATGTGGGTGCGGGTACCATTGAATTTATGGTCGATAACAACCGTAACTTCTACTTCCTTGAAATGAATACCCGTTTGCAGGTTGAACACCCGATTACTGAGGAAGTGCTCGGACTTGACCTTGTCAAACTACAAATAAAAGTTGCCGATGGTCAGCCTTTGGGCTTGAAACAGGAGGAAATCAGCCAGCGTGGACACGCTATCGAGTGCCGTATCTGTGCTGAGGATGCTGAAAATAACTTTACTCCGGCTCCTGGCTTTATCAAACAACTTACCGAACCGCTTGGTATCGGTACACGCGTAGACAGCTACGTGTATGAGGGATACGAAATTCCTATCTTCTACGATTCTATGATTGGTAAGCTCATCGTTTGGGCCACTAACCGCGAGTATGCTATTGAGCGTATGCGCCGTGTCCTTTACGAATACAAGATTACCGGTGTTAAGACCAACATCAGCTACCTCCGTAAAATTATGGATGTGCCTGATTTCGTGGAGGGACATTACGACACTGGCTTCTTGGAAAAGAATGCCGATTTGCTGGCTGGCGAGAAAACTTACGAGGCTTCTAAGTCTGAGGCTGAAGATATCGCTATCTTGGCTTCTTATATGGACTATATCGTCAACCTCGACGAGAACAACACTTCCCGCTCGGGCGATAACCGCCCAATCAGCCGCTGGCGCGAGTTCGGAAAACGAGCTATGATTAGAATTTAATTTTAGAAGAAAACCCAAAATTATTATATGGAAGTTCATGTAGGTAACCGTATTGCTAATGTCGAACTCATTAGCAAAGATGGAAATAAGGTCCAGATTAAGATCGATGATAAAGAATATGACATCGACTTTATTATGGCCGAAAACGGTGTCTGCTCTATCCTCACTGGCGATGGTAAGTCGTACAATGCGGAGTTGAAGCGTTCTGACGACGGACGTTCTTATCAGGTAAACACTCATTTTAATACCTATCCGGTCGAGATAATCGACTCTCAGGCTAAATACCTCCGTAACCGCAAGAAGGATGCTGGTGCTGAAACCCAAGACCACATCGCTTCTCCTATGCCAGGCAAGGTTGTGAAAATACTTGTTAACGAGGGCGACAAGGTCAAAGCTGGCACTAGTGTTATTGTTGTTGAGGCTATGAAGATGCAGAGTGACTATAAGGTTACTGCCGACTGCATCATTAAGGCTATTCTTGTTAAGGAAAATGACGTTATCGATGGTAACCAGACCCTTATACAGTTGATGCCGGATCCCGATGCCAAGCCTGAAGATTAAATAATTTCTTAAAAGAGCAAAAAACTGCAGGTGGTGGCGTCCTTTCCAACGGGTCTTTTACAGACTTAAAGCCTTTCACCTCTAAACTAAATATTTATGGAAAGCAGAGAGAAAAGAGTTGAGGAATTCCTCGAGAGAAATAAGCAAGCTGATCTCGGTGGCGGACAAGCCCGCATCGACAAACAGCACGATTCTGGTAAGATGACCGCTCGTGAGCGTATCAACACGCTCCTTGATCCGAATACTTTTGTTGAAATCGACAAGTTCGTTCTTCACAATTGTTCTAACTTCGGTATGGACAAAAAGAAGTTCGATGGTGATGGTATCGTTTCTGGTTATGGTAAGATTGACGGCCGTCTGGTTTTCGTTTATGCTTACGATTTCACCATTTGTGGAGGTTCTCTAAGCCGTACCAATGCCAACAAGATTGTTAAGGTGCAAAGAATGGCTTTGAAGATGGGGGCTCCTATCATCGCTATTAACGACTCGGGTGGTGCCCGCATTCAAGAGGGTATCTCTTCTCTGGCTGGTTATGGCGATATCTTCTACCAGAATACTATTGCTTCGGGTGTTATCCCTCAAATTTCTGTCATTATGGGCCCTTGTGCTGGTGGTGCCTGTTATTCACCTGCACTTACCGACTTCATCTTTATGGTGAAGGAACAGAGCCATATGTTCGTTACTGGTCCTGATGTTGTTAAGACCGTTACCCACGAAGAGGTTGACAAGGAAGAGTTAGGTGGCGCTGCTGTTCACGCTTCTCGTAGTGGTGTTTGCCATTTTGTTGGAGAAACCGAGGAGGATACCTTGATGATGGTTCGCGAGTTGTTGAGCTTCCTGCCTTCTAACAACATTGAAGATCCGCTTATTATGCCTACCCAGGATAATCCGAACCGTATCATCGAGTCGCTTGATGAACTGATTCCTGAAGATCCAAGCAAACCTTACGATATCAAGAAGATTATCGAGGAAATTGCCGATGACCATAACTTCTTTGAAATTCATGCTAATTTCGCTCAGAATATTGTTGTCGGATTCATACGCCTCGATGGTAAGACGGTTGGTATTGTTGCCGATCAGCCTGCTTTCCAGGCTGGTGTGCTCGATATTGACTCTTCTGACAAGGCTGCACGATTCATCCGTTTCTGCGACTGCTTCAATATCCCTATCGTTACGCTTGAAGATGTGCCTGGTTTCTTGCCTGGTTGCACTCAGGAACACAACGGTATCATCCGTCACGGTGCTAAGATTGTTTATGCTTATGTCGAGGCTTCTGTACCTAAGATTACAATCATTACCCGTAAGGCTTATGGTGGTGCCTACATCGTTATGTCGTCTAAACATACTGGTTGCGATATTAACTTCGCTTACCCTTCGGCTGAAATTGCCGTTATGGGTGCCGAAGGTGCGGTTAACATCCTTTACCGTAACTTGAGCGACGAGGATAAGAAGAAGACTATCGAGGAATACGAAAAGACTTTCTCTAATCCTTATCGTGCTGCTGAGTTGGGTTATGTTGACGAAATCATCATGCCTTCTCAGACGCGTGCTAAGTTGATTCAGGCCCTCGATATGGCTCAAAACAAGGTTCGCAGTACTCCTGCCAAAAAACACGGAAATATCCCGCTTTAAGTTCAGATATCAAATTAAAGTCATAATACTAACGGGTATAACGTTCAAAACGTTATACCCGTTTTTTTGTCCTTTTGTTTTTATTGTTGTGTTTTTTACCTAATTTAGAGGCGTTATAAGTTTTTGCTATACAGATTTTCTACAAACTACATTCTTTTTTATGATGAGGACTGCAATACTGCTGGTTCTTTCTCTTGTGCTACACTTTCAGGTTTGTGCTGTTTCTTTGTTGACTATTGATGCTGAACGTGACAAGTACGAGGAAGGACATACGGCTAACTTTTCGTTTACCTATATACAGACTGAGGGTTGCTATTTTCCTGATGCTGTGAAGGTTAAAGATGGATGGGACTTCGACGGTTTGGAGGTTCAGGGTAAGTCTATTGTGTCTTCTGACCCGTATGTGGCAGGTAAGGCAGCCTTCAAATACTCGTTAGCCTATAATTCTTTTGTCTCGCTGGTCGCGACGCTGAACTACAACAATGCTTTTGTCGCTACGGTTCGTAAAAACATCAATTTGGGCTATGATGCGTCCATTCAGGTAAGTCGTGGTCTTGAAACGTATGTCAAATTGTTTGTCCGTGGCGAACAAATTAGTACGGTCTCTCTGAAAAACGGACCTTCCGATTTAAAACTGAGTATTGATGTGAAGGGGAAGAATTTGCGTGTCTGGGTCGACTCCGACACTCTTGTCCCTCCGGTTTTAACGTACAACAATCTGGAAGAGGTTGATGGCTATTTCCAAATCAAGAATGGTGCTTTTATGTCTTCAGAAGCCAAGTCTTCTGCCTTCTACAACGTGTCGTGCAGAACGGACTATGCCTATGGCTTGCAATTTATTTTGAACAAGGTCGACGGGTCTTATATACATGATGTTTTGAAAAACGACAACCGCCTGTTATATGCCGAATATGTACAATCGTCAGAATTGTCGGAAGGTATGCAAAAGCTCATCGACTCGTTGGGAATAAGTATTCCAAAATTCAAACACTCTGCAAAGCCCCCTTATTTTTACAACAGCACGAACGACAATGGTTATTGGTATTGCGATAACCAGCCAACTACCATGGCACAACCCATTCCTTACAGTTCGGTTTTCCATATCAAATGGCAGGAACGTATCGATTCTTGCGGACCTCGGTTGCAAAACCGTGTTACAGTAAGGCTTTATGGACATGAAGATGGAGAAATCAGTGCCACACATTCCTGCCCGTGCTCCGAGAACACGTGCTTTCTCGACTCTGTCTACATCAGTGCGCCTGCCTCGTCTTTTTGCCAGGGTGAGACGCTACCGCTGACGGCGGAATTGGTTGGTAAGGAGGTTCTCGACAAAGAAAAATTTGATTATCAGTGGACGGTGAATGGTATTCCCGTTCCCGAAACAAGCGATGTGCTCACTACTTCTATTCCTGGAAATTTTGGCGTTAGGGTTACAAAGTCGGGCGATCTGTCTTGTGCGGCCTCCAGTCAGTTTTTTACGGTCCGTACCGACGAGCGGCCTGTGCTGAACCTGAAAGACACTACAGGGTGTTCCGGACCGGGTGTGGTCCTTACCGCTATATCGTCGCAGGATTATAAGCCTTTTTTCTCCTACAAATGGAATACGGGCTCAAAAGAAAGATTTATAAAGGTGAGGGAGTCGGGCGTTTATTCTGTAACAGTCCAGAATGGGCAGTGTGCCGATTCTGCCGAGGCATTTGTGGAAGTTGAACCTTGCACACTGCCATCTCTCGACGGCCTTCAGATTCAGAATGTGGTGACTCCGAATGGTGACGGGGTGAACGATTTCTTCCAAATTCCGCTCCTTGTTGAACGTTTCCCACGCTCAAGGGTTTCACTATACAACCGTTATGGAGAACTTCTGTATGAAAAAAATGCGGAAGAGTTTAAATGGGACGGTTCTTATTGCGGACACCGGCTTCCTTCCGGCGATTATTGGTACGAAATTTATGTGCCCGGACTTTACCGCTATTATCTGGGGCATGTGACGCTTTTGTGGCAATGACGTGCCATCTCCTCTAAACACCTATTATACTTGCTACAAGCGGTATGGTTATAACCGAAAACAGGTTGGTCAGAAATGTGGCTTGGGTTATAATTCCCATATCACGGTTATATTTCAAACAGAGAATGGTTCCGTAGGCGGCTACTGGTGTGGCTATAACTATGGTATTGATGCGTACAACTTCGCTGTTGAATCCCATAAGTGTAAACAGCCCATAGAGTAGTAGCGGTGCGGCGAAGAGCTTTATGCCGGCTGATATGTATATCCGCCAGGTGCCGACCATCTTTTTCAGGGGCATTTGCGCCATCTGGCTGCCGATAATCAGTAACGATGCCGGTACGGTTATGTTGCCTAATAGTGTTATGGGTTTACTGACCACTTCGGGTATGTTGTTCCAACCCATAAAGACAATCAGTATGGAGATGTAAGACGCTAACATGGGAGTGCTGATGAGGGTCTTCCAGTTGAACCTTATCTTTCCACCTCCCGATACCAGTGCGGCGCCTAAGACGAAAACAAAGAAGGTGTTCGGAAAATTCAACACGCTGGCATAGAAGATGGCACTCGTGCCGAAAATTGAGGCTACAATGGGGTACCCTATGAATCCAACATTCCCGAATATCATCATAAATCCGTAGATGCCTTTCTCCCCTTCTTTTGGCTTGAGTGCGTTAGGCAGGAATAGCGCAATGGGTGTTAATAGAAGGTAGGTTAGGAACCCGATTGCCAACAAGGGAAGAATAAGGTCTCTGTCTGGTAAGCGGTCGCCCATTACTGATGATAAAACAAGGGCGGGACATGTGAAATCGATAATTAGTCCCGATAGCTTCTTGTCGCTGTCTGCTGTTGTGTAGTGCAGGCGGTTGGCTACAAATCCAACCAACACTAAGGCGAACAACTCTAGCATAGTAAATGTCAGCTGTTGCATATATTTATATCCATCTCTTTTGGTGTCGCAAAGTTAAGCATTTTTGTGCGTGTTCCCCCATCATAAATGCAATTATCCATATCTGCTTATTTTTGGTGCACTTTTGCTCTTTTTTTGCACTGTACCACATCTTAATTTTGTTGTGTTAATAAAAACTAGTAAAAATCTAAAATTTAGTATTATGAAAAAACAAAACGGTGAAAACTCATGGCAACAGTTTGACGTAACCTTTTATAGCTATAGAAGCGACGCTGAAAACTTTATCGAATATCTGAAAGATGTGATGCAGAAAGTGGTTACCGAGGTTGAGGAGACTGAAGAAGGTAAGTTTAAACTTACCCTTTTCGATGGAAGTCCTGTTTTTGCCAGAGTGCATTCCGATGCCCAATATGTTAAGTCGCAAATCAGCGGTATGGCGGGCTATTTTTCGCAGGCTCCTGTCGCCAATCAAGACGTGAAGTCTGCGGCTATCACTCAAATACAGTTGTTTAAGTATATAGCTTCTGTTTCTTTATTCTTTAATGATAATAAAGACAGATCGCAGACCTTGTACGGATTCTTATTTGATGTGGCGGAAAAGGCTGGCGCCTTTATGCTGACGGCCGATATGCGTCTCTTCGATTCTGAAAATAGAACCCTTATCGCAAAAGACGGCAGCACCGACTTCGACGAATTCTATCCCATGTCAGACAAGTCTGTTGTCACTGAAATTAAGGAAGAACAATGCGATAAGGAAAGAAGGGAACGCTCGTTGGATGTGTTACGTAAACTCGGACTTCCTTTTATTGAGAAGAAGTCAGTTCCTGTTGCAGAAAAAGATGCTCAGATTGCATCTAAAGAAGAGCTTATCCACCGTCTGGCTTGTGTGTTCACTGCCAGTGCATGTGCCGACACTTGCGTCAACTCTCCAGAGGACGCACCGCAAGATGTCGAGAATTTCAGAAACTTTTTTGAGAAGAATTTCAACATCAGCAAATACGTGTCGGAATATGAGAAACGCTACATTTCCGATCCTTTGAACCACGACAAATATCACTCAACACATACTTGGCGTTACGAGTGCTGCTACGTTATGCTGTGGGCGCTTGGCTTGGTCGATGCCGATCTCCCTTCACAGTGCTGCGATGCTGGTGAAATCTGCAAACTTATGTTCCATACCAATTTCGACGATCTTTGCGCGAAGGCTAATATGCGGAGCAAAGAGGAAATTCTCGATAAACTCGACTTGGTTTATCGCATCAACTGGGCTTGTGTTGAGGCTAGAATCAAACACCAGGAGGTGAATGCGGTCGATCCTACAGTAACTTACTTCTGGCATTATGCCCTTAATTGGATTGCAGGCGTTGATGGTATAAAAGATTGGGACAAGATTCAGCCTAACACCTGATTCTTATAAGTCTCTATCTTGTTTACAGAATTAATGCTACAAATTATCGTCTAAAAATCTTAACTTTTATATAAACCCCACCCACGAAAAGTTTCTTACGTGGGTGATTTTTTTTATTCTTTTCAGAGTAATAGTCGTATTTATAGAGTTGCAATACCTATGGTGTCCAATATGCGGTCTCGAGTAAAGAATTATTTGTCAAATGCCTTGTCAAACTCGGGCAGCGCAATCTCCGGATTTTTAGCCAAGCCTTTTGTCGCCTCTTTGAATTTTAATCCTAATATGATTAGGCTTACGGTTCTTTTGTTCTTTTTTATTGTCTTGGACTGACCGATAATTCCTTGATGAATATGTTAGTCTCTCTTCAATAAAATACAATCATAAAATGTGATAGGGCTTTTTATTGTATTTCCCAATGCCCTTTTTTGGTTGAACCAACTCTCTTAATTATCCCGTTTGCTTTTAGTGAAGCAAGTAGGCGTTCAATTTGTCTTTTTGTTATCCCCGTTTGCTCGGCTAACCCTTGCGCTGTGATTCTGTTATTGGTAGAAATTAAGGCAAGTATCTTTTCTTCGTTTACACCGACATTTACACCGACATTTACACCGACATTTACACCGACATTTACACCGACATTTACACCGACATTTACACCGACATTTTCGAGTTCTATACCTTGGTGAGATTTCAACGCTTTTAAAATCTCTTGTAGCATAAAGTCAATAAAAGGTCCTGAATTAGCAATTCTTGTGCTTTCTGCAATTGCATTGTAGTATGCTTGCTGATTCTGGTATACCATATTCTCAATAGGAAGAAATTCAAATATGGGGTTAAGTTTTCCTAAAATAAGAGATTGCCATAATCTTCCAATTCTTCCATTCCCGTCGGTGAAGGGATGGATAAATTCGAATTCGTAATGGAATACGCAACTTTTAATTAGTAGATGGTCTTTAGCTTTCTTAAGCCAACCGAATAGTTCTTTTATTTGTGTGGGTACCAGTTCGGCTGGCGGAGCAATGTGTACACATCCTTTCTCGCCGAATACTCCAACTCCTTTATGTCTAAATTGGCCTGGCTCATCCACTAGATTTGCCATCATTGTTTCATGGGCTTTTAAAAGATCATCTACTTTATATGGATTTAGTTTTGAGTAGAGCTCGTAAGTTTTAATGGCGTTTTTTACCTCTTGAATCTCCTTCAGTGGAGCTACCACATTTAAACCATTAATAATGTCTTTTACTTGTTCTTCCGATAGCGTGTTACCTTCTATAGCAAGAGAACTATGTATGGTCTTAATGCGGTTTGCTTTTCTTAGGTGAAGGTTGTGCTCATTTTCCAGTTTTATTGTATATCGTTCTAATTGCGCAGATATTTGCGCAATTAGATGGATGGCTTCTGCCGATATGGAGAAAGGAGGAGTATACATAGTTCTTTTATTGTTCTCTCGCAAATATACAAAAAAAGCGTGTACCCTTGTGGGCACACGCTGTTATATAGCGGGGTTGGTTGCTTTTACTTTTTGTTGATGTAGTCAACAATCCAAGCACCAACTTCCTTGGTTCCGTATTTAGCACCGCCTTCAACCTGGATTTCTGGGGTACGTACGTTTGCGTCCAAAGATGCATTTACTGCTTCGCGGATCAACTTGCCTTCTTCCTTCAAGTCGAAGTATTCGAACAACATGGCTACAGAAAGAATCTGGGCCAATGGGTTGGCAATGTTCAAGCCTTTAGCCTGTGGCCATGAACCGTGGATAGGCTCGAACACTGGGGTGTGCTCGCCAGTTGATGCAGAAGGAAGCAAGCCCATAGAGCCTGTAATGCAAGAACCCTCGTCGGTGAGAATGTCGCCGAAGGTGTTTTCGGTTACCATAACATCGAAGAACTTAGGCTCTTGAATCATGCGCATAGATGCGTTGTCGACATACATAAAGTCGGTCTTTACGTCTGGGTACTGAGGGGCCATCTCTTGTGCGACAGCTCTCCACAAACGAGAAGAAGCCAAAACGTTAGCCTTGTCTACGACGGTGAGGTGTTTGTTGCGCTGTTGTGCGTACTTGTAAGCCACCTTCAAGATGCGTACAACCTCTTCGCGGCTGTAAGCATTGGTGTCGTATGCGTAGTCGTTGCCTTCCTTCTTCTCGCCGAAGTACATACCGCCAGTCAACTCGCGGATGCAGATGAAGTCTGCACCTCTTACCAGTTCGTCTTTCAACGGACTCTTGTGTACAAGGCAGTCGAATGTTTCAATAGGACGGATGTTGGCGAACAAGCCGAGCTTCTTACGCATTGCCAGCAAACCCTGCTCAGGACGAACCTTTGCATTAGGGTTGTTGTCGAACTTAGGGTCGCCTACCGCTGAGAAAAGCACTGCGTCGGCCTCCATACAAGTCTTGAAGGTCTCTTCTGGGAATGGATCGCCCACTTTGTCGATAGCGTCTGCACCGCAGATGGCGTGCTTGTAGCTAACCTTGTGACCGAATTTGTTACATACGGCTGTCATTACGTTGACACCCTGTTCTGAAATTTCTGGGCCAATACCGTCGCCTGGTAATACGGCAATTTTCAATTCCATACTTTGTCTGTTATTATTTTAGTTGTTTTTTTGTTTGTCTGCTTTTGTCCTTTCGGGCTCTTGCTCATAAAGGTCCTCAATCAGGTTCAGCATTTTTATGGTGGCCTTTATTGCGGCCTCCATCTGGTCGGCATCCAAACCGCGTGTACGGTAGCTTTTCCCGTCGAAAGTCCACGAAATGATGGTTTGAACCAGCGCATCCGTCCTTCCTCCTGGTGGTATGCTTACCGCATAGTTGGTCAGCCAAGGGAACTTGCGTTGCAGTTTCTCGCGGTAAACGTGTCGCACAGCGCGAACGAAAGCGTCAAACTGTCCGTCGCCGGTTGCGGTTTCCTCGTAACTGGTGCCGTTAATTTCAATTCTGATGCTTGCCAGGGGCTTCAAACCATAGCTGGTCGATACCATGTAGCTGTCGAGCTTGACCCTGTTGTCTGGCGCATTGTGTTTTACAATGTCAGCCACAATGTAGGGCAGGTCTTCCTGTGTTACCAGTTCCTTTTTGTCGCCCAACTCGATAATCCGTTTCGTAACGGCTTTTGTCTGCTCGGGAGTAAGTGCCAGCCCCAATTCTTCCAGATTACGAAGAATGTTGGCCTTGCCGCTGTTTTTACCGAGGGCATATTCGCGTTTGCGTCCGAAGCGCTCTGGCAGCAGGTTGTTACAGTACAATCCGCTCTTGTTGTCTCCGTCGGCATGCACGCCGGCAACTTGTGTGAACACGCTGTCGCCAACCACGGGTTTGTTGGGTGGAATGGCAATGCCGCAATACGATTCCACCAGATGGCTGACTTCAGTCAGCTTGCTCTCGTCAATGTTGGTTTCTACCAGGTAGTGGTCGCGGAGTGCCGCCTGAACACTGGCGAGCGGTGCGTTTCCGGCTCGTTCTCCCAAACCGTTAATGGTGGTGTGCAGGCTGCAAACACCTCCCTTTACGGCTCCCATAGCGTTGGCAACGGCCAGGTCGTAGTCGTTGTGCGCGTGGAAGTCGAACTTCTGGCCGGGGTAGCGGTCGGTCATCTGCTTTATGCCGAGGTAGGCCTCATCGGGCGTCATGATGCCCAACGTGTCGGGCAGCATGAAATGCTCGATGCCGCTGTCCTTCAGGTGGTCCATCATAAAGAAGACGTAGTCGGGACTGTTTTTAATTCCGTTACTCCAGTCTTCTAAATAGAGGTTGACCCTGATGCCCAACTGTTTGGCGTATGCAACACTTGCCAAAATACCCTCAAGGTGTTCCTCAGGGGTCTTTTTCAACTGTTCGGTACAGTGGCGTAACGAACCTTTCGAAAGCAGGTTGATGCATCGGCAGCCGGTCTCGTTAATCCAGTCGAGACTGGTGGTGCCGTCAACGAAGCCGAGCACCTCAATACGGTCGAGTAAACCAACCGATTTTGCCCAATTGCAAATCATGGTTACCGCCTCTTTCTCTCCCTCGCTCACGCGTGCCGAAGCTACCTCAATGCGGTCCACTTTCACGTCTTGCAGCAGCGTGCGGGCCAGTATGAGTTTTTCGTGAGGAACGAAACTCACTCCGCTGGTTTGTTCACCGTCGCGGAGTGTGGTGTCCAAAATGGTTATGCGTTTTTCTGCTTCTTTTCCCATGCTTCAATCTTATCCTTGTTCTCGAGCAGGAAATCGATGTCGTCAAGGGCGTTCATTAAGCAATACTTTTTGTAGCCGTTGATTTCAAACTTCTCGCTCTTGCCTGTTGCCAGGTTGGTAACGGTCTGGTTTGGAAGGTCAACTTTTACTTCCATCTTAGGGTTTTTGTTAATGCTGTCGAACAACTCGGCCAAGAACTGCTCGCTTACCACTACAGGCAATACGAAATTGTTCAACTCGTTGTTCTTGTGGATGTCGGCGAAGAAACTTGAAATAACCACGCGGAAACCATAGCCGGCAATAGCCCAAGCGGCGTGCTCGCGGCTGGAACCGCTACCGAAGTTTTTGCCAGCCACCAAGATGCAGCCTCCATAGGTAGGGTCGTTCAACACGAAACTCTTGATTGGGTTGCCTTCCTTGTCGTAACGCCAGTCACGGAAAAGGTTGTCGCCGAAGCCGTTCTTGTCGGTAGCCTTCAAGAAGCGTGCTGGAATAATCTGGTCGGTATCCACATTCTCAAGTGGAAGAGGCACACAAGTGCTGGTAATTATATCGAATTTTTGTTTCATTTTATCTTTGATTAGGGTGGTTATTGAATATTACATCAGAGTGCGTGGGTCGGTAATGACACCAGTTACTGCGGCAGCAGCGGCAACAAGCGGACTTGCCAAAACGGTGCGGGCGCCTGGACCCTGACGGCCTTCAAAGTTTCTGTTTGAAGTTGATACAGAAAGTTTGCCTGCAGGAATCTTGTCGTCGTTCATAGCCAGACATGCCGAGCAACCTGGCTGGCGAAGGGCGAAACCGGCTTCTTCAAATATCTTGTCCAATCCTTCTTCCCTGATTTGTGCGTCTACCATCCATGAACCTGGAACTAGCCAGCAGGTAACGCCTTCCGCTTTCTTTCTGCCCTTAACGATAGAGGCGAATGCGCGGAAGTCTTCAATACGGCCGTTGGTGCATGAACCGCAGAATACGTAGTCGACTTTCTTGCCGAGCAGGCTGTCGCCTGGCTGGAAACCCATATAGACGAGGCTCTTCTTGTATGAAATCTGGCCGGCAGCGTCTACTGTGTCGAGGGTCGGAATATGCTGGCTGATGCCCATTCCCATACCCGGATTGGTTCCGTAGGTAACCATAGGCTCAATGTCGGCAGCATCGAAAGTGATGTCTTTGTCGAAGACAGCATCGTCGCCACTCTTCAAAGTCTTCCAATATTCTACAGCTTTGTCCCAATCAGCTCCCTTAGGTGCGTATTCGCGTCCTTTCAAGTACTCGAAAGTAACTTCGTCTGGAGCGATGAAACCACCGCGGGCACCCATCTCGATAGTGAGGTTCGAAAGAGTGAGACGGCCTTCCATTGAAAGGCTCTTTACTGCAGAACCCGCATACTCGACAAAGTAGCCGGTCGCACCTGAAGTTGACATTTTCGACATAATGTAAAGGGCAACGTCTTTTGCGGTTACCCCTTTTTTCAACTTGCCGTTAACGCTGATGCGCATTGACTTTGGTTTCGACTGGAGGATGCACTGCGAAGCCATAACCATTTCAACCTCAGAAGTGCCGATGCCGAAAGCAACCGCACCCATGGCGCCGTGTGTAGAAGTGTGGCTGTCGCCGCAAACGATGGTCATGCCTGGTAATGAAAGACCGCGTTCTGGACCTACCACGTGGATGATACCGTTCTTCGGATTCATCATACCGAAGTGGGTCAGACCGAAATCGGCGGTGTTCTTAGCCAAAGTGTCTACCTGGTGGCGGGAAACAGGGTCTTCAATTGGTTTGTCCTGGTCGTGGGTTGGGGTGTTGTGGTCTGGCATGCAGACTATCTGGTCTGGACGGAAGCACTTCAAGCCACGCTCGCGCATTCCTGCAAAAGCCTGCGGTGAAGTTACCTCGTGGCAGTAAAGGCGGTCAATGTAGAGTTGGGTTGGTCCATCTTCTACAATTTGTACTACGTGCTTGTCCCAAATTTTGTCGAATAACGTATTCATTTTATGTAAGTTTTTGTATCTGTTGCTTGATTTGAATTAATGAACGAATTTGTTGATGGCGTCGATATAGGCTTCTGCCGATGCGGCAACAATGTCGGTGTTGGCCGAGAAACCTTGGTAAGAAACGCCATCGTACTCAACCTGCATGTGTACTTTGCCGACATCGCCGCTGCCCTTGGTGATGTTCTGGATGAGAATTTCCTGAAGGGTCATCTTGCGGCTGATAATCTTCTTGATGGCGTTGATGGCTGCGTCAACAGGACCATTGCCACTTGCTGCCGCTTCGAATTTCTCGCCTGAGATGTCGAGGCGGATAGCTGCTACAGGCTTGATGCCTACACCAGAGGTAACCTGGAGGTATTCGAGTTTGATGTGGTGGCTGGCGTTGCGGTCCTTTCCGGCAAGCATCAGCACGTCGTCATCGTTAATCTCTTTCTTCTTGTCGGCCAGATTCAGGAAGTCTTGGTAAATCTTGTCCAGTTTCTCCTGGTCGCTAACATCAATTCCCAGGGTCTGCAGACGGTGTTTCAGCGCAGCGCGTCCGCTACGGGCTGTAAGGATAATGGAGTTGCAGTCGATGCCCACATCTTTTGGATCGATGATTTCGTAGGTCTCTTTGTTTTTCAACACACCATCCTGGTGGATGCCCGAGCTGTGGGCAAAAGCGTTGCGGCCCACGATAGCCTTGTTAGGCTGGATAGGCATGTTCATCAGGCTGCTCACCATGTTGCTCATGTGGTGGATGTGCTGGGTGTTGATGTTGGTGTCGATGCCCAGGCCTTTGTGACAACGCAGAATCATGGCCACTTCTTCAAGCGAAGTGTTACCGGCACGCTCGCCAATACCGTTCATGGTCACTTCCACCTGTCGGGCACCATTCAAAACTCCGCTGATGGTGTTGGCGGTAGCCATGCCGAGGTCGTTGTGGCAGTGGGTGGAGATGCGTGCCTTCTCAATGCCGTCGACGTGTTCCATCAGGTACTTAATCTTCTCTCCATATTCGTTAGGCAGACAATATCCAGTGGTGTCGGGTATGTTCACTACCGTAGCTCCGGCTTTAATAACGGCCTCAACCACACGGGCAAGGTATTCGTTGTCGGTACGGCCGGCATCTTCGCAATAGAATTCAACGTCTTCTACCAACTTCTTGGCATATTTTGTTGCGGCAATCGCACGCTCTATTATCTCTTCGCGGTTCGATTTGAACTTATAGAGGATGTGTGAGTCCGAGGTGCCGATACCTGTGTGTATGCGCTTGTGCTTGGCATATTGCAGGGCCTCGGCTGCCACGTCGATGTCCTTTTCCACGGCGCGCGTCAGCGCACAGATGGTGGGCCAGGTGACGGCCTTNNGTATGCGCTTGTGCTTGGCGTATTTCAAAGCGTCGGCTGCCACATCGATGTCTTTCTGAACCGAACGGGTCAGCGCACAGATGATAGGCCATGTAACAGCCTTCGAAATTTCTACGACCGAATTGAAGTCGCCAGGGCTTGATATAGGGAAGCCGGCCTCGATGACGTCAACACCGAGGGTCTCCAAATTTTTGGCTACTTCTATCTTTTCAACGGTGTTTAACTGGCAACCTGGGACCTGCTCGCCGTCCCTCAGGGTTGTGTCGAATATGTACAGTCTGTCTGCCATAATGGTATGTGATTTTAATTTGTTCTTACTGTTTGCCCGACTAAAGATCGCAGAACGTTAAAAAAGAAAAGCCTTTCTCACATCGGGAAGTGGGAAAGGCTTTCGTTATGTTTTTTTTATGGCCATAAATCTCACTTCCCCTTGTTTTGCAAGAGGATTAGTAGGGTGAGGTGCAATATGGCTATAATTGTTCTCATTTTGTCTGCGTTTTTAGTTTCGCTTTTCACAATACAAAATTACTGAAAAATATGTTGTTAAACAATATTCTCCGCTTATTTTTCTTAGGACTTGTTTTTGAAACTGCTATATTTAAGCCTGCTTTTCTTATAGTTTGTAGATTTTTCTTCGTTTTTATTTATGAATTGTAAGTTGGACGTGTGTTTTTGGCCCTATAAAACTTTAGATTGTTACTTTACGCCTCCATAAAAAAATTCTTGAAAAGCTGTTCCCTCTTCGAAATCCGAGTCCATTCAACAGGAGTGTCTGTGCGATTATTAGCTGTCAATTATCGAAGAATTGTTCATATTGCTAGAAAAATGTCTGAATTTTCGCTTTTCTATTAGGCCTAAACAGAAAGAATTGTATTTTTGTATTCATTCAGTAAACCATCAAAAGTGTTAAATGAAACGGATACTAAACCTACTGTTTGCAATGTGTGTGGCTGCAATGGCGGCGCACGCGGCTGTGAACCTGACCATGGAACCCGAGTGTGTGTCGATGAACGGAAACACACCTGTAACTTTCAACAATATAGTCATACGGATGAAGAACGCCCAACCGAATACCGAGTACCGGTTGAATGGCTGCAGCGGGATATTCAATTTCACGGCCGACGAGGCTGGCGGTGTGAACTATACGGCTACCAATGTGCGCGTTTATGTGAATACCGACACTCAGCACGCCCCTTTTTGCTCTTTTAAGATAGAGAAACTCAGAAACGGACAGTGGGTGGAGACAGAGGTGGCTTACAATGTTCCTTACTGCTGGGTTGACTGCCCTAATCCGAACAATTTGCAGACAAGGTACCTGTATACAGCCAGTGACTGCCAGATAACGAATGAAAATGATTTCCTAAGTCAAAAGAATGCCTTTCTGCCTACCGCCAACTTCAAACAGACTTATAGGTACGACTGGAACGGCAATGGAAATTTCCAAGGATATAAGACAATGAAAGACAACCAGAAAATCACTGATTTACAAGTGAGGATTTATACGCCGACGGGAAATTTGGTGAAGCAGTGCCAATTTAGCGACTATTGGGTGCGTTCGTGCCCTCGCTTTGCTGCAAAGACTATTGTGGCTAATGAAAACTGCAAGGTGACGCCCACTATGTTGAGTAACAACTTTCGAGGAAATGCCGGTACGCAATACGTATGCGATGGATTGTTGGACTTTGTCAGTGTAAGTTATGTCGGGACATCGCAAGAATATGGAATAGGTACACATACGGTCGATTTATATAGTGCAACCCCTATCCCTGTCTTACTTAATAAATCTTATACATGCCCACAGACATTTACGGTCAAGGCTAAATCTGTTACGTGCAGTATGGATGCTAGAAACGACAGGACTGAGCAGATTAATACGTGCTCGAAAGAATATGAATTGATACCCCCAACTGTGAGTTGCAACGCGAAACGTTATTATTCGGTCGATGGGGGCGACTTTATTGAAGTGCTAGGAGACAGGGCTCGGGAGTCGTTCTTTGTTAGAAATACGCCGTACGAAATCTCCTGGAAGGTGACCGATGGCGTAACGACCGCTGTGTGCACTACCAAATCGAGAATCAGTGTTACGGAGCGCCCTGTGTCTGCGGTGTGTCCCGATTACGGCTATGTAGAGTCTCCTGGCCCTTATTTGTTGAAGTATCCGGTGCTGAGTGGAGCTTCGGAGGTGAACTTTGTTCCTACTGCTGTACAACACAAGGGTAGTGCCATATTGTGGGAGTATAGCGACGATGGCATCCGTGCCGAACTGCCTTTGGGTGAATCGGAAATAAGGATGAACGCCTACAACTGTGGTTTGCTGAAAGCCGAACTGGCGTGCCCGGTGTTGGTGGTGGAGAAGGCTGCCATCTGCGACTGATGCCTGCCGTCCTGTGACGTGGTCGTTCCCCCTTAATTGTTTTATTTGGCACGGACATTATGCCCGAAGCTTTAAAGTTCGACAATCATAATTATATCGAGTCGTTCACGCATAATGGAGTGATGGTTATTATGATTGGATCCGATTTTGAAGAGACAGTAAGAACTCTGGTTAGAACGACTGAGGATTTAAAGAAGGAAACAGGAAATCGTCTATAATCCCCCTACTGACATGCGTTTTGCAGGGAAAATAAACAGAGGAAAGTCTGCTCCTCTTACTGCTTTTCTGGTCTGATGTAGGTGAATTGCGGTTTCGACTCGTGGTGCTTGCAGTCGTGGTGGTCGCAGGCTTCTCCGTTGTCGGTCAAAGTTCCATCAATATAGTTTTGAAGCACATCTTCCACTTTCCCCGAACAGCCCCTTACGACGCTTATGCCATGATCGTTTAGTTTTTTAAAGGCTCCCTCTCCCATGTTGCCGGCCAGCATTACTGTGATACCCATTTCTTGCATAACGCTTGCAATGTTCGATTTGCACCCGCAGCCTTGTGGCGATTCCAAGCGTTTGCTGCTGTCTATCGTGTTGTCGTCGTTTATGTAGAATAGGGTGTAATGGTCGCAATGGCCGAAGTGGTTGTCTACTGCACCGTTAAGCGTTGGAATAGCTATAATTTTCATGTTTGTTTGTATTCTTTACGCAAGTCGACATGCTAGTATTGGTCAAACAGTCGCTTGCCCGTTATTTTTATGTCAAAGTTAAGTGATTTGTATGGCGGATGCAAAAAAATGACATTCTTGCTTTATAAATGGTGAGAACAGAAGAAATTCTGTAATATGTTAATAATATTTTGTAAAATATTTTTGTAGGATTGTGGCTTTCTTTATCTTTGCAAAAGAAATATAGAATATAATTGGGAAATTAAGTTAGACAAAAGTGTTTAATGTTAGCCTGTTGGTTATTGAATGATCCTGTATGTTTTTTATGTAACCCTTATAACAGCTAACTGCAGTATGTTTTTTTGCTTAAGGCTAATCTCTTTTGTCCGGGTGTATCATCGGTTTTGATACACCTTTTTTACTTCTGTGACAATTTTTCTGCAAACTTGTAATCTGCCGTGTTATTATTTAACAGATTGTGCCCGATGCGATGTTTTTATGCAAATAAACGGCGTTACAAATGGGAAATAATTGACTAAACTGCTTGAAATTTGCCTTTTTCCTTTTCGTTTTGTTGTTTTGTAATTAAAAAATTCGGTAATTTGTCAAGTGCTTATGTAAAGCATGTTTTGAGGTGGGCTGTTAGCCTTTAATATCATACACTTATGTATTTCAACGAACGAATAGAAACCATGGAGCGCCTCCAGTTGCGCCAACTGCAAAGTGAAAGACTGGTTAAATTGGTGAAATATACTTACGACAATGTCAAGTTTTACCGCGAACGTATGGACGAGGCGGGTGTCAAGCCTGAAGATATCAAGTCGATTGACGACATTAGCAAACTGCCTTTCATGAAGAAACAGGATCTCCGCGACTATTATCCGACCGATACTTTTGCTGCTCCGATGAAAGACATCGTGCGTTTTCATGCTTCAAGTGGTACCACTGGCAAACCTATCGTTGCCGGCTATACCCAGCACGACCTTGACTGTTGGTCGGAAGGTGTGGCCCGCTGTCTGACTGCTTACGGTGTTACGAAGGAAGACGTCGTGCAGGTGTCTTATGGCTACGGCCTTTTTACTGGTGGCTTGGGCGCGCACGACGGTGCCCAAAAGGTGGGTGCTGCTGTCTTGCCTACCAGCAGTGGCAATACTTCGAAACAGATTTTGTTGATGAAGGACCTGAAAACCACCGCTTTGTGTTGCACTCCGTCTTATGCCCTCTTTCTGGCCGAAAGCATAGAAAATGACCCTAATACAGATGTGGAGAAGGACCTCCACCTGCGTGTGGGTATTTTTGGCGCTGAACCTTGGACGGAAAACATGCGTAAGGAACTTGAGAATAAGCTACATATCAAAGCTTACGATATTTACGGCCTGACCGAAGTCTCTGGACCTGGTGTGGGTGGCGAGTGCGAGTATCAAGACGGCACTCACCTTTGGGAAGACATGTTCTTCCCAGAAATTATCGATCCGGTTACCCTGCAGCCTGTAGAACCCGGACAAGAGGGTGAACTTGTGTTCACCACACTCACTAAGGAGGGTATGCCAGTTGTGCGCTACCGCACGCGTGACCTTACCCACTTGATTTACGACAAGTGCCGTTGCGGCCGCACTATGGTACGTATGGGCCGTATTTTGGGCCGTAGCGACGACATGCTCATCATTCGTGGCGTGAATGTGTTCCCGTCTACCATTGAAAGCTGCATTTTAGAGTTGCCTGAGTTTACCGGACAGTATTTCGTTACTGTTGACCGTGTGAACAATGTTGACACTTTCGATATCGAAGTGGAACTGCGTCCTGAATTCTACGGTGAGTCTATGGATAAACTTCTGCATATAAAAGACCGTCTGGTGGGTCGTTTGGTCAGCGTGCTTGGCATCAAACCTGTGGTGCATATTGTTGAGCCTAACAGCATCGAACGCTCTATGGGTAAGGCAAAACATGTCTTAGACAAACGTAAACTTTCTAACTAATTCCTGTTTTTTTATTAAAATTTTGCTTTTATGATTATAGATCAGTTGTGCGTCTTTTTGAATAATTCTGTCGGGCGTATATCGGAAGTCACTTCTCTCCTGGGGAGTGCCGGTATAAACTTACAGGCTTTCACTTTGAGCGAAAGTAGCGATTTCGGTATTTTGAGACTTATTACCGACAATAACGATAAAGCAGTAAAAGTGCTTCAAGAGAAATCGTTTGCGGTCTCTAAGGCTTCTGTCTGTTTCGTCTCGATGGATGATACGCCTGGAACGCTTTCGAGATATATCCAGAAAATTTCAGATGCTGGTATCTCTATTGAGTACATGTATGCTTTCTCGCAGGGCGATAAGGCTAATGTGGTAATCTGCACTGACGATATTGAAGGTTGTGACCGTATAATCTCTTCTTGCAAATGACTTTATTGGAACGACTGAACAGGGATGACCGTTTTGCTTCGGGTATTGGTGCGCGGCTTACTGAAATTCGTGAAGGCTATGCCCGTGCCGAACTGACGGTTGCCGAACAGCACCTCAATGCTGCTGGAGTTTGTCAGGGTGGTGTGCTCTACACGCTTGCTGACTTGAGCTTTGCCGGTGTTGCCAATTGCCACGGTATCCTCTCGTTGGGCATCTCTAACACGGTGACCTTTATTAAGTCTGCTAAACTGGGTGACCACCTGGTTGCAGAATGTGTTGAGACTGTAAACCATTACAAACTGCCGTATTGCGACATTAGGGTAAAGAACCAAGATGGCGAGATTTTGGCTACATGTACTGGGTTGGCCTACCGTTTGAAAAAGGAAATGGACTTTGACAGCCTAATGTGAACCCTTTGACAGTAATTGCCGGATGAAGGACCTACAAGATACGCAGGTTATTCCGTTTCTCCGATTGTTTAAAACATCTGTCTATGGGTTAAGATGTTCCTTGTTTTATTGGTGTTTTACCTATTTTTCTCTAATTTTGTTGGAAAATCAATTAAAATAAGATCGCTTAATGGAAAATAATAAGAAAAGTCTCGATACCCTCTGTGTACAAGAGGGATGGAAACCAAAGAATGGCGAATCGCGCCAGTTGCCAATCTTTCAGTCTACCACCTTTAAATATGACAGTACTGAACAGATGGCCGACTTGTTCGACCTAAAGGCAAGTGGATACTTCTATACCCGTCTGCAGAACCCTTCAAACGACGTTGTGGCAGACAAAATAACAAAACTCGAGGGAGGCGTGGCTGGTATGTTGACGTCTTCCGGCCAGGCTGCTAACTTCTATGCGGTTTTCAACCTCTGCGAGGCTGGCGACCACTTCATATCGGCTGCTTCTATCTATGGCGGTACGTTCAACCTCTTTGGTGTTACAATGAAGAAGTTGGGCATTGAAGTGACTTTCGTAGATCAGGATGCTCCTATAGAAGAGTTGCAGAAGGCTTTCCGTCCGAACACCAAGTGTGTGTTTGCTGAAACCATCACCAATCCAACGCTTAGCGTTCTCGATATCGAGAAGTTTGCCAAGTTGGCACATAGCAATGGCGTTCCATTGATTATGGACAACACCTTCCCAACTCCATACAACTGCCGTCCGTTCGACTTTGGTTGCGATATTGTGACTCATTCTACCACTAAGTACCTCGATGGACATGGCTGCACTGTTGGCGGCTGTATTATCGACAGTGGAAACTTCGATTGGGATGCGCATGCCGACAAGTTCCCTGGATTGACTGCTCCAGACCCATCGTACCATGGCTTGGCTTACAGCAAGGCATTCGGAAAAGGCGCCTATATAACCAAGGCTACCGCACAGCTTATGCGCGATTTCGGTTCTATCCAGAGCCCAATGCATGCTTTCCTGTTGAATAATTCAATCGAGACCCTCCACCTCCGTATGCCTCGCCACTGCGAGAATGCATTGGCTGTGGCCGAGTTCTTGAAGAAACACCCTAAGGTAGACTGGGTCAATTACCCAGGACTGAAGGATAGCAAGTATTACGAACTGGCACAGAAACAGTTCCGAAACGGACAGACTTGTGGCGTGGTTACCTTTGGTTTGAAGGGAGGACGCGATTCGGCTATCCGCTTTATGGACAGCCTTCAGTTGGCGGCTATTGCGACCCACGTGGCCGATGCCCGCACCTGTGTGCTTCATCCGGCTAGCCACACACACCGTCAGCTGACCGACGAACAGTTGCGTGCGGCTGGCATCGACCCTACTCTTATCCGTTTCTCGGTGGGTATTGAAGGGGCTGCCGATATTCTTGCCGACCTTGAACAGGCTTTGGAAAAGGCCTGAGTGCTTCTTGAAAAAAGAAAAATGCAAAAATTCCAGAACGGCTGGTTGCCGTTGCTGGAATTTTTTTTAAAAGATCATAGGCTTGCACCTGAACGTGCCCCTCAAAACAAAGTCTGAAGTGTGTATTCATTCCTAAGCGCTTAACTTTGGCTTTTTTTGATTTTGCAATTACATTATTATCCTTATATTTGTGTAATTATTACTCTAAACATGAAATTGTCATCTCCACAGGCCGAAGCATATGGAAAAGATTCCATGCCGGCCCTCGAAGCCCAGCGCTTCGCACAGTTTATCGCTTGGAGCCCTGTTGTGTTCCAAGTGACTAATGTGATGGTGAAATGGGGTATCTTTTCTCTTCTTGCTGACAATAAGAAAGGTCTTTCTATTGACGAAGTTGCCGAAATCAAGGGTATTTCTCATTATGCCGCACAAATTTTGCTTGAAGGCTCTCTGGTTATCGGAACTGTTTATCTGAACGAAGAAGGTAAGTTCTCTGTTACTAAGGTTGCCCGTTTCTTCTTGCACGACGGAATGGCGTTGCGTGATATGAATTTTAACCACGACGTCAATTATCTGGGCCTTTTCTCTTTGGAAGAAGCTTTGAAGAACGGAAAGCCTGAAGGCTTGAAAGTTTTTGGCTCCTGGCCTACCATTTACGAAGGGTTGTCTTCTCTGCCTAAGCAGGTGCAGAAGAGCTGGTTCGGTTACGACCACTATTATTCAGACAACTCATTCCCCGAGGCGCTCGAGCTTGTGTTCAGCCGTAAACCCAAGTCGTTGCTCGATGTGGGTGGAAACACGGGCCGGTGGGCTGTACAGTGCATCGATTACGATGCCAAGGTGAAGGTTACAATCATGGACCTTCCACAGCAGATTGAACTGATGCGGCAGGCTACTAACTGCCACCCGGGCAGTGAACGTATTGGTGGCTATCCGGCCAATCTGCTTGACGACAACCAGGCGTTCCCTACAGGGTTCGATGCTATCTGGATGTCGCAGTTCCTCGATTGTTTCTCCGAAGAACAGGTGGTCAGCATCTTGACTCGTGCTGCCAGGTCTATGTCTGCCGACTCGCGTCTCTATATAATGGAGACACTTTGGGACCGCCAACGTTTCGAAACGGCTTCTTTCAGTTTGGCTATGGCGAGTGTCTACTTTACAGCTATGGCTAACGGTAACAGTAAGATGTTCTTCTCGGAGGACCTCTTCCGTATGATTCAACAGGCTGGCCTGGAATTGGAAGAGTGCCGCGACGGACTCGGATTAGGCCATTCGGTCCTTATCTGCAAAAAAGCTTGATTTAATTAATTTTTAACTATAGGGAGGAGGTTTTTTCCGCCTCCCTTTGTTTTTTCTGTATATGGATAGTTATTATGTCGACCGTGGGAAAAAGGTATACGGTCCGTATACTGCCCAGCGTCTTGCCGAATTGGTGAAGATTGGGCAATTGTTGAAACAAGACCATGTGGTGGAAGAGGGTGGCGCTGCAGCTGCTTCGCTTATGGATAGGAAACTGTCGGTTGGCGATGTGTTGAAAGCTCACAACTTGAAGGTGACTCCTGAAAATGAGGGGTCGTTTATCGAACAGCTCCGGAATGTGGGGTCGCGTATCTGGTTCAGTAACGACATGTTCAAGTGGTCGGAGATCCGGAAAGACACAAGGCTCCTTTTGTTGGGTATGATAGGCCTTGCCCCATTGGTGGCGATGCACATTCTGCCCGATATTGATGTGGTGACTTTTTATGCTGTTGCCCTCTATTTCTCCTGCATCTGGGGCGTCTTTTTTTTCTATATGTTTAAAACAAAGCAGGTGGACTTGAAACTGACTGCCAGCCTCTTCTTTGCAGTGCAAATCCTTATGTTCTTTGTGTGGGGGCTGGGTCTCAACAAGTTGAATATCTTCTATGCCTTGCTCGGAAATGATGGCTTTTTGTCAAATAGTCTGGGCTATGTGTTGGGCGTGGGTGTAACCGAGGAACTGGTAAAGGCGGTCCCGCTGATTCTTGTCGCAAATCGTTCGAAAACGCCCCTTGTTCCTCAAACCATGGTTTTTTATGGCGTGATGTGCGGTATCGGTTTTGGAATTTACGAGGGGGTGGAGTATCAGATGGAGGTGAACCGGCAGTTAGACTACAACAGCTCGTTCTTTATGAATATCGCAAGGCTTACCAGTTTGCCGTTCTTCCATTCCATGTGTAGCGGATTGGCTGGTTATTTCATCTCGTTCGCGGTGTTGAAACCCCGTTACCGGCAAATCCTCTACTTTATTGCCATTGCTATGCCGGCTTTGTTACACGGACTGTACGATACTTTTGCCGATTCAATCCTTTCCTTGTTCTTTGGCTTTGCTGTGGTTGTTTTGCTTAACTTTTATGTAAATAACGACAAAGCGGTTCAATCGGCTTTGAACGAATAAGACTATGGAAGTGATAAAGCTGTGGTGAACTCCTATGTTAGAAGGCAGGTATTAAATTGAAGAATTGTGGGTTATATTGCGTACTTTGAAGTATTCAAAAATCTGTTGCTATAGCGCAACAAAAATCCAGTATATAGCGAAAGAGGGTGAGTAGTTTACGGCTACTCACCCTCTTCGTTTTATAAGGTCCAATGTACCTTTATCTGATAAGTATTTTCTTGTTATTGACAACGTAGATGCCCGGTTTCAGCGGTAGACTGAAAGTTTCTCCTTCTGCCATTGCACGGTGTGTTATAACGGTGCCGGTAATAGAGGCAATAGTCAACTGGGTTTTCTCCCTTGCGTAGGCTGTCAGTGTCTGACCGTTAATTCCAATGCAGAGAGCCTCGGCTGAGTTGGTCAGCACTGTTGAGGTTTCGGTGCGGCGCGCCACATCGGTAAATATGTAGGTATCGTTAAAATATACGTTGATGTTGAAACTGTCGGCCGGAGTGGCAATTGCGTAGTTGTAGATGCCCACGTCCTGCTTATCTATCCAAAGTTGGGTATTCAATACTTCTTCCTCGACCCCGCTCCCGATTTTGCTCATAGTGACCGTAAGGTAGACTATGTCTAATATATAGGGCCTGTAGTTGGTGACGACCACATACCCTTTCAGAGTGTCGCCAACGTTGCCGTACTCTGTATATATGTTGTAAAGGTTGATGCCCTCATTCGCGTACTTATGGTAGAGTTTGCCAGTGATAAAATGGTTGTTCTGCTCGTCCGATACTATATAATAGGTGATTATCAGACTTTTATCTACGCTGAAGTGTAAGGTCGTCGAAGCTCCGGGTTTAATGAATACCGATTGACGGTTCGCACTATAGCCATCGTTGTCGATAAGTGTAGTCTCTATTGTCCCGCTGTAGACGGCTTCTCCGGTGTTCGTTAGAAACACAGTGCACACTACGTCACCGTTGGCGATGGTGTCTAGTTTCAGAGATCCTTTCAGACAGTAGTTCTTGTTCCCCTTATAGAGGACTCCTTCTTTAATTATGTTGTTGTTCTGGTCTATAAGCCAGTAGTAGGTGGTGTCGCTCTTTGCCGTAAAGGTTGCCTCCATTGTATTTGTGTTGCCGGCTTCTACGGTAACGGCAGACGCATAGGAGTATTCCTCGGGCAACTTGTTCTTAGAACTGGTCATCAGGTAGATGTCGCCATAGTATTCTTTGTCGCCGTCGTTTTTCAGGTCAACAACAATGTATGATGAATTTCCAACATTGTTATAGTCGGTATGTGTCAGTTCGGCACTCAACTTATATTCGCTGTCAACCACAACTTTACCATTCTCTAGCGTAAAGGTGACAGACACGTTGTTGAAGCCCTCGCATGGAGTCCAATTCTTGCCGTCGGTGCTTTCTATAAGTCCTACTTTGTATTTCTTCCCTTCCTTGAAATAAGAGGTGTTAAGCGGATTGGCTTTCACATGCACATATTTCATAGCGCCATCTAACATCGTGTTGATTTCGGTGTTCAGTTTTACCACGTTCCCGTTCTCGTCAACGTAGCCCGATGCTAAATAAACTTTCGTGTCGGTGGTGTAGGGGTTGACATAGGTGTAGAGTAGTTGGTGGGTGCCGTCTATAACCTGGTATTTCACGTCAATTGAAATCACGTTGGTTGATGTGCGTGCGTCGGTCTTGTTGTTGTCGGGTGCTATGCCGATTATGATGGCGTCGTCTTTTGTGTACCCGTCGCCCGACGAGCTTGCGCCAACCATGGTTGTAGTATTGGGGTTCAAGATAGTCAGGTCGTAGTAACCGTTATATTCACCGTCCCAACCCCAGTTGATGTGGAACAAACCGTCGTTGTCAAGTCCATCACAAACGAAGCGGTGCCCACTCTTCATGGTCGAACCCGAGAACATGACCGGTCTTCTTTCTTTAAGTTCGTTGTAGATCAGGTCGTACCACTCTTCCAGTGTGAACGATGAACGGTAGGCAATTCTTATGAGGTCGGCATCGTAGCCGAAATAGTTGGGGAGTTCTAAAACTCCTGAAACGTTCGAGGCCGACTGGTCTTCCATAAAATCAGTCCTTATTGACCGGCTCACTGCCTTGAACAGGCAAGCAACGGCTTCGGCGTTTGTTTTGCTGTAGCCGTCGGTGTACGATTCGAGTATGTTGCCCCAGTCAAATTTCGTATTTTGGGCCACGTATGGTATCGACAATCTTTCGGTGCTGGTGAAATAGCCTGGAATGGCTGCTTTTGTGGCCGATGGATATTTGTAGTACATCATTATTTGGGCGATAGCGGTGGCTACGCACCCGGTAGGGGAGTTTTGTTCTCCTATAGTCGGACACTCATCGTTGTAAGGCGATAATTGTCCCCATCTGATTCCTCCCAGTAGGGGTTCAATGGCGCAGCCTGTCAGTTTCGAAAGTTTCAAACCGTTGGCATCGGCTTGTTTCTTCCGTTTCAATTGCAGGTGTTGCAGGTTGCTGTAGTAGGTTTCAAGAAATTCGTTCAGGTGCCTGGCTTGTTTTTGCGTGAGCTGCTGTTTGTTGTTATAGGCCAGCAGTGCGGGTGTCTCCTCTTTTGCAGAAACAACAGCGTAGCCCCCGTCTGTCCCTTCAAAAGTGTAGTAAAGGGTGTCGGTACCGTTGGTCTTGACTGCAGAAAGTGTTAGTCCTTGAACGTTGGCCAGTTTTTTCGTGGCTATAGTGTATGCCTCGGTTGCTGTGCGGTTGGCTGTTGCTGTGCTGCTTGTACAAATAAGGCAGAAGATGGCCGCAGATATAAGTGTCGGCTTTTTCATATGCAATCCTATTTATGTTTATGTTGAGTATAGCAAATATAATAAAAACGTTCAGATTTCCATTTTTTTATGTGCTGATTTCTCTTCTGTGTCGAATATCCGGATGCTTTGATGGTGTTTTTGATAGAAAAAAGCGCCCCTTTGGGTAAGGGACGCTTTGAAAAACTAAATATCAAGTAATCGGTTAAAATGAGGTCAGAACCAAGATTTGTGCCGAAACAACCCGCAGGAACATGCTGAGCGGGTAGACGGTAGAGTAGGCTACCGATGCCTGGTCGGTGCTGCAGATGCTGTTGCTGTAGGCGAGTGCTGGCGGGTCGGTCAGTGCTCCCGATATCATGCCGGCCAGTTGGAAGTAGTTGACTTTGAAGATGAAGTGCCCGATTAGTCCCACTGTTATAATTGGAACTACCGTCATTACGAATCCGTAGAGTATCCAGCGGTAACCGCCATTCAACACGGTGTCTACAAATCCTTCTCCGGCTCCTATCCCCACTGCTGCAAGAAACAGGGTTATACCTATCTGGCGCATTAGCAGATTGGCAGACGAGGTGGTGTAGGTTACCAGTTTGAACTTTGTGCCGAATTTTGAGACCAGAATCGAAACAATCAGCGGACCACCTGCCAGTCCCAGTTTGACAGGTACGGACATGCCTGGAATGAAAAAGGGAATGGAACCTAACAACACGCCTAACGCTATTCCGAGGAAGACGGACATCAAGTTCGGCTCGTCGAGTTTCTTGACCGAATCGCCTACCTTCTGCTGTACTACCTTTACGTGTGCGGCTTCGCCTACTACCGTTAGCCGGTCGCCCAATTGTAGCACCAGCCTCGGGTCTGCCATAAGGTCGACACCGGCACGTTTGATTCTCGATATGTGGACGTTGTATTTGGTTCTGAGGGCCAGTTTTCCGAGAGCCGTTCCGTTAATATCCGGATTTGTTACCACTATCCTTTCGCAAACCAGGGTGTTTTTGTCCATCCTATCCCACTCCTTAGTCTCCATTCCTTCAATCTTTCTGCCAATAATGGCCTCAAAGTAGGGCGTTTCTTCTGGCGACAAAACAACGAACAGTTTGTCGCCTTTGGCAACTTTTGTGTGTTCGTCGGCCAGTTCTATTTTGTTGTCGCAGGTGTGCTGTATGCGTGTAATGATGGCTTTTCTTCCCACAATGCGCTGTATCTCTCCCACAGTCTTGTCGTAAATGCCGCTATTCTGGGCTTCGAAGGTGATGGCTGTAACGGGCTCGTTACCGGCATTTGAGGGGTTTTGTAGCTTTCTGTTCTCTTCTTCCAGATTGATTCTGAAAATGTAACGGAATGCGACAATCGAGCCGATGATTCCGACCACCCCCAACGGATAGGCAACGGCGTAACCGCTGGCGAAGTTCGGATTGCTGACTCCGTTTGTCATATCGCTGAATGTTTGCTGGGCTGCTCCCAGTCCGGGTGTGTTGGTTACCGCACCGTAAAGAACTCCAATCATAGCGAAAGGGTCTTCGTTGGTAATAAGACCGACCAGAAGGCAGGTGGCGCCTGCCAGCAAAATGGTGGCTGCCGCTAGACCGTTGAGTGTGAGGCCGCCGCTCTTGAACGATTCGAAGAAGCCGGGACCCACCTGTATGCCTATTGAGTAAATGAACAAGATGAGGCCGAATTCTTTGACAAAATGACTGGTCGTGGCGTCAAGTACCAATCCGAAGTGTCCGAATACGATGCCTACAAACAGAATCCATGTTACTCCTATTGAAATGCCGCCTATCTTAATCCTGCTTAAATACAGCCCGATGGCTATAACTAATGCTACCAGTACTAGGGAGTGTGCCACACTTGGCGTGAAAAGTAGGTTCTCTATCCAACTCATACAGTTCTTTCCTTATTTAAACCAATTGTCTATCTTGTTCTTGATGAAGATCTTGTCCGACAGTATTTTTACAAATTCTTTCACCGCTTCTTTCCTGTAGTCTTCTTTCAAAAGTTGGCACGACCCTTCCATCCGGCTTCCCTCTTCGTCAATCGGAATGGCGACAAGGTCGCTTTCTGCCTCTACGGCTGCGCCAGACAACACGGTAAGGAACATACCTTTCCTAACCAGGCGGAGTAGCGGTGAAACTAAGTTTAACTCGGTCCTGACATCTAAACGGATGTCTTTCCCTGCCAGCAGATTGTCGAGTACCTTGCGTGCGCGCAGTCCTTTGGCAGGCATCGCTAACGGGTACTCCGACAGCTCGTTCAATGTTATGCTGTTTTTCTTTGCCAATGCGTGCGTCTTGGGTACAATCACCGACAAGTGGTCTTCGAAAAGCGTGTGCGACTGCACTTGCGGATAGTCGGCCAGCGAAGGTCTGTACGACAGGACAAAGTCTACTTCGCGCTTGATGAGCATCTGCATCAGTTCGCTCATGGTCTTGTAGTAGATGTTGACTTTTATGCCGGGGTAGGTCCTGCAGAAAGTTTCTAGTGCTTCTGTCATCACCAGGCTGAACGAATGGGTCACTCCTATGTTTAGTGTTCCGCACCGCATTTCCAGCAAGTCGTTCATATGGGCGATGCAGTTGTCGGCGTTTTGCAACGTTTTCAGCGCATGCGGCAATAGTTCCTTCCCGGCTTGGGTAAGCGATATTTCGTGGGTGTTGCGGTGGAAAAGGGTGACGTTCAACTCCTCTTCCAGTTGCTTTATATATTGCGAGAAAGAACTCTGGTTCACGCAAAGCGTTTTGGCTGCTTCACTGAAATTCAGTAACTCCGCCGCTTTTACAAATGCTTTTAGTTGTCTTAGTTCCATAATATAGTTGATGTTCACAACGCAAATATACGGTTTGCGAATGGCTTGGAATAGTTTTTATTAGTGTAAGTTTTATATACGGTATTCGTTTTTTGCATATACCAGCCGTCTTGCTTTCCGTTTTTTGTGCTCGTTGTTATCGGATTTTGCTCATATAGCTATCGTAACAAACACTAACAAACGGTTGGCAGGAGAGTGGACGCTATCTAACTTTGCATCGCAAGCAAAGGAAAACGGATGCAAGAATCCGTAACCGCCTTGCACCGAAACAGAGTGTTTAACAACAAAAATATAGTATTATGACATTAGCTTTTATTTTCGCAGCATTGTTTATTTTCGCCGCTTACTACAAAATTGTACGTATTAAGAAGTAATTGCTTCTTTTTGGTGGACGAATATGCGCATACACCCCGGTAGGTATTTCCTGCCGGGGTGTCGTGTTTATTTCAGGGTGTTGTGCTTTTTATTTCAATTTTCGGTCCGACTGTTGTTTTTTTAGCGCAGAATTGTTTCTAACGAATTGTTTTTTATATGTTTGTACTGTTGATGTTGTTGCATCTCTATTCAGCATAACACGAAATTAAACACAATATACGTATGAGGAACTTTACTAAAAACTGCATGTGCAGCCTATTGGGGCTGTTGTCTTTATGTAGCCTGTCAGTCCCTGCCAGTGCGGCCTACCCTTCCGGGTCTCCTGTAGTGGTGAACGGTAAACTGCGTGTCTCTGGCACCAAAATGGTGAACGAGTGTGGGTATACGGTGCAACTGCACGGCATGAGCACACACGGCCCGCAATGGTTCCCCAATTGCCTGTGCCAAGAGGCACTGCAAACAATGGTCGACGACTGGAATATCAATATCTTCCGCTTTGCCATGTATGTGCAAGAACAGGGATATATTACCAATCCGTCGAAGTGGCGTTCCGAGATTGACAAGTATGCCGATATCTGTGAACAGTTGGGTATCTATTTCCTTATCGATTGGCATGTACTGAATCCGGGTAATCCGAATGCCAACCTGAGCGAGGCCATTGAGTTTTGGGACTATATGTCGAAAAAACACGCTTCGAAAAAGCACATCCTTTACGAAATATGCAACGAGCCGAACGGAAACAACGTCAAGTGGAGTGTGGTGAAGGAATATGCCGAGAAAATAACGGCTACCATCCGTAAGAACGACCCGAACACAATTATTATAGTCGGTACACCGACTTGGAGCCAGGATGTGGACCTTGCCTCGCAAGACAAACTCTCTGATGCGAATACCATGTACACGCTGCACTTCTATGCGGGAACCCATGGCGACTATTTGCGTGGAAAGGCTGAAACGGCTATTAAGAACGGCTGTGCGCTGTTTGTTACCGAATGTGGCACTTCGTCGGCCAGTGGCGACGGCTCGTACAGCCCCGATGCTATGCGCCAATGGGTGAATTGGATGAACCAACACGAAATCAGCTGGTGTAACTGGAGCTTTGCCGACAAAACCGAGGTGGCTTCTGCATTGAATCCGGGGGCCTGCAACTCGCGCAGCTGGAACAATACTACTGCTTCGGGTACACTTATCAAATCGTTGTTTAAGGAAAGTACTTTCAAATTCACGAACTGCAATTCTGCTAATTCTGGTGAGAATAACAATAACAACCAGAACAACAATAATAACAATAACCAGAATAACAACGAGAATAACAACAACCAAAATAACAATAACCAAAATAATAATAACCAGCAGCAGAATCCTGAGGTTTCTTATCCTACTCTGACTAACCAGATTGGAAGCCGCAAAATATACCGTATTGTGAATAAGAAGAGCGGTAAGGTGATGTCGATGAGGGGTAGTACTTCTGAAAAGGAGGCTTTGGTTCAGGATGTACGTTCCGAAAATGATGAAAGCCAGCTTTTTGAACTCCGCGACTACAATGGTGTCTACACTTTGCGCAACGTGAAGAGTAACATGGTGCTGAGCAACTCCTATAATCCGAACCCTGGCGCCACAATTATCCAGCAGGTGCTTAGCGATTACGACAATCCGTCTGAGAAATGGGAAGTTAAACAGGTAGAGGGTAATTGGTTCCGTCTCGATAACAAGAGTGGTAACAATACTTGTATTGCGGTTGTCAACTCTTCTTACGACAATGGTGCGGCTGTTGCACAAGAGAACTTCTCTTCGGCCGATAACCAACTTTGGGGATTCGAATATGTGGAAGATGCCGATACCACCGGTTTCGATGTCATCTACAGCGAAAGTCTGGCGCTGTCTCCTTCTATTGTTGTTGACGAGTTCTCGGTTTATGGCGACTATACCGGGGTGGAGGTCTTTAATATTAGTGGTGTGAAAGTCGGCAGTTTCGGTTACCAGTCTTCTTATTATAGTATGGGTGACTTGCCGGCTGGCGCATACCTTGTTGCTGTTACTACTGCCGCAGGTTACAAAGAGTTCTTCAAAGTGGTGAAACGGTAAACTAAGAAATCATATACCTATTTGAACAGGGGCTGTCTGGAAATTTCAGATGGCCCTTGTCTCTTTTGTGAGAACAGGAGTAATGAAAAACTTTTTTTGCAATAGCTGTCACGCCCCTTTCGCCTTCGAGCGGTTGACCATATAGACCCCGGTAAAGACCAGCAGAATGGCCAGCGGATGGCTCCATCCTAAAACCCCTATCCCTAGCAGTACCGACACCGTGCACGATACTATGGGTTGCACGTAATTGTACATGGCCACAATGGTCGGGCGCAGAACTTTTTGTGCCGTAATGCTGAGCAGAAAGGCGAAGAAGGTTCCGCCTATAACCACAAAGGCGGTTTCTGCCCATGTTTTGCTGCTAACGGCGTTCCAGTTTGTTTCCAAAAGTTGGGGTAGTGCAAAGGGTATTATAATCAGGCTGGCGTAGGTCATCATCCACTTCATGCACGTCGTTGCCGGAAATTTCTGTACGACACCTTTAAACGCGGTCAGGTAGATGGCGTAACTGCATTGGGCCGCTATACACATTAAGTCGCCTTTCAACTTTCCGCCTCCTATGGCACCGTTTGCCGATGCCAGTATAAGGGTTGCGGCTCCGCACGCACCCAGTATCACGCCCCCTGCCTTCAGTAGGGTGATGGGCTCTCTCAGAAAAAGAAAGGCCAGTACCATGGTAAATATTGGCATGGTGGTGGTCATTATGCTGGCGTTGAGAGGCGATGTTATGCTCAACCCGATTATGTAGTTGCATTGGTTGAAGACGATGGCGAAAAGGGCGGCACCAAGCAGTTGCAGGTGGTCTTTTTTGCTGATTTTCTCCTCAGTTCCAGACCTTTTGCTGTCACCTGTCAGAAAACTGGCTAGCCAAAAGCATACCGATGCTCCAGTTACTCTGAAGCAAATCATTTCCAACCCCGATATTCCGTGTGTCATGGCATCTTTGCCGAGTGGGGCCATCAGTCCCCACATAATGCTGGCGCCGAGCATGCAGGCGTGTCCGGTTAGTAGTTTTTTGTCCTTCATCTCTTTGTCTTGTGGCGCAAAGATACGCATTGGCGCGCTTGCGGGGAAAAAATGCGAGGTGTTTTATTATATGTGACTTTTTTGTAGAAAAGAGGTGTTTTTTTGTCTGTTTTACATTTTGTAAGTTGATTGGGTGGTGTTGTCCTTCTTCCTCCGTCAAAACAGCGGGACCTGATTCCGGGGCAGGTCCTTAAACTGGAATTGGCTGTTGTTTTTCTGTACTTTGTTCGGGAAAAGTGCCCGATTAGTGGACAAAGCTGTGTAAATTTGTGTGGAGACTTTTGAAATATGAGGTATTATCTATATAGCAAAAAAGACGAGGGCTTGTTCGATAAAGAACAACTCCGTGGCTTGGATATCGATAAAGACGACTTGGTGAAAAAAGAGGATGGCGATTGCTGGATTGAAGCCGGTAGGGTAGACGAACTGGCCGACCTCTTCATCCCTCCGGTTGATTTCGATTCCGAATGTGGCTTTTCTGACGATGGCAGTACGCAAGAGCCTGCCGACGGGGTGGGTGCTGGCACTGGCTGCGCTTCTTCTGACGTGTCGTTACCTTTGGTTGTCGAACAACGTCTGGCCGATAAACCTTCGCTGGCGTTTGGTAAGGCTCGGCTGGCGGCTTTTGCCGCTGTCTTATTGGCGTTGGTGCTGCTCGGCTCCAATCCGAACAAAAACGATCATTACATGGTGGCACAGCAGATGGTCATCAACGGACTGCAGGCGCAGGACCATTCCCGCTCGTGGGGCGAATCGCTGATGGATATGTTTTTCGGTGGATTCAGCTTCTTCGACAGTTTTACGACCGGCCGGATTATGAACGATGTGGAGTGCCACAACGCTTTCCTGTTCAGCTATAGCAAGGTGACCGATGAGGAAGCAGGCAGCCACTGGATTACCTTCGGTGTGCTGGGACACATCTTCCCGATGAACCAGGAGGCCCTGAACGAACACATCTCGCATGTACTGTATGGTACACGCCGGCACCAACCGGAAAAAAAGCAGACACCACGCAGAAAACAGCAACAGACCGTTCCTGAGGGCGGACAAAGTTTGTGATATTGTCAGACGTATAATAATAGAAAAATGGCACAAGATAAGATTCAGGTAGTCGGCACTAACATTGCCGAAAAAGCAAGCATGATTTGGAACGTGGCCGACCAGCTTCGTGGCCCTTTCAAACCCCACGAATACGGTTTGGTCATTCTTCCTATGACGGTTATCAAGCGATTCCACGACTGCTTGCTGCCTACCCACGATGCCGTATTGGCCAAATGGGAAGTGGTGAAGAACATGGCGGTGTATGACGGTATGATGAAGAAGGCCTCTGGCTACAGTTTCTACAACACCAGCAAGTTTACTTTTGAATCGCTTTTGGCCGATGCCGAGAACATCGAGTCTAACTTCCGCGACTACCTCAACGGATTCTCTGAAAATGTGCAGGACATCCTTACCAATTTCGATTTCGACAGCGTCATCCGCCGTATGGTCGAAAACAACATGCTGTATCTTGTCATCAAGGAGTTCGCTTCGCAGAAGGGATATCTTGGACCGGACAAGATTAGCGCCGTTGACTGCGGTTACATCTTCGAAGACTTGGTGCGCCGTTTCTCTGAAAGCTATGGTGAAGATGCTGGAGCGCACTTCACCAGTCGGGACATCATCTATCTGATGACCGATATTCTGCTTGCCGATGCCGACCTTACCCAAGAGGCGACCATACCTGTCTATGATATGACCATGGGCACCAGTCAGATGCTTTCGTGTATGGAAGAACGCATACATGCGCTCAACAAGAACAGTTCTGTGCTTTGCTACGGCCAGGAGTTCAACCCAAGCACTTTCGCGATTGCGAAGTCCGATATGCTCATCCGTGGTGGCGAGGCGGGCAACATGCGATTTGGCGACACCCTCTCGAACGACCAGTTCCAGGGCTACCAGTTCAAATACATCATCTCAAATCCGCCTTTCGGCATCGACTGGAAGCGCGAGCAGGCTGCCGTGGAGTCGGAAGCCAAGATGGGTTTTAGCGGCCGTTTCGGTGCCGGTCTGCCAAAAATCAGCGACGGCCAGCAACTGTTCGTCTTGAATGGCTTGAGCAAGCTCGACAAGGAAGGTAAAATGGCGATTATTCAGAACGGTTCTCCGCTTTTCAGCGGTGATGCTGGTAGTGGCCCGAGCAAGATACGCCAATACATTCTGGAGAACGACTGGCTAGACGCCATCATCCAGCTCAGTACCGACCAGTTTATGAATACCGGCATCAGCACCTACATTTGGGTACTGAACAAGAACAAACAGGAATGGAAGACGGGCAAGGTGCAACTGATTGACGCTTCACACTGTTACGAACAGCGCCGTAAGAGCATTGGAAACAAGCGTAACGACATTACAGATAAATGCCGTGAACTGATTGTGAAAGCTTATGGCGACTATGCCAACGGCATCTATAAAGACGAGGACAACGCCGACATCTACTGCGAAAGCAAGGTGTTCGACACCACCGATTTCGGCTATAACAAGATTACCATTGAACGCCCACTGCGTGACGAGAATGGTGAAATCGTAAAGGATAAGAAGGGCAAGGTGACTGCCGACAGTTCGCTGAGAGACACCGAGAATGTGCCGTTGAAGGAGGACATCGACGCCTACTTCCAGCGTGAGGTATTGCCTTATGCACCCGATGCGTGGATAGACAAGAAAAAGACGGTGGTCGGTTACGAAATACCGATGACCCGCTATTTCTACAAATACGAGCAACCCGAAAAGAGCGACGATGTGCTTAACCGCATTGTCAGTTTGGAAGACAGCATTGCCAAGTCGCTGAAAAACCTGTTCGACAACTGATGCTTATGGAAGAAAAGAACCTGACGCCAGCAGGCGAGAACGAATTGTTCGCCCATGTCTCTGCCTTGATAGAACAAAGCCGCCAACAGGTGGCAAAGGCAGTGAATACCGCCATGGTTTATACCTACTATGGCGTGGGCCGGTATATTGTGGAGTTTGAACAGGGTGGGGAGAAGCGTGCCGAATACGGAAAAGGTGTGCTGAAACGATTGTCGGAAAGACTGACAGAGAAGTATGGAAATGGTTGGTCAGAAGAGACCTTGAAAAAGTGTAGAAAGTTTTATCAAATATATAAGATTGGGTCTACATCGCAGACCCAATCCCTAGGTACAACAGAATTGGTCCACAGTGTGGACCAAATGTACAACTTTACGCTTTCGTGGAACCACTATCAGATTCTTATGCGTATCGACAACCCCCAAGCGCGCAGTTTTTACGAGATTGAGGCCCACAACCAGCAGTGGAGCGTACGCCAGTTGCAGCGACAAGTTGGAAGCAGTTTGTATGAGCGTTTGGCTCTGAGCAGAAACAAGGACGAGGTGATGCGTTTGGCGAACGAGGGACAGACCTTCGAGAAGCCTATTGATATCATTAAGAATCCGCTGGTATTAGAATTTGTGGGATTAAAACCAGATAGCTCTTATAGCGAAACGGATCTTGAGAGTGCTATCATCGATAAATTGCAAATGTTCCTATTAGAGATGGGCAAAGGCTTCTTGTTTGAGGCAAGACAGAAACGCTTTACCTTCGACGAGGACAATTTTTATGTTGATTTGGTTTTCTATAACAGATTGTTGCAGTGTTTTGTGTTGATTGACTTAAAGATTGACAAACTCACGCACCAAGATTTGGGACAAATGCAGATGTATGTCAATTACTACGACCGCTACGAAAAACAAGATTTTGAAAAACCGACCATTGGTATTCTGCTCTGCAAAGAGAAGAACGATGCCCTTGTGGAACTGACTTTGCCAAAGGACGCCAACATCTATGCACAGCAATACGCATTGTGCCTGCCCGACAAGGCTCTGCTGCTGCAGAAACTGAACGAGTGGACAGAAGAATTTGAAAACCAGAAGGAGGTAAGACTATGAGAAAAATGAAGGATAGCGGTATCGAATGGATTGGACAGATTCCGGAAGAGTGGCTAATAAAAAGAATAGGATCCCTTTATTCAGAAAGAAGAGTAAAGGTTAGTGATAAAGATTATCCACCATTATCTGTAACAAAGAAAGGTATTTTACCTCAATTGGAAACAGTGGCCAAAACTGATGCTCATGATGATAGAAAGTTGGTTGTTAATGGAGATTTTGTAATAAATAGCCGTTCTGATAGAAGAGGATCTTGTGGCATTTCAGATCTAGATGGTTCAGTTTCGCTAATTAATACAGTGTTAACACCAAAAATTAAACTTGATAGAGGGTATTATAGATGGTTGTTTAGTTCTGCATTATTTGCTGATGAATTTTACAAATGGGGACATGGTATAGTTGACGATTTGTGGACTACCAATTGGAATGATATGAAATCAATCGTAATTTCATATCCTCCTAAAGAAATCCAGCACTCCATTGCCACCTACCTCGACCGCAAGTGTTCAGAAATAGACAGCATAGTTCGTGAAACGGAGCAAACGATAGAGGAATATAAGAAACTGAAACAAAGTCTCATAACCGAAGTGGTGACCGGCAAAAAGCGTGTCGCTGATGACGGTCTTTCGCTTTCTAACGAACCCCGCAAAATGAAGGATAGTGGCGTGGAATGGATTGGCGAGGTGCCGGAAGAGTGGAATTTGTGCCCATTCCGACATTTATTAAAAGAACGAAGTGAAAAAAATAATCCGATAAAAAGTGAGGAAAGACTGTCTCTTTCAATAGAACTTGGAGTTACATTGTATTCTGAAAAAACTACAAATCTTGATAGATTTAAGGATGATTTCACTCAATATAAATTAGCACATGAAGGTGATCTTGTAATGAATAGTATGAATATGATTGTTGGGGCTTCTGGTGTTTCAAAATATTTTGGTTGTGTTAGTCCTGTATATTATACATATTATGATGAACTAGAAGATCATGTTACAACTAAATTTTGTGAATATATCTTCAGATGTAAAACGATGTTAAGAGTTCTGTATAGTTTAGGTAAAGGTATATATGCAATAGAACGCGGTGATGACAAAGTTAATACTTGCCGATTAAAAGTGTCGAAAGAAGATTTAAAAAGTATAATGATACCATGTCCTTCTGAAAACGAGCAACGAATTATTGTTAAATACCTTTCTACAAAGTGTTCCGAAATCGACAAACTAATTGCTGACAAGCAAACCTTGTTGCAGGAGTTGGACACCTACAAAAAGAGCCTGATTTACGAGTGTGTAACGGGGAAAAGGGAGGTAAACTAATAGTGCCTGGCGTAATTCCTCTGGTACAACACCGCTGAACTTGCGATTTTGTACTGGGAACGTCTCCTTTTCCCTTCTGTTTCCCTATCTTTGTCTAAAATTCCAAATGCAGGAATATGAACGTATCTTTTCTTCTAAAACAGTATTTTCAAGGCGCTGAAAACGTGACGATTGATGTTTTTGATGCACAGTCTCTCAACGACGTCTACCAGCAGGTGCTGAAAACGTTGACGGCCTATTTTGAAATAGAGGTCAGTGTCCTCCAGGCTATGAGCTATTGCTTTTACGAGATTCTCGACAACGTACATATCCATTCCGGTAAGCCGCTTGGTACAGCCATCACGCATTTTGACTCCGAAAAAGGTGTTCTCCGTGTCTTGGTTGCAGACGATGGTGTGGGCATCAGGGCGTCGTTGGCTGAAAATGAACAGTATAGAAACATTACGGAAGAAGATGCGCTGAAAATGTGCATACAAGACACCGTGACCGACGGTAAGGGTATGGGGTTCGGACTCTACGCCACTTCGAGGCTGATGAAGAATATCGGTATCAGCTTCGTCCTGCACTCCGGCAGCCATAAACTTATATATAAAGAAGGAAATACGAAAATTGTTGAAAACGGTAGTTGGCAGGGCACCATTGTCTTTATGGAGTTGGCTACCTCAAAGGAAATTGATCCGAACGAGGTCGTTGAACATCGGACCAACGCTGACGAGCAATATAACGAGAATTTTGTGGAGACTGACGAGTTAGACGAACTTTGGCGTGGAGGCGATTACTCTATCCTCTTTAGCTTCTCGAATTTCGGCACTGACTTCGGGACACGTGACATGGGGGCCAAAATCCGCGAACAAATCCGTCCTCTGCTTCAAAAAGGTACGTGTGTTGCCCTTGACTTTACTGGAGTGAATGTGGTATCGAACTCTTTTGCTGACGAATGTATAGCAAAACTACTCCTCGATTTCCCGTTGCCTTTGTTAAAGAGGCTGATCCAGTTCCGGGGGCTTAACCAAATGGCGGAACGCAGTGTGCTGGTCGCTTTACAACGCCGTATAAAGATGTTACAATAGGTGTTCCATCAGGTATAAAAGTGTTGCCTTGTATGGAAGCCGGGTATATAAAGCTTCTAATTTTTGTATATAATGTACTTAGCGTGTATGGACTGTTTTGAATTATGAACACTACCGAAAAACGATTTGAAAGCGATATAGAGGCCTTCCTTATTTCTAATGCTGGAGGCTTTACCAAAGGGACCGATGCCTACGACACCAAGTTGGGGCTCTATCCCGATACCTTGTTGCGTTTTGTGAAGGACAGCCAGCCCAAGGAATGGGCAAAGTTTGAGAAGGCTTCGGGCGCTGATGCCGATAAGAAGTTCGTCAAGCTGTTTGTGGATGCTGTCGACCGCGACGGCTTGCTGAAAGTGCTTCGTGAAGGTTTTAAGAGTGTTAAGGGAGGCGGCACCTTCAGGGTGTGCTACTTCAAGCCCGAATCGAGTCTGAACCAGACTGCGGCCGAACAATATAAAAAGAACATCCTCCACTGCAACCGACAGTGGTACTATTCAAGTGATAGCAAGAAGTCGGTGGACATGGTTTTGGTGCTGAACGGAATCCCTGTTGTAGCGCTTGAACTGAAAAATCAATATACGGGCCAGAATGTCGACAACGCCAAAAGGCAGTGGCGGGAAGACCGAGAGCTTTCTGCCGCCTGCTTCCAGTTCAACCGCCGTGTGCTGGTCTACTTCTGTGTGGACCACACGCAGGTGTACATGACCACCCGGCTCGCCCAGGAAAACACCTGCTTCCTGCCGTTCAACCAGGGCAGCGCGGGCGCAGGTAACGACGGTGGCGCTGGCAACCCGGCCAACCCTAACGGCTATCCAACCGCCTATTTATGGGAACAGGTGCTTCAGGCTGACAGCCTTATGGATATTCTGCAGAAGTTCATCTCGTTGCAGAAAGATAAAGACGGAAACACCGATAAGGACAAGATGATCTTCCCACGGTTCCACCAGTTAGATGTGGTGCGCAAGTTGGTGGCCGATGTCAGGCAGAACGGTAGCGGCAAAAACTACCTTATTCAGCACAGCGCAGGCTCTGGCAAGTCTAACTCCATTGCCTGGACGGTTTACCGCATGGCTTCGTTGCACGATGCCGACAACCGCCCTATCTTCCGTAGTGTGATCGTTGTGACCGACCGCACTGTTCTAGACCGACAGTTGCAAGATACTATTTCGGGTTTCGACCATACAGCAGGTGTGGTGGAGACCATCGACGATAAGAAAAACTCGCAAGACTTGAAGCGCGCCATTAACGATGGCGTTCGCATTATAGTGACTACCTTGCAGAAATTCCCTGTCATCTACGATGAAGTGGACAAGGAATCGGGCAGAAGCTTTGCTGTGGTGGTCGACGAGGCCCATTCCAGCCAGACGGGTTCTTCTGCCATCAAGCTGAAGGCGGCACTTGCCGACACTGAAGCCGCGTTGAGGGAATATGCCGAGGTGGAAGGCAAGAGCGAGGATGAAATAGACAAGCAGGACAAAATGTTGCAGGAAATGTTAGCCCATGGCAAACATCAGAACCTGTCGTTCTTTGCCTTTACAGCAACGCCAAAGGGACAAACCTTGGAAATGTTTGGCTCTCCTGCGTCAGACGGTAGTTCTCATCCGTTCCACATCTACAGCATGCGCCAGGCTATTGAGGAAGGCTTCATCCTCGATGTGCTGAAGAACTACACCACCTACAACACTTGCTTCAAGATACTGAAGAAGTTCAGCGACAATCCGGATGTCCACCCTTCAAAAGCAACGAAAGCCATTATGCAGTTCGAGCAACTGCACCCGCACAACATCAGCCAGAAGAGCATGATTATTGTGGAGACTTTCCGAGAGGTGACCAAGCACAAGATTGGCGGTAAGGGTAAAATGATGGTGGTGACCGCCTCACGCTTGGCTGCAGTCCGCTACTACCACGAAATAAAGCGCTACCTTGAAAAGAACAACTACGACGATGTGGAGATTTTGGCCGCTTTCTCCGGCAGTATTGAAGACGGTGGGGTAGAATACACCGAAAGCAACATCAATACAAGGAAGGACGGCACCAAGATTCCAGAATCACAAACCAAGGCCGAGTTCCACGACAACTTCAATGTGCTTATAGTGGCAGAGAAGTATCAGACAGGCTTCGACGAGCCTTTGCTCCACACTATGATTGTGGACAAAAAGTTGAAAGGCGTGAAGGCCGTTCAGACACTCAGCCGACTGAACCGCACCTGCCCTGGCAAGGAAGACACTTTCATTCTTGATTTCGTAAACAGTGCCGAAGATATTCAAGCCGCCTTCCAACCGTTCTACCAGGAAACCTTCCTGACCGAGGAAATTGATGTGGAACAGATAAACGAAACCCGCAGCCGCCTGAACAGCTATGCCCTATACACTGAAAAGGATATAGAGGCTGTTGCTGAAATCTACAGGAACGAAAAGCGGATTGACAGCAGCAACAAGAGCGCAATGGGCAAGATTAGCAGTGCCCTGGTGCCTGTGGTGAGCCGTTATAACGAGAAAACAGACGACGAGAAATACCAGATAAGACGTGAATTGAGAAAGTTCGTCAAGTATTACGGCTATGTTACCCAAATGATTCGCACCTACGACGAGCAGTTGCACAAGGAATACCTTTTCTGCCGTTTCTTCCTGGGCTTGTTACCTCCTGAGCAGACAGCCAACATCGACCTGGAAGGCAAACTGCAGTTGGAGTTCTACAAACTGACCAGGACCTACAGCGGCAGCATTGCGCTTGAACAGGAAAAGGGCGCAATAGAGCCTAACACCGCAGGTGCGGCAGGCAAGAAGGAACAGGAAAGTCCGCTCGACGAGATTATCCGTAAAATCAACGAAAAGTACAACGGCGACTTCGGACCCGGCGATAGGGTGGTGATTGAAACACTTAGAGACCGTATGCTAAAAGACAAATCACTAGAAAAAAAGGCGCAGTCTTCCGACCCTAACATCTTTAAGGATTTGTTTAGAGAAGTATTCGAAGATGTGGCTACCGAATGCTATGAAGAGTCGCAGGAAGCCTATGAGTCGCTGCTTAGAGACAAAAGGAAGTTCGGGGCAGTAATGTCTGTCTTGTCGGAAACGCTTTACCGCGATTTCAACAGAAAAAAATACCATGCTGTTGATAATGAACACTATGCCAGCGCGGCTGATACCAAGGTTGAATTGGATAAATAAGATTTATGCATGGCTGAAGCTATTGAACCTGTGTGGAAGTTCGGAAAAATTTTTGTTGCCAGTTTTCTGGTTTATGCAGTTTTTTCGTACTTTGGTTGGTTCCTTGTCCAGAACTTTTGAGCCTTCTGTTTCTCGTTCGTATGCCGGAAAATACTTCTAATCCCAAATTATGGTGCGGTTCTGTCGTTCTTCCAGTATAAAGAGGCCGACGTTCTCGAACTGCTTGGCTATATCAAAAATTACACCTAATTTTGTGTGAATTCTAATAAATAGGAACTCTTGTGACGTTATCTATTGTTTCTGCTTGTTCTTGGGTAGTAAACATTAGCAGGTTGGCCATAATGGTGTTAAAAAAACCTCCAACTCACATTTAATATTATTTCTTTTACAAGGCCGGAATGGCTGCCAATAAACTAACTGCAAAATGAAGAAAGGTACTTGGTTAGGACTGTTGCTCACTTTTCTCTGTTTTGCTGACTCGTATGCAAAAGTCAGCATTACTGAAATCATGCCCAATAATGTGTCGACTATCGTTAGCGACAAATATAATTACGACGGTTATGTCGAGTTCTACAACGATGGCTCTGCTGTCGACCTGCAGGGGTGGACGGTGACCAACACAAAAGGCGATAAAACGGTGTGGAGCGTTAAACTGGGTGCTACACACATAGTGCCAAACGGTTATTCGCTTATGTTTTTTGGAAAAGAGGAAACTGGCAGCCCTAAGGCAACGAAGGTCCAGTCTAATTATGTGGGCAGTGTTGCTGCAAAATTGAGCACCGAGGCGGGAACCATCGTTTTTGAAAAGGATGGTGAACAAATTACCTTCTCTTATCCCAATCAGGTTCCCCATTTGTCGTATTGTGCCGATGGTTTTATGGCGCCTACACCGGGAAAGGAAAATAACGGTCTGGTCACTTCCTTGTCGAACAGGGTGGCTGCGCCTTCCTTCAAGTCGGGCTCCCCGGGGCTGTATAACGAAGGGCTGAGTGTGGAGTTGGCTTGCGCTACCGATGGCGCTATCATCTATTACACCACGAACGGTGATGCCCCAACCCCTGAAAACGCTACGGCTTATACCGGTCCTATCGTGGTTGACAAGACGACTGCATTGCGTGCGAGAGCCTTTAAAGACGGTATGCTCTTCAGTGAGATACTGACTGGCAGCTTTATTCTTCCCGACGAATTCTACAACGCGTGTGCCGGAACGGGGGAAAGACTGCCTATTGTTTCGCTAACCGCTAACGATGCCGATGTGTACGACGATATGGTCGGTTTCTATGTACAGGGAAAAAATGGAATTGAATCGGGATGCACCCCTGCCTCTAACTACAACCAAGACTGGATGCGCTCGGCTAATTTCGAATATATTCTCGACGGGAAAGTGGTCGATAACCAGGAGGTGGAAATTGGCGTCTATGGTGGATGCACCAGAATACATATTGCCAAAAGTTTGAAGATAAAGGCTAACAAACGTTCGGGTAAGAACAAGTTCGATTACACTGAGTTTTTTCCGAGCCGCCCTTATAAAAAGTACAAAAGCCTTGCTTTGCGTAATGGTGGTAATGGCTATGCTTATGTGCAACCACGCTGGAGGGATATGTTCATACAAAGCCTGGCCGACGGTATGGATCTTGACCGACAAGTCGCCCAACCGGTTTCATTCTACCTGAATGGCGCGTTTTATGGCATGATGATACTTACCGAACGGTCGGGTGCTGACTATGTCTACCACAATTACGGGCTCGATGAGGATGAAATTGACCTGTTTGGCGTAAATGGCGACGGATACATCTGCGAGAATGGTACACGTGACGCTTACGACAGTATGATTGACTACGTAAGCAAGAGTTACGAGGATGACGACTTTTACGATAAACTCAATACACATATGGATGTGGGGGAATACATCGATTATCAGATTCTGGAACAGTATGCGGGAAATACCGATTGGGTGAATAATAACATCAAAATCTGGAGGAAACACGATGGCGGGCGATTTCGCTGGATTGTTTTCGATACCGATTTCGGAATGTCGAAAGCTACGGCTTTAGACACCTGTATGCTCGATTTTGCTACTATGCCTATCAGGGGGAAGAAAGAGTCGTTGCTGGTTCTGATGAAATCGTGCATGAAGAACGAAGACTTCCGTTGGAGGTTCCTCGACCAGTATCTCGATAGGTTGGAACATACTTTTACCGACGAGCGAATTGAAACGAAACACGACTCAATCCGTAGACTGACCGACCTCGATATGTGTGCCACTATACAGAACCACACTTTTTTAAAGTGTCCGGGTTATCAGAACGAATATGATCTGGAAGCTGAAAAAATGCGGGAGTTTGCCAAGGAAAGAAAAAAATATGTGGTTAACCAGCTGAAAAAGGAATTTGGTCTGGGCGACGACACTGTTGTTATTAAAGTAAGGGCTGTCTTCCCCGATGGAGAGAACCCTGCATTCTCTTTCCTCCTCAACAAAAGAGAGTTTGAAGGGGTCAAGTATAACACTTGGTCGTATATGAACGAGCGTGTGAAGGTGGAGCCGATTATCCCTTATGGATACAGAATCATGAAGTGGGCCCTTAATAATGTTACAGTAAGGACACAAGAGGGGAACAGATATACTGAAAAGTATTTCACGAAGGTGGCCGATTCAAGTGAGGTGAAGGTTACTATCTATTTTGAACACGACCCTCATATACAAGTTCCTTCTGGCCTTTACTTGAACGAAGTTTGTGCCTCAAACAATTCCACTCCCGACGAGAATGGGGAGGCGTCTGACTGGATTGAAATTTACAATGGAAGCGACAATGCGGTCGACTTGGCTGGAATGTCGGTTGTGAATGAGACGAAAGAGGTTAGAAGTACTATACCTTTCGGATACGCTGCGACTGTAGTGCCTGCACATGGCTATAAATTGCTGTGGGCCGATAAAGCTCCAACATCGGGACCGCTTCACCTGAATTTCAAGTTGGGTGTCTCTGCTCCTGAGACAATTGTATTGCGTTTGAACTACCTCGATGCTGATGTAGAGTTGAGCCGTTTGACGTATGTGCCACATGGTACCGATGAGTCGTTTGGAAGAGAAAACGATGGCTCGTCAAATATGGTGGTTTTTGGCAAATGTTCCGATCCTTATGGGGTAGAGTCCCTAACCGCTACGCCTCTTTCGGCGAACGGAAGCATTGTCTGTCAGAATACGGCAGTAGAACCTGTTGCCGACAATGGAGCTAGACAAGTGTTCGCCGATGGCAGACAGGTTCATGTGCTGAACGCAAAAGGCAGCCACGTTCGTTTTTATTCACCAGTTGGCGATATGGTGGCAAGTGAAACATCGTTGTCCGACGAGTTCGTAGCCACAATGCCAAATTCTGGGGTGTATTTGGTAGTAGTTGAAAATAGGTGTTGGAAAATTGTGGCGGAATAGCTGAGTTGGAAATAATAAAAAGAAGACACCACCCAAACCTTTCTTGGGTGGTGTCTTTTTTAGTCTTTATAGAGCCTCTATCTCGTCAATCGAAAGTCCGGTAATCTCTGAAATATCTTGTAACGGATAGCCTTTTGATTTCATCTTACGGGCATTCTCTGTTTTCTCGTTTAGAATTCCTTCTTCCCGTCCTTCTTCCCGTCCTTTGGCAAAACCTTGTTCCTGTCCTTTGGCAAAACCTTGTTCCTGTCCTTTGGCAAAACCTAGTTCTTCGCCTTTAGCAAAGCCTTGTTCTTCTCCTTCTGCGAATCCGTCGTTTTTGGCAGTATTAATCACATCGTTTTGAATTCTGATATTGTCTAAGTGACGTTCATAGGCGAGGCGTTCGTCGGCAGTCATTGATATGTATCTCAGTTTCTCTCTGGCTTCTTGAAGTCCAGGGACAGTTGTGTCGTCTTTAATGACTCCGTCTTTAATATATTCCATCCATTCTTCTATAGGAGTTTTTGCCAACTCGTTGAACTGGTTGACCCTGATAAGGTAGTATTCAGGAAAAATGTTTCCGGCTGGCCATTTCCGGAATGTACCCTGCTGTTTCCTGCTTATTTGCAGAATGTCATTAGAGAAAACACCTTTGAATTCAGTTCTGCCATGGTACAGGTAGTCTTGTCCTGTGCCCATGTCGAAATAGAGGATGTTTACTGAATATACTTTTTTTACTTTGTCGTAATCGCTTCCTAAAGATATATGTTCGCAAATGGCCTTGCTTACTCCATAAAGAATGCGTTCCAAAAAGTAAACCTCCCGTGAGAGTTGGACTTCGACAATGATGATTTCGTCTTTAGAGTTTCTGGCCTTAATGTCAACTCTGTTGAACTTATCGTCGTAACTGTCTTGGTTGCTCTCGCTTTCAAGAATTTCGGTAATTGTAATCTTTTCCTCAAGCAAGACTGTTAGCAGTCCCTCCAATACCACAAAATTGGCCTTGTCGCGAAGCATACGCTTCACTGCCCAATCGAAATGTATGTATTTTTCTGCTACCATAGGCACTTTTTTGTTTATTATTACAAAGTTAAGTCTTTTCACTAATAACACAAAGTATATTTGACGGATGGGGTTAAACTTAAAATACGGATTCTAGGACCGGAAAAACATATGCCGGGTGCCCGATTGTAATGTTTGTCGGATTTGTAGATTATATTTTCTTACCTATTATAGGAAAAGAAAAAACGAGGATGTACAACAATTGTGCACCCTCGCTTCTTATTGGTTTGTTGCAGGTTATTGCTTGATCAATTTTTCATTAAATACACCGTCCTCACATGTTATGCGTACAACGTAGACTCCTTTGCTGAAGTCTGACAAATCAACAACTGTTTCTTTACTGTTCGGCGAGAAGTGCCAAACAAGACGTCCGTTTACGTCAGAGATGTTGATTTCGTTCATCTGCGAATTTGACGTTATCGTTACATTGAGGGTTGCCGGATTCGGATACAGCGCGTAGCCTTCTGCTACAGCAGCGTCTTCCAATTCAGAATTAAAGCAACTTATGCTGCCGTTGGCCTTCCCTGGTGTGGCTGTGATTTTTTCGCAAACGTTGAACAAAACCCAATTGCCAGCGTTGTCATTCTGGTAGCCGAACGACTCGTTTGTGTTGTGTGGGTCGTATGAGGCTTGTGAAATGATTTCGCCCGAGGCATTGCTCAAGTAGATGGTTTTTGACTTGTCTACATTCATGTTGAAGTTGAGGTAAAGCGGACCGTCAACAGGGTCGCTGTTTGCCCAAACCAAAACGCGCTGTTTGCTGTTTATGACGGTAGACGCACTTCCGTAGGCAATCTGGCTGACTTTCAAGTCCCCCGACTTGTTTGAGAAGTAAAGCCCAGCCAGGTCAATAGGCTCTTCTCCATAGTTGTAGACTTCTATCCAGTCCGGATATTTGCCATATTCGTCGGCGTTGCCCGAGTTCTTGTCGCTACTTGCACACAATTCGTTGATGACGAGTGTGTAATTGTAATTAGCAGGTGTGAATACTGCGGTTATTGTACAGGTGCTTGTCAGCGAACCGCTCAATTCACCCGGCAGGTTGCTTATGCAGTTGCTGGTTTTATTGGTTTCGTTAAACTCGCCCTGAATTTCCCAGTGGTCGAACTTGTAGCCAGCTGGCGGATAGGCCTTGAACTCGGTGGCAAAGCCTGGCAAGTATTTGCCGTTGAAGCCGTTGACAGGCTCTCCATTGATGGTGAAGTGCGCTCCTGCCACGTTCGATTTCAGTACGAAGTCGACGGCTGCCTCTGTTCCTGCATATTGTTGCAAATGCTGCAAAATATTTTGAGGTCTTTCCAATGCGAAAGTAAGCATAGAAGCCGAAGCCTCTTGGGCCGACTTGTGCATATCGGCACAGTACTCGTGCTCTACTAGGCTGACAATGCTGTCGTAAACGGCTCTCAACCGGTTTTCTGTAAGGGTAGTCGACAAGTGGATGAGGTATTTGGTCGTAAACTTCTTGGCAAACTGCGGATTGTCGCTCAAGTGTTTGAACATGGTGGTCATCCATTGTTTGTTGTTACCCCAGTTGGTTTTGCCTTCGCCACGGCAGTAGGTAATCATGTCGCTTTGGCTGTTGAGTGCACCGTCGTGACCAAATCCATAGTCGGTGTCGAAAAGAATCCAACGGAAGCGTGAACCGTCTTTCCGCTCTCTCCATATTTTGGTGTTGTTGCCCGGCCAGTCGGCATTGCAGATGAACTGTTCGAGAATCTGGTATTCGATATACTCGTCCATATCCATGCGTCGGCAGGCCTCGGCATAGTACTCTTCTGTCTGGGTGTCGTTGCTCTCCAAGAAGCTGATCAGGCTGTTGTAGGCATCGAGTGTACCTTTCGAAACGTTGATGCCCAACTGGTCAGAGAGGGTAACCATGTCGATGTTGTCGCCGTCCACACCGTGGTTGGCTTCCACATAGCTGCTGTTGGTACGTTCCATCAGCGCCATCATACCCATGTATTCGCCGTTAATGTAGTAGGCCACAGGCTGGTAGGCCTGGTAGTCGATGTTCATGTTGGTGCCAAAGGCCTGCATCAGGGCGTCTCTGAACTTCACCTTGTCGGTTTTCTGTTGCTGTTGTTGCTGACCTTGTCCAGGACCGCCTTGACCAGGACCGAACATACCTCCGCCCCACATATTCATACCGGCATCAGCACCCTGACCACCGTTTCTCAGATAAATGGTTTGGTGGTAAAGGTCTGGTTTCATCTTAAAGAGGTGGTAGTCCACTAAGTCGGCACCCGTCTTTTTCGATGCCTTCAATGAAATGGATTTGACCGTGTAGGTTCTTGAACAACCTCCTTCCACTGTTGCCTCCAACTCTTGCGACACCACTTGCTCACCGTTTTCGAAGTACTCGAAGTTAACGGGGCGTTGCCAGTCGTTGTTATAGTTGGCATTTCCCATACCTCCCATGCAGTTCTTTTCGCTTCTTTTACCATTCGTGCCCTGCACCATCATACCAATCTGGTTGTCGTTGAAGTAGCGGTCGTCAACAGTGATGGAAACCACTGGCACTGTAAATCCGCCACATTCGTTGTGGTCGTTGTCGTTATAGATGTACGAACTGGTGGCAATGGCACTTGGCAGCATACCATTGGCAAACGCCTTGGCGCGGATGTTGGTGTTGCTGTTGAAGACGATAGGACTGTTGTAGGCCTGGCTCTGGGCCGTAGGCTCGCTTCCATCGGTCGTGTATCGGATGGTGGCTCCGGCGGTCTCGCAAGAGAGCGTCAGCGACACGTTGCCTGACTTCAATCCACCCTTTTCGCTGAATTCCGGCGCTTGGCAACGGGTCATTTTCGCGTAGGCTGTTGTGTTTGCCGCTCCTGGTGTCGGCTCCATGTAGCCAGAGCCGTTCCCATAACGACCGAACGATAGGTGAGCAGTTTGCACGTCGTATGCGATAGAGTCGACCAGTGTGTTACCGCTCTTTAACAATAAATAGCCTCCGTCGGCATCTAGTTTGTATGGCGCATGGTTCTGTCTATTGTCTTCGTCGAACCACAACAAGGTGTATGAGTTGGCACTCAGCATAATGTCGTTGTTGATTTGCCACGTCCATTTTTCGGTATACTTTTTTGAGGTTTTCTTGTAATGGATTAGGGTGTAACCTCTCAGATTCACTTGCTGGTCACTTGTGAATTCTATGAACCCCGAGAAATTATAGTTGTCGGTATTCATTATGGTTGAAAGGTTACAAGGCATAACCTCGTTCATCTGAACAGCCGCATTGCCAGCAAAGCTCCCGCATAGCAGGCAAAGCGCAACTGCAATTTTTTTTGTATATTTCATTACCATAAGCGGTGCTAATTTGTGTTTTTCAGTCATAAAGTTACTTTTTTTTTACAAACGACGGCTTTAAAAATTTTATTAATTGTGGCTTGTACCCCCGTTTTCATGACCTTTTTGTTTCTATTTTATTGCTGTTTGTTGAGCAATTTCTGCTGTTCCTTTCTTTAAACCGTTTTTTTATTGAATTGTGCTATTTGCCTTGTTTTATTTTTATGTATATTAGTTTGTTGAATCTGTGAAAAAAGTAATAGTATGAACGTTAAAAACAACATATTTTGTTTCGTGGCTTTGCTTTGCTTCTCTGTCTTTACGGCACGGAGTGCCCAATTGTCACCCTCTGCGGCATTGGCACGTGTTGTCTCTAAACAGCCAGTTGTCCTGAAAAAGGCACAACAATCAAATTGCAAACTTGTACGAACAGTTTCCGATACCCTTGGCAATAAAGTGCTCTACGTCTTCCGCAATAATGCCGATGGCCGGCTCTCGTTTGTCTCTGCCGACGATTGCGCAAAGCCTCTGTTAGGCTATACCGATGGATTTGTAGAATCGGCAGACTCTCTGCCTGCTCCTCTTGAGAACTGGTTGCAAACATACGTACGGCAAATCAGTTACGGAATCTCACATCCCGACAAATTGCGCCCCTTGGCCGTTCCTCAACAAAGCGAAGACGGACTGGTACTTAAGTCAACAGACCAAGATTTCCCTTCTATTGATGTCCTGCTGCCATATGAATGGGGTACGATACCATTTAACGGTCTTTGCCCAGAAGTGAACGGCAAAAATACAAAGGTTGGTTGCGTGGCGCTTGCTATGTTCCAAATTATGAATTACTGGCAATATCCGGAAAAAGGTCGCGATACGGTTATGTATGCCTCTAAACTCGATGGTAAGGATACTGTCTTCCAACACAGTCTGGAAGGATCGGTGTACGATTGGGATGCGCTGGGCGATTTGACAACAGAAAAAGGAAAGGCGGCCGCTGCTATATTGGGCCGCGATTGTGCTTATGCCGTGCACGCCAAGTTTGGCGTAGATAACACTTCGGCTTTCTCTTCCAGGGTGCCTAAGGCGCTGGTTCGCTATTTCGATTACGATTCTTCGATGGTTTGTGTGGGACGTAGCGACCCTGATATGTGGTTCCGTATTATTTATAACGAATTGGCAAATGCCCGTCCTGTCCTTTATGCGGGACAAGGCTCATACGGACATGCCTTTGTTTGTGACGGTTACAATGCTGTCGACACCACGTTCCATTTCAACTTCAGTTGGTATGGCAGTTGTAACGGATATTTTTCGCTATCGGCTATTAATCCTGAAAATGGAGACCAGTTCAATGAATCGAATATGGCGGTTATCGGTATCCAACCTCCAGGGACTTTCAAAAAAGGCGAAAAACATGTCTTTGCCTATGGCGACCTGACTTTCTCGCCTACTTTGTACAAACGTGCCGGCTGTCATACGCTAACCCAGCTTGGCGTGTCAACTACTTCGTCTGGTTTCTGTTCTAAAGGCGTCTATTTCGCTCCGCCTGTTTATCCGTCCTCGCAGGTTGCCCTGCTCATCGCAAACGATAAGACTAAGGACACGCTTTTGCTAGCGTCGGCTTTCGGAAGTTTGATGAATAGCGCTGATGCTGTCTTTGAATACGGACTTTACAAGGCCTTTGATTTTGTACCACTAGACAACTACTTGAAAAACTTCTCTATAGGACCAACCTACACTGTCAGTCTTTTATACCGTGATTCGTCTGGAGAGGATTGGCGTCCTGTTACGTTCCCCGATGGTGCCCGTTATAGTGAGAAAATACGATTTAATGAGAACGGTATGATTGCTGTTGCCTCTGATTCAACTCTGCCAATGTTGCAAACGAATTGGACGATGGATCATATTAATTTCTTTTGTCCTCCTTGGATGAATGGTAACCGGTGCTCGGCCGGTTATGATGCTACTGCCATTGGACAGATGATTTTTGCGCTGCAGGCCCCGTCGAAGGTGTTTGGCGAAATAGCTTATGATGATGTTGCTATTGACACTACTTTTTATTTCGACTATAATCTGGAAACTCAAAAAAATGTGTTAGAGTCGATACCTTTCATCGGTAAAGCTATCCGTACCAAATACGGTAAGACTAGTGAGATTCATAGTGTGCCGGGTATGGTTTACGGATTACACAAAAATATGGGCTTGAGCGAGGTGCAATATGCGTCGCGAAAGTTCTATACTACGGCTAACTGGATTGAAATGTTGGACCAAAACTTGCAGTTGGGATGCCCGGTTTATTATGCAGGCTACCATATTCTGGGCTCTGACAGCACTCGCCGTGCCTTTGTGGTCGATGGCTATAGTGCGGACCATTTTTACCATGTTAACTTTGGCGATGGGGGAAGAGGTGACAAGTATTTGAATCTTGATATCGTCCCTTATTCTGGTTCAACACCAGGAAATTCTGACTGGTGTTTCCCTTATGGTCAGGGGATGCTGACTGATTTTTTTACCTCATGCAGTGTCGATACGGTGAATTTGCCAAAACACCCGTTTATGCTGATGCATCCGCTGGTGGTTAACAGCGACTCTTCGCTTACCGAACTCCAATTGACCTCTTCCGACGTGTTTACGTTACGTTTCCTTTTGGCCGATTGCACGACGGAGTCTGTTGGCTATGATGCCGATGGTAGTGTGACGGTTGGCCTCGGTTTGTTCCGGCAGGGTAAACTCAATAAGGTGCTGGCTTCTGAAACTTTCCCTGTGGAAAAGTCTTTCCGCTCAATTTCTACAAGTTTGGGCACGTTGTCTTCTGGCTCTTATGTGTTGGCACTTGTTACAAAGGTCGGCAATGGGGAATGGGAGATGGTTTACAATAATGCTCCTAACAAAATGACGCTGACAGTCAAACAGGGTAAGATGACGCTTAGCGTACCTGATAACCCTTCGTTTGGCGCCGATTTGTCGCTAAGTGCGCCTATGCAGGTTGTCAAAGATAAAAAGAAAGGACTGCTGGCGCGTCTGCCTTTAAGTAACTATACCTCGCGAAATTATGAAGATGTGCTACGTTTGGTCGTTAATTCGGGAGGAAAGTCCTTTGTGTCGAACGCTCAAGTAGTGGCTGTTTACGGACATTCTAATGTGACTTATGAAATAATGTTAGACAGTGTCCTTGCCGAAACTGTAGAACAGGGGGGAACTCTGTTGGGGTATTATTACAAAGACGGTAGCGGGTGGTTGCCACTTCAAGAAGAAACAGCTGTGCCGTTGGTGCGGTCGTGCCAAACTAGTGCTACTGGCGTTCGCGTGTATTCTGCTGGTGGTGTCTTGCTCCGTTCGTTTGCTCCGTCAGAGGTGAGTTCTTCTTATGCATCCTTCTTGTCGTCGTTGCCAGTCGGCGTTTATGTTGTAGAGGAAAATGGGTGCAGCCGTAAGTTTGTGAAGTATTCAAAATGAAGTAGCCAAGGCTCAATTCACGAAGGGGGTACTCCTATGCATAAAAAAACAGAACAATTGGGCGCGGCTGTTGTAATGTCTTCGCCTTTTGTTAAACGGGCGTGATACAACTTTTGTCAAAGAGGATAGATGACCTTGTCTACTCCGATATCCCAAGGATCTGTCGGTATTTTATCTACCAATTGGGTGCTGAAGCAGATGCCGTAAGTTGTGGCGTGCAGTCTGTTGAGCAAACGGTCGTAGTAACCCTTCCCGTGCCCCATCCGGTGCCCCTCTTTGTCGAACCCGACTCCTGGTATAATGCAAAGGTCGATGTTTCCGTAGTCTTCCCACTCTCTGCCTTGTGGCTCAAGAATGCCGTAGGCGCCTTCTCGCATTAAGGCAACCCCCTCATATACCCTTAAGACAAGTATGTCGCCAATGACTACTGGTAGTAAGATTTTTTTCCGATTACTCCATTTCTCGATGAACGGACGGGTTTCTACCTCGTTTTCCAACGACCAGTATAACAATATGGTTTCTGCTTTTTCAAAGACTGGATCGTGCTCTAATTGTGACCAGATGTTTTGACTTTCGTTGACGCACTGCTCTTTGCTCATTCCTTTCAAAGCTTGGCGTATCCGTTTTCGAAGGTCAGTCTTGTTTATTTCGATCTCCATTTTATAAACCGGAATGTCTTTTTATTTGCATATTTGAACGTGGCAATCACATTGTAGGCATTGTCCTGCATACAGATGTCGGCTACGTTGAAACTGTAATGTACGGTTGTGTTAATTCCGTCTTTTATGTAGAGGGTGCGTCCGCTCATGTCTGTAACCTGAATTTTTTGCAAGCGGTCTCCTTTCGGAATCTCTATATTCAGTTCTCCAGTTGTGAAAGCGGGGTAGCATAGGGCATTCTCCACGTAGCGGGTCGAATCGATAGGAGGCTCTGTCGGAGTTATCGGATTCAAGTCGTCGCTGTGGTCCCATCCGTCCCTCACCACAACGTCTACCATCAGAGAGGTTGGCGCAGCTATTTGGGGGTGTGCTGTAAAAGGCACCCATTGTTTGTCTGCATTTTTGAAGAATGCTGTGTTCTGTTCTTCGGTCTCTTTAGGGTCGCTATAGTAAAGTGCGAAAGGGGTGTAATTGGTGATACTAGTTTCCGGCACTGTTATCGATACGAAGAATGTGGTGTCTAGTTTCAATGGAGTCTTTAGTCTGATGTAGTTCTCCATACTGCCCCACTGGGGAGTGTCTTCTGTGAATACTTTGTCTTTATACGGATTGTATTGTTTTGTCTGGATGCGTATCAGTTGCTCGTATATCAAACTGTCGGGTTTGTTCGCTCCTTTGTAAATGCGTAGGTATACAGGCCTCTTGCTGCTGTATTGGGCTACGACAGGGAAGAAGTATACACCATAAAGGGTGATTTCTTTTTCTGTATCGTATTTCTCCGAATATTCGGTTATACCTTGATTGTTTGTTCCCACTGCATAGTACTTGTTGTTCTCGACTTCTGGAACGGCTGGCACTTCGTTCCAACTTCGGTGGCTGATGCGCCGGCATGGGTATTTATAGGGTTCCAAACCATCAAGAACACTGACTCCGCTGCCTTTTGGATCCAACCAGTAACCTAGGTTCTTATCGTAAGTGTCTTTGTCCCATACCTTATATAATTGCCAGAAATAATCATCTCCTGGTTTGTCGCAATTGGCATTCGTGTCGCCTCCTGTAAGACAGCCGACAATATGGTCTTTGCTGTCGAAAAGAGCCCCTCCGCTTGACCCTCCTTCGGTCATACCTTCATCCCACCGGTATATCCGCCAGTGCGAGTTCTCGTAGAATAATTTGGTGTTGTCGAACGATGCGGTAGATGGTGTGGCTTCGTCTCTCGATATTTTTTTTACGTCACCATAAGGGTGGTGGAAGCAGTAAACAGGGCCTGATATGTATGATTCTCGGTTCCAACCAGCGTAATACGGACGGAAGTCGACAGGTGGAATTTCGTTCATCTGTATCAAAATCATGTCTCTGCTCTTGCGTGAGGCTATCATTTTTGCTCCACTCAAACTCATCTCTCTCGAACCTTCTATAGGCCATTCTTCGCTAGGTGCCTCATAGTTGAAAAATGCGACGGTGGTGTGGACCAAATTAGTGTCTAGCCTGTATTTTTCAACCGGTTGCCCATTTTGTAGCTCTTCGTATGTTTCCCAATAGCAGTGGCTTGATGAGACGATGTAGGGGTTGGCATCGTTGTTCGTGTTGTTGATAAGGTTTCCTGAGCAATATACGGCTCCGTCTATTATCAGTTCGCATGAACTTCTTTTTGTAAGGCTGACGGGGGCGCTTGCTGCTTCTATGTGGCAACTTTCGCTTGAACCGAACGACGGAAGTGTTTTTAGACCTTTAAAATCGTGATTGACTCGCTTAATGACAAGGTCGGCTTTGAAATCGGGGTTGACGGGCTCTTCGTATGCAATTATGATCTCGTCACCGTCGATGGGGCTTATTGCAAAATTGTAGGGCGTGTTGTTTGCTTTAGTGTAGGCGCCCTTTATTTGCTCTTGATTAGGGCTGTAGAGGAACAGGCGCGCTCCTGTTGGAACTTTAAAGTCTTTTAGTATTATGTTCAGCGAATATGCGTTTTCTGACTTTAATCCAAGTCGCCAAATATTGAAGTCGCCAGATTTTGAATGCTGGCCTTTTTCTTTAAGGTTGATGTCTACTGCAAATTTGTGTGCGAAAATGTTGCCGCACAAAGGTCCCCTCTTTTTGTGGTCTGACTTGAAGTCGGTTTTCGGCATTACTATGGTTGGTATTGCGTTTCTCCCTTTTAAACTGCTTTGGTTGTCTTCTAAAGGGAAACCGCCTTCATTGGTCTGGCTGAATGTCGTGCTAACGTTAAATAGGACGAAAAGTAATAGTAAAAAGCGGACTTTTGTATTCATTTTGTCACATGTGTTTTTTTCTGAAAAGGAAGAGAGAAAACCTTTTCTTGTCGTATCTTTCTTAAATGTCTTTTTCGTAGATGGCCGTGTTGTCGGTGCTTTCCACTACCTCTACCTTATAGCAGCCAGGCAATTGGTCGCATACCCAACGGGCAATGTTCTCGGCGGTAGGGTTAAAGTCGAAGACTTCGTTTAGGTTCTGATGGTCCATTTTGTCTTTGACGATACGCTTTACCTCTGAAAAGTCAATTACCATACCATTCTCGTTCAGCTCTTTAGCCTGACAGTAGACGGTAATCAGCCAGTTGTGTCCGTGCAACCGGTTACAGGGTGTGGCGTAGGTTGTTTTCAACTGGTGGGCTGCCGATATTTCTATTGTTTTCTTAATCTTGTACATAGATAATTGCTTTTCTTCCTACAAAGGTACATATTTTCATTCTATAATCTTGTTTACACTTTATTTTAATGCGGTTATCTTTTTGTAAGCTTCATTGATTTCTGCCATTTTGTGTTCGCAGAAGCTCTTGTTTCCTGTGTTTTTAGCAAGGTCTGGGTGGTATTCGAGTGCCAGTTTGTGGTAGGCATTCCGTACGTCTTCTGTGCTTGCCGACGAGGTCAGTCCAAGCGCATTGTAAAACTTCTCGTTAGGAGAGGCGGTGCTTGTGGTCTGCTGACCCGCTTTTTTGCTCTGCTGTTGCTCGTATGTTCTTGAACGAAGCGGACTCCACGACTCGTTGAGGGTGTTGACGAGCTTTGGCGCTAACTTAATCTGTCTCATAAAAAGCTGGAGCGCACTCCACTCGTTGTCTTTTATGCCATCGTCCACAACGAACAGGTTGAAGAGCAGCGAGGCGAAACTCTGTTTTTCGTTCTGTCGCCATTCCCTGATTCTTTGTATGGCTAGAGCCTCCCCGCCTGGTTCGCGGAACTGCCAGTAAAGGCGAAGACGGGTGCCGTACTCACTTTTCAGAGATTCGGCTATCTCCTTTTTATAGTCCATTCCTTCGCCAAAGTAAAGGAGAATAATCTTCTTCCCCTTCTCGTCTGTGTGTGCATCTCTATAGGTCGCCAAGAAAATGTACTTCTCTTCCAAAAACTCAAGTTGCGACTCTTTCGCAGAGGCGTTGAAGCCTGCAAACTTTTTCACGATGCAGAAGCTTTCTTCAAAACTTTTTTTCAGAACCTTCTCATATCCGATTTCTCCTTGTCTTTTGCCGAGGTGGCCCAATAAGCCCCAGTTGAATATGAACCTCCCGCCTATGGTTAATGTACAAGTTGTGAGTATGGTAGGTATGGATACTATAAATAAGTTGAGTTTGCCAGCTATTAGAAAAGCGATGCCATAAAAAAACTGCCGTTAACATTATTGTAACGAATGCTGCAAGTACGTTGATGATTGAAATATAATAGTATTTCAAACTTAAAA
>DGTD01000109.1:0-41035 GCA_002396385.1 Bacteroidales bacterium UBA4345
TGAACATCATGTTCGGCATTGACGAGACTGCCGGCCTCAGACTTAAAGCAAACGCATTCTAAGTATCAAACAACAAAAACGAAACGATAATAATGGAATTATTTGACGTTTATTCTCTTTTCAACGTGAACGTTGTCAGTGGTAAAGGCTGCCACGTTTACGACGAGAAAGGACAAGAATATCTTGACCTGTATGGCGGCCATGCCGTTATTTCGGTCGGTCACGCACACCCCGATTATGTGAAAGCCATCAGCGAACAAGTGGCTAAAATCGGTTTTTACTCTAACTCGGTCATCAACAAACTGCAGGTTGAGTTAGCCCACCTCTTGGGCAAAGCTTCTGGTTACGACGATTACCGCCTGTTCCTTATCAACTCTGGAGCAGAGGCTAACGAGAACGCGATTAAGCTGGCCTCTTTCTACAACAACCGTAAAAAGGTTTTAGCTTTCCACCACTCGTTCCACGGCCGTACCACTGCAGCTGCCAGGGTTACCGACAACCCCAAATTCAGTCCGGTTGCCTATATGGGTTTTGAGGTTGACTTCGTTGACCTGAACGACATTGCCGCTGTTCGCGCCAAACTTGACACAAAAGAGTTCTCTAGCTGTATTATAGAAGGCATTCAGGGCGTTGGAGGCATTCAAATTCCAAACGACCAATTCCTGGTAGAACTACGCAAGGCCTGCGACGATACCGACACAGTCCTCATCCTCGACGAAATCCAGTCTGGTTACGGCCGAAGCGGTAAGTTCTTCGCCCACCAGTATGCGGGCATCAAAGCCGACCTTATCAGTGTAGCTAAGGGCATCGGCAACGGTCTGCCAATGTCGGGACTGCTTATCGCCCCTAAATTCCAGGCTGTACCCGGCCAGTTGGGCACCACCTTCGGTGGCAACCATTTGGCTTGCGCTGCCGCCATATCGGTGTTGAACATCATGAACAAGGAAAAACTGGTTGAAAATGCGGCCAAGGTTGGCGCACACTTACTAAACGAGCTGAAAGGCTTCAAGCAGATTAAAGAGGTCCGCGGACGCGGTCTGATGATTGGTATGGAGTTCGAAGAGCCTATCAAGGAAATCCGCTCCAACCTGCTTTACGAGCAGAAGGTGTTCACCGGTGTTGCCGGCCAACACACCATCCGTCTGCTGCCTCCTCTTTGCCTCAGCATGGCCGAGGCAGACGAGTTCCTGACCCGCTTCAAGAAGGTTTTAGGATAAGAAAATTTTATCCATTACATACAGCCGGTTCCCACAAAACCGGCTTTTTCCATTTTCAAGGGTGGTCTGTCCACTGTACCAATAAGGAACCCCGAAAGTTGCGAACCAACTTCCGGGGTTTTATCTTATAAACTTTTTCTAAGAAAGATTAATGCCTTGCCCTCAACTCGCGCGCCAGATCCTCAATACGGACACCCTTGTAGGTGAGGAGCACAATCAGGTGGTAAAGCATGTCGCTACACTCGTAAATAAACTGCTCCTTGGTGCCGTTTGTTGCCTCCACAATGGCCTCTATTGTTTCCTCGCCCACCTTTTGGCACATCTTGTTCACCCCTTTCTTAAACAATTTGGTGGTATAGCTGCCTTCGGGCATTTCCTGGTAGCGTTTCTCAATAAAGTCCTGCAATTCTGTGAAGAAAGCCAGATCTTCTATATTCTTGTTGCCTAAAAAGGTGTCGGCGCCGGTAGTTGAGCCTTCGGGAAGGGCAAAGATAACAACAGCGGTTCCGTCTTCATTGGGGAGCAGTTGGTCTACCGCCAAAGGTTTGAAGTATTCGCCACCCGTCACCACTTCTATGGCATTCGTCTTTATATTATAGAGTTTTACCGTCTTTTCTGCCTCCATTTGCGCATAAGCATCCGCATTCACATAGCCCACACGCAACACTTTCAGTGTGCGCTTGTCCTGCACAACAGCCTGCACCAGGCCATGACAGTTATTGTCGAAATTCAGCTTCATTGTTTTCTGTTTTGTTTGACTCTGCAAAATTAGCACTTTACCCGGTGTAGTGCAAACCAAGTTGCGGAAAAGCGCAACGTGCCAAAAGATTACGGACTTTCCGCTGTAAAAAAAAGAAAAAGGCATCTGCCACAAGACAGTTGCCTTTATCTTGAACTTTCTATATTTCTCCTTATTTTTTCTGACGGATAACGGTCACCACATAGTTGGCGCCCTCATCTCCTGGCTCTTCGGTCAGCGTCAGCGACCCCTTGTAGCCGGTCGATGTCTCATAAGAGTACGTCAACGGACTGGTCTGGCTAATTTTAGCCGACTGGCCGTTTGAATTGACAATAGAGTTGTCGCTCTCTGCTGCCGACTTGAAACCAAAGCCGTTGAACACGATTTCCACATTGTCGGAGTGCTTGGCTACGTCTGACTTGTTGTACACTTTGCAGTCTTTAACCGACAAGAAAGAACCGGCAGTCGAGTTTGCTCCACCCATATTCACCGTAAAAGTTGTGTCTTTTGGCAGAACTAACTGGGGGTCGTCATCGTCATCATCCGAGCACGATGTAGTTACTGAAATGGTTGCTACCAGCGAAGCCATGGTAGCCAACGCCGCAAGGCGGAATAGTTTTTTCATGAGATAATTTGTTTTTTTCTACTCAAAATTAACAAATATACGCAGGAAAAACAAAAAGGCACCTGGATTTTTCCAGATGCCCAAAATGTTTCTTTCTTAACTTTCAGCTAAGTTATATATCTGATGCTTACGCAACAGAAAGACACACTACAAATAATATAACAACGTCTTTTTACTTTACAATAATTTTTTCGACCTTGCTGTTATTTGCTGATATTGCACGGACAAAATACATGCCAGGCTCAACATTTCCAAGGTTTACCTCCAGTTGCTCTTTTACATTACGATAAGTTTTGATTGTATTACCAATAGCATCTGTTACTACAACAGACGCCCCATCACCGTCAAAAGCACGGATAGAAACCGTAAAATGTCCATCGTTTGGATTTGGAGAAACGACTAACGAAGGGAAGCCGGCTAACAAGATGTCGTCCTCCACATCATAATTCGGACTAGCATAAGCCTCCCTCATCCATTGGGCATATTGTAGCATACCCGAATTTTCGAAACCCAGTTCGATATATTCATTAGACCAACCTACGGCAGAAATTAACTCTTCTGGCCATGAATTATAACCGATGGTTTTTGATTCATAAGGAGTTGAACGATCAAACCTTCCATGAAAATACCGTGTTCCATTATTACCAAATACAACCAAATCGAACAAATAATTACCCTTAGGAGTATACTTTGGTTTGATTATATGATAATTATCTTGAGTTGGAGATCCGAACTCAAGACAACCGGCTGTTTTTTCCACAACTGTATTGCCATTATAAACAATTAACAGGTAGTTAGCGGCAACTCGCTCTTTAATGGTAATACCATTTGTTGAAATATTAGTGATTACCGCATTATTATCTTCAGGTTGATAAATATGATAATGTTCAAGTCCAATATACATGCCCTTCATTGTGTTATTGGATATATAATCGCTCTGATTATCAGCAAAATTATAATAACAATTAAGACTTAAATTTTGCTGTCCCATATTACAATAGAACCAAGTATAACCAGCCAACTGTTCATAACCAGACACAACAAAAGCATGGCCTCCTGTTTTATTCTTTCTTACACCATCGGCAAGAATTGGTTTAAGATACTTCAATTCCGATTTCATCATCTCAATCCACTCTTGCTTTCCCCATTTTTCTTTAACGAAATAGGGAGAAATCCAATCAAAACCATAACTTTTTAAAATAGGAGGAGCGAATTGGAGATATGCAGATGAACCATTACACGTATACTCTGTGTGTAACTGGTCCGCAATCTGTTTGATGGCTCTCGACATATCTAAAGTTGCGGCAGAAGAAGAACTTACCTGTCGGGCTGGCATAGATTTCCAATCGAAGCCATTATCTTTAAAATACCCCCAATTAACAATCTGACTCACAGCAATTGCCGTACAGCCTGCTGGTGTCCTTCCATTTGAGGTTTGACTGCAAGATTTATTCGGGCAGAAATCATTATAGGGTCTGTATTGGTTCCACTCAATTCTCCTTTGTTCTTCATCCAGAAGGAAATTAGGAACTTGTTCAAATGTTCCCAAATTAGGGTAATCTTTTTTATAAGTAATAGTGGGCAAAGATTTAAGACCATTTTGTTTTTTAGAAGTAGTATTTTCTATCAGTTCGTCCCATTTGGCTTTCACTTTGGCATTAGAGCTCTTAAGCGAGGTGTTCTCCACCTTTATACCATCCGCAAAGACTTCTAAAATAGGATTTTCCTCTTCGTCTTCGCTTCCTTTAGAGAAGCTACCCGTCACATTAAAACAAATGATTGGTTCTATAACATCGTTTGCTGAAACCATAACCCAACCACCTTCACGAAAGTTCACAGCATAACCGGTAAGGATTCCTCCAGCATAAGATTCTACCACCTCACTAACCGTTTTTTCTGACTGCCTGACATTCTTAAAGAAATTAACAGCTACTGTTTTTGCTAAATCTGGCGTAATTGATTTAGCAGAAAGACTTACTCCTCCACAAGAAAAGGAGAGCAATGCTACGTAAATAAACTTTTTCAACATATAAAAATAATTTATTTGAAATTAATTAGGTTTAATTACCCATAAAAGTATTTTGTTGTATCTTAATCGATATAATCAAAGCAAATAAGAACCATACAGAAGGATATACACTCTGAAGAACAGTTTTTTCACATCACTCCAGTGTTACCTCTATGTGGTTCTTGATGAGTATCGAACAAAATCGCACCTCCAATCAATACACATATTAACACATTAAGAGAATAAATGTAAATTAATTATATGCGCACAAAATTAAATAAAATATTTGATTTTTCATATATAACAAAAAAAAACATCGAGACTATTCAAAACAATGGAATAACCTTCTTTATGAAGTTTCAATACCAAACAAGATAGATAATGAAGTATTTTACAGATTTACAAAAGTAAAACTTAGAAAACAGCCATCATTTGTATTCGTCGTCTCAAAATTGAAACTTTAGACCTAAAGGCCATATTTTAAGTTATAGCGTTAAAATCTTAAATAAGGCAACAAAAAAAGGCACCTGGATTTTTCCAGATGCCCAAAATGTTTCTTTCTTAACTTTCAGCTAAGATTACTTTGCAGAAACTTTGATCTTAACAGTAGCCTTATCACCACTCAATTCACCTGAGAGAACCTCGATGACACCAGAGTAGCTAGTACCATTTTCACCACCATTAGTTCTGAACTCATACTTGCCGTTGTTTGTAATGATAGTTGCGCCACAACCATTCTTGTTTACGACTTCATTAATTGAGTTGTTTGCACCTACGAACTTGCGGCCATCAAATACGATTTCAACGTGGCTAGCCTTAGCTTCATCATTAGTAATGTCAGAGAGTTTGTAAATCTCGCCATCTTGAACTGAGATAAAAGATCCTGCCTTAGAATCTTTACCACCTACTTCACCAGTGAAAGTCTTAGTGTACACTGGAGCTGGAGTTGGTTCTGGTTCATCATCATCGTCGTCATCAGAACAAGAAGATACACATACTGCTGTAGCCATCATAGAGATCATAGCTACCATAGCTGAAAGACGGAAAATCTTTTTCATTTTGATAAAATTTAAATTATTTGGATTAAACAATAAAGTTTCTACAATACTTAGATTAACGTTTCTTTGAGTTTTTTAACGACACAAATTTATTTCTTTTTTTCATAAAAGCAATCAATATAACCAATAAATTCAACCTACTGGCTATTTTTAACTGCTTAAACGCTTTCTACACATTGAATCGGAACACGGTTATGTCTCCGTCTTGGAACACATAATCCTTTCCCTCAATATGTATTTTACCGGCCTCACGGCATGCAGCCTCGGTCTTGTAGGCTACGTAGTCGTCGTATTTGATGACTTCGGCCTTGATAAAGCCGCGCTCGAAATCGGTATGGATGATTCCCGCACACTGCGGTGCCTTCATCCCTTTGCGGAATGTCCACGCACGGCATTCGTCCGGGCCTGCCGTAAAGAAGGTTTCCAAGTTCAACAGGGCATAGGCCGAATGGATAAGGCGGACCACTCCGCTCTCTTTCAAGCCTGCCGCCTCCAGAAATTCCTTACGCTCTTCGTAGGTCTCCAACTCGGCAATGTCGGCCTCGGTAGCGGCTGCCACTATCAGCACCTCCGCATTCTCGTCCTTCACCGCTTCTTTTACGGCCTCTGTATACTTGTTGCCGCTCACCGCACTGGCCTCGTCAACATTGCACACATAAAGCACCGGTTTCGTAGTCAGTAAGAACAAATTCCGTGCCAAAGGCTCTTCTTCTTTTTCCAACGGAACCGTACGGCACGACTTGCCCTGCAACAGGGCTTCCTGGAATCGCTTCAGTATGCTCAGCAACGCTTTTGCATCCTTGTCGCCGGCATTTGCCTGCTTTTCAACCTTCTTCAACTGGTTTTCCACAGTTTCCAAGTCCTTCAACTGCAGCTCGGTATCAATAATTTCCTTGTCACGCACCGGATCTATACTGCCGTCAACATGGGTAATGTTGCCATTGTCGAAACAACGCAACACATGAAGTATAGCATCAGTTTCACGTATGTTTGCCAAGAATTTGTTACCTAAGCCCTCACCCTTGCTGGCGCCCTTCACCAAACCGGCAATGTCCACTATTTCCACAGTGGCAGGCACGGTGTTCTTGGGTTGGTTCAGTTCCACCAACTTGTTCAAACGCTCGTCGGGCACCGTAATGACACCCACGTTTGGCTCAATTGTACAGAAAGGGAAGTTGGCAGCCTGCGCCTTCGCACTCGAAAGGCAGTTAAACAAAGTGGATTTGCCCACGTTTGGCAATCCCACTATTCCGCATTGTAACGACATAATATGTTCTTATTGTATATTTCTGTTTTTATAGGGCAAAGATAAGCAATTTTACGCTCGTTAGGGCATTGGCCCGCCCTTTTAAGGCCTTTTGCCATTTCAGCCAACTTGTCACTCCTTTTGTGTCACCTGTGTCACAAACGTTCGTCCGGACTCAGGTCACGTTCGTAGGTGTTGACGTGGCGTGCTTTTTTATCCTCGAATATATCTGCTATGTTTACGATAAGTCCGGTTTCCCACACGTCGCCAAACTCGTCGTTCACCGAGGTGCCGAAAATGCGCATAGTGGGCGACAACGACATGTAGGCGTTCACCAGCGGCGGTATAGTACGCCCCAGTTTCTTGGCCTCTTCCTTCAGTATAACATAGTCTTCCTTGTAGTTCTTCCCCGTGAACACTTTCGACAGCCGCTCGTCGTCGTTCGGTATAGGCATAGGGCGGTGCGGGTAAACCAAATTCTCGGTGTCGCCGAAGTACTTGCGCAGGAAATAGAACAGCAGCTGGCACGCCTCAATGCCATACGACGGATAAATGGTTGCCTTTCCAAAGAAATAGCGGGTATCGGGCACCGACACCATCAGCGCCCCCAGTCCGTCCCACAAGTTATCGAGCGCGAACAGGCTTTTGGTGCCACGCTTGGTGCTTTGGTATTCGGGCCGGATAAACGACCTTCCCAACTCTATGGTGTAGGGCAGGTATTCTTTCAAGAATTTTTCGGAATAGGCGAAAAGGTGCGCCGATGTCAGCATAGGCACGCCCTCGCTGTCGAACTGCACATCGCGCCCGTGTATGTAGCGGTAGCCGCCCACAATCTCTTTCTCGTCCGGATTCCACACCACCAACTGTTTGTAGGGGTGCGAAGGCAGATAGTCGTACTGGTCGACGTCACAGCTCAGGCCAGAACCTCCACCCGAGGAGCGGAAAGCCACCTCGCGCAGACGGCCCACCTCGCGCATAGCGTTCGGACATTCCAAACCGTCGAACAAATAAATCTCGTTGCCGGCCTTGTTCGATTTCCGCAACAAGTGACCCTGCAACTCTTCCTCAATAACTGCGACCTCAACCGGGTCTATGATTTTTTCTTCCATAATGCTTCGATAAATGAAGGGAGCATATTACTTCTTCAAATGGCGTAAACCTTCTGTTTTACCCACTCGGCCCACTCGTTATAATTTTTCTGTTTCTTGTCAAACACCGAATAAGGTATCGGTTCGCCCACCTTTATTGTGAAAGTCGACCCATTCGCCTTATACAGTTCGTCGACCAGATACAGCATCTCGATGTTCAGTTTTATGCCCAGTTTTTTACGCCAGTAGCCCAATCCATAGAAAAACTTCGAGTTCTTCCCTATAAAGTGAACGGGCACCACATTGCGCTTATATTGCACCGCTTTTGCCACAAAGGTCTTTTTCCAGTCTAAATCGGCAACTGTCCCCTTAAAGTCAATCCTTCGCGAGCACATCCCCGCCGGGAAGAAGAGGATTGTGTCGTCGGCCGCATAGGTGTCGTATAGTTCTCCAGCCGCCTCGCGGCTTTGGTTTCCCATCTTGTTAACCGGAATAAAATAAGTGGTCAGCTGGCGCACGTTCATCAGCACATCGTTCACTGGCGATTTCACCCGCGCATAATGGCGGTTAAAGAATTCCAGCAATGCCACTCCGTCGAGGCCGCCTAACGGATGGTTCGACGCAAATATCACGCGGCCGTCCTGCGGCAGGTTCTCCTCGCCCTCAACGTTAATGGTAATGTGGAAGTGGCTGAGAATGGCTTCGGCAAAGGGTTTACCCTGTAACTTGCCATACAGGCTCATGAAATAATTCAAGTCGTCTTCGTGCAGGGTGTTTTTCAGATACCGTAGCACACAACCAGGTATCCATTTCTTTAATTTGGGTGCTTTGGTCGACACCACCCTGTCGATGTCAATAACTTTCTCTAATTTGCTATAGTCTATATTTCCGCCTTCCGATCGGTCTGCCATAGGTCACGTTTCTTTTTGTTTCTCAAATTTACCACTTAACGCTGTTTTGGGCAAATTTTTCTTTTGCCCTCTAAATAAAAAAGAAAGGCGGTATCGCTACCGCCCTTTTTCGATATTAGTTATAAGGTAAAAAGATTGTTATTTATTTTTCGCTTGCAAAAAAAAGACCTTTAAACCATCTCACCAAGAAAAAAAACATATTGTAAAACATAAAAACGCCATATACTTAACATATTTTAACCATACTTTGAAAGTTATCAACAATATGCGGATTTATGCATTTTTATATACGGTTTTTATACAAAAAAGACCGGGCTTACGACTCGTGCCCGGCCTTTTTACAAATGTCTTTTCCAACGTTACCTCTTCACCAGCTTGACAACCTCGCCTTCAAGACGCACCACATAGATGCCCGAAGGCAGATTCTCGCCTATTTTTGCGCCAGCTTCATAGTCACCCTCGTAAACTAATGTGCCGAGCGTGCTTACAATGACAAGGTGGCCGTTTTTGTTCAACAAGAAATCCCCGTCGGTCGGATTTGGGAAAACTTCCAGTTCTCCGACAGGCACCTCGGCCACACAATCCTCTACACCCGACATATTGCCCGAATTGCATTTATATACAGGAGCCTCGAAGTTGGCCGTCTCGTCGGCATAGACAATACCCATACCGGTGGTACCCACATAGAAGCGGCCGAACACGTTCATATCGCCAATTATGAACTGGCCATTGCCCAACCCGCCATAATTGTGCTTACTGTCGTTGGTCAGCTGCCAGGTTTTACCCTCATCAACCGAACGGAAGAAGCCTTCCGACTTGCCGTCGTTACCAAAGGCATAAAGCGTATAAGTGTCTGCCGACTTACCTTTGCCGACACCCACACCATCGCAGTTCACCAATCCAAGATGCTCGAAGCTGGCTCCATAATCGGTTGAAACCATAACGCCTTTGCTTGGGCTTGGCAGCAACACCATACCCTCACGGCCTGGCACCACCGTTATACGCGAGTATTTGTTAAACTCTGTTTCATAGGTCGGCTTGAAGGATTTGCCGCCATCGGTGCTGACGTAGAATGTGGTAATGTCAATCCAGCCGTCTTTCTGCACTTTTGTGGTTGCATAGATGTAGTCGCTGTTTTCGGGGTCACCCACCACGTAACTTGCGCCCGACGTTATGCTGGTAGCCCCCCACGTTTTACCGTTATCGGTCGACACCTTCAACTCGCCGGCCTTTGTGCAGATAAACATCTTCTTGCCATCGGCCGAGAAACCCACATGGTAGGCAGCCACGTTGCCCATACTGGTCCACGTTTTACCTCCGTTGGTGGTGATATACGAGTTCTGCGATGCATATTCCGACGCCGATACACGTGCTATCACATCCGGATTCTTGGCCGCATAGCCAATACCATAGGTGGTGCCTGGCGCTGGGCTGTGTATGGGTGCATATTCGGCCACATTTTCATGTACAAAACCAGTATAGTCGCCGATTACCGACATAGGTGCTTTCCCTTCTATACTGATCATATCGAGCGGCACGGTCTCTTCCACGCCCTGCACATCGAAGTAGACAAGCGGTTTGGCGGAAGGGTTGTCAAGTATCTCCCAGATATTGTCGCACGTCCAAATGCCGTTTCCCGATGTGAACGAAGCCTTGTTCTCGTCGTCCGGGTCAAGGCAGATACCACCGCACCAGTGCAACGCATAACCCGGTACCCACGTAACACCGTTATTGGTCAGCACCATCTTGTCCTGCAACGAGGTCCACGAAGCACCACCATCTTTAGTCACCCAAATAATGTCGCCGTTGGCGGTCTTCCCATCATCCCAGTTCTGATTCACCCAAGTGTTATTGGTCGAAGTTATCATATAGTTCGGATTCGAGGCTTTGATGGCCACATCGCTGCAAGCCAGTTTCGAAGGTGAAATGTCTGCCACCTTGCCGGTTGCCACATTGTAGCGGTAAATGGCACCCGAGCTTGCCCCCCAGCACTTGTCGGCCATGGTCACAATCAGGTCTCCGGTTCCGTCCATCTTCATACGTACTGGCACCAGACTGTTGTTGATGGTAACCGGCTTCCAAGTCGCGCCACCGTCTTCGGTCACAAAAATGTTGTCGGCTCCGCTCTTCGACACGCCCACAAAAATGCGTCCGGTGTTGCCATTCGCCAATTTTGCGGCCTCGTCAAACACTATGGCAACCACTCCGTTCTCGTTTTCCGTGGTTCCCTGCAGGTTGTCGACCCACGAAGGCCACTTCACCTTTTTTGTATAGACATCGGGGAACGATTCCAACGGTTTCCAGGTTGCCGCACCGTCGGTACTGATTATCAGCGGAGCACCAGCACGGCCTCCGGCCAGTATAATCTTGCCGTTATTGGGGTCAACGGCTATCCTTTCACCCGCATTTCGTCCGTTACCGTTTCCGTGTACGTATAGCGGCACATTGGTCACCTCTGCCTCTTTAAACGTAGCGCCACCGTCCTTGGTGTAGAGGACCGATGTCTTCTGGTCGCTGTAGTATTGGCAACCGCACAAAAAGTACATATTGTCGCTGTTGCTAGGGTCTACGGCCATAGCCTCTACACTAAGAAGGCCGATGTTTGCTTTGCTGACGAAGTCGAACAGCTGTTTCCATTCGCAATTCGAGGCGTCCCATTTGTAGGCGCCCCCCACATCGGTACGTGCCAGCTTCACTTTTCCGGGAAGGCTTAGAAGGCCTGAAACAAAACCTCCACCGCCTATCTGCACACGGCCGAACGTGTAGTCTAAGTCGGCTGCTATATTCGACAATGCCTCGCAATCGTAACTGGTTCCGACTTCATCGACCAGACGGATGTTGTCGACGTAACATACACCGGTCTCGCCAGATACACCTACACAAATTGAGGTGGCAGGCGCTGATACCAACTTACGGAAATCGAAATACAGGGTGGTCCACACCTTCGCTTTCACCGACTGAGTAATGTCGGTTTCGTACGATGAATTGCAACGGATGGCAGCATCGGTATACGAGAACACGTCTACCGCTACCACTTTCGTCACAATGTCGATGTTACCCGAGAATCCGGCTACGCCATAACCTTCGGTGGCAATTTTCACGCACTTGGTGCTGGTGTTGCCACAACTGTACGGATTGGCTTCCGAAGTTACGGTCTGTCCCCAGCCTTCACCCCCGAACGTGCCCACACCGTCCTCAAAATCGTAGAGCAACGTTTCGGCGTTTGCAACAACCGCACACGAACACGTCAGCCCTGTCAGTAGAAGTCTAAGTTTTTTCATATTTCAATTTGTGATTAGTTTATACTTAAGTTAGTGTGAATTGTAGTTTCTCAAAAATAGATTTTTTGGCGAACGTGCACAATAGCGTGTAACAAATTGACTGAAAAATAAGCCCCGAATCCGTTTTTATCAGATTCGGGGCTATTTTTGTTTCACTAAATTGAAACAATATTACTTCAAAATGGTGCAGTTTGGATTTGGTTGCAACTGCTTGAAGAAGTCGTTACCCTTGTCATCAGCAAAAACGCTACAAATTAAAACAATTCTATTCTTACATATTTTTGCAAATTGAAAGTCAAACTTTCAATTTGCAAAAACACGCATTAATACATTGTATGTTTGACATTTAGTCATTATCTTTACATTAATTTAGATCTAAAAGAGGTATTATGAATTATATTTCACGCAAGATTGAAGACTTTTTAGCAGAAAACCTGTCTATTTTCCCTGCTGTTGTAATCCTAGGCTCACGTCAATGTGGCAAAAGCACCCTGATAAAAAAAATGGCTGAAAATAGAGAAGATATGATCTATCTCGACTTACAAAACAGAGAAGACCTGGCAAAATTGAACGAGCCCACACTATTTTTCAGAAACAATCACGACAAGACAATCTGTTTGGATGAAGTACAACTGACTCCTGATATATTTTCGGTACTTCGTAGCGAGATAGACAGCAACAAAAGAGCTGGAAGATTCATTCTTTTAGGTTCCGCATCCAGAAACCTTATCCAACACACGTCAGAGTCTCTCGCTGGCCGTGTTGGGCTTTTAGACCTCACCCCATTCCTTATTACGGAAATCAATAACAACGAGGGGTTTTCTCTATATCGATATTGGTTTAGAGGAGGATACCCCGATAGTTACAATGCGATATCTGACAAAGCAAGTTCACTGTGGAGAGAGAACTTCATCAGGACTTATATCGAAAGAGACATTCCACAATTAGGGTTCAACATAGCAGCGCCACAGCTCATGCGACTATTAACAATGACAGCACACGAACAAGGGCAACTTCTTAATGCTTCAAAGTTTGCATCGTCGATGGGATTGAGCGCTCCCACAATCCGCTCATATTTAGACATTATGGAGCAAACCTATGTTATACGGACTTTACAACCATACTATAAGAACACAAAGAAGAGACTCGTAAAATCTCCAAAAGTTTATATACGAGACTGCGGTCTTTTGCACCAGATTTTACAGATAAAGTCATTCAACGATTTACTAAGTAACCCGATTGTCGGCAACTCTTGGGAGAGCCTGGTCATCGAGAATGTATGCTCTATTGCAAGAAATGCACAATGCTATTTTTACAGAAGCGCGACTGGAGAGGAGATGGATCTTGTTTTGCAGTACCGCGACCAACAGATCGCAATAGAATGCAAGTCTTCTACAGCACCTTCTGTTACGGAAGGCTTTTGGAAATCAATTGACTTTTTAAATCCATCACATACATACGTTGTTGCACCCGTAGACTCAGCTTACCCTCTTGCAGAAAACGTAACGGTTTGCAATCTATGTGAAATCATGAATATAGTTGAAGGAATGGAAGATTAAAGCCTTTTACCAACTTCACCTTTTTCAAATAAACAAAGCCCGATTCTATCAAGAACCGGGCTTTATTCTATTATCGGAAAGCGATTTCTTACTTCAAAATGGTGCAGTTTGGATTTGGTTGCAACTGCTTGAAGAAGTCGTTACCCTTGTCGTCGACAAGGATGAACGCAGGGAAGTCTTCTACCTGGATCTTCCAAATGGCTTCCATACCCAATTCTGGATATTCCACACACTCGATGCTCTTGATGTTGTTCTGCGCCAAGATTGCAGCAGGGCCACCGATTGAGCCGAGGTAGAAACCTCCGTGGTCCTTACATGCGTTTGTAACGTCAATCGAGCGGTTACCTTTGGCCAACATAATCAGCGAGCCGCCGTTGTCTTGGAACTCGTATACGTATGGGTCCATACGTCCGGCTGTGGTTGGGCCCATTGAGCCACACGCCATACCGGCAGGAGTCTTAGCAGGCCCTGCATAGTAAATTGGGTGGTCTTTCAAGTATTGTGGCATACCCTCGCCGGCATCCAAACGGGCCTTGATCTTCGCATGGGCGATATCACGACCTACGATGATGGTGCCGTTCAAACTCAAACGGGTACCGATTGGGTACTTGGTCAAAATCTTGCAAACGTCAGCCATCGGCTGGTTCAAGTCAATCTTAACAGCATCGCCTTCGCCTGCATTGCGTAGTTCTTCTGGAATGAGTTCGTATGGTTTGTCGTCCATCTTCTCAATCCAGATACCATCTTTGTTGATCTTTGCCTTGATGTTGCGGTCAGCCGAGCAGCTGACACCCAAACCAATTGGGCAAGATGCACCATGGCGTGGCAGACGTACTACACGCACGTCGTGGGCCATATACTTACCACCGAACTGGGCACCCAGGCCAATCTTGTAGGCTTCCTGAAGCAACTGCTCTTCGAGAGCTACATCGCGGAATGCACGACCTGTTTCGTCACCAGTAGTTGGAAGTGAATCGTAGTAGTGGGTAGAAGCCAACTTAACGGTAAGCAGGTTCTTTTCAGCAGAAGTACCACCAATAACGATTGCGATATGGTAAGGAGGACAAGCTGCAGTACCCAGACTCTTCATCTTTTCTACCAAGAAAGGAATGAGGGTACCCGGATTCTGGATACGAGCCTTTGTTTCCTGATACAAATAAGTCTTGTTTGCAGAACCACCACCCTTTGTTACGCAAAGGAAGCGGTATTCCATGCCCTGGGTTGCTTCAATATCGATTTGTGCCGGCAGGTTACACTTGGTGTTCACCTCGTTGTACATATCGAGCGGAGCGTTCTGGCTGTAACGGAGGTTTTCTTCGGTATAAGTCTTATATACACCCTTGGCAATAGCCTCTTCATCTTCAAAGCCGGTCCACACCTGCTGTCCCTTTTCACCATGAACGATTGCGGTACCAGTATCCTGGCAAAGAGGCAACTTACCCTTAGCAGCAATTTCTGCATTGCGGAGGAAAGTCAGCGCTACGTACTTGTCGTTGGCCGAAGCCTCTGGGTCGCGCAAAATTTTCGCTACTTGTTCGTTATGCGAGCGGCGAAGCAGGAAACTGACATCGCGGAAAGCAGCGTTAGTCATTCGGGTGAGCGCTTCTGCGGTCACTTTCAAGATGGGTTTACCCTCGAACTCGCTTACAGAAACGCCCTCTTTGGTAAGAAGGTAGTATTCAGTATCGTCCTTGCCCAACTGGAACATAGGCGCATACTTGAATTCTGGAATATTTGCCATAATTTGTATGTGGTTTTGTTAATTTATTTAATTCGTTGGAATTTCTTCACAAATATAAGCAATCGGGGGCAATTGTCAACCTACCGCCGCATTTTTGTGGCACGGAGCTGCGAGCCATTCCCCCTATACCAAATGTAAAGGATTGACGACACCAGGCCAACTGTTACCAACCGACCACTAAAGAGTGACAGAGTCCGTGGTTCGGGCTCATCCACACTTCAATCGGAAGGTTGCGAGAGGCTCATCCACGACGTCACGACTGCGCCCACAATGAACAAGCCGACAATCGTCTTCTCTATTTCCACGCCCATCCACGTTCCTATACAGAAATAAAGCACCGCGGCGACCATTAGCGCTGTAAATGCCAGGAACTTTCTGAAACTTGGATTTCCCCACCGTTCAAATGTCCGCTTCACGGGGAAGGTGAGTAACAACACCGAAAAGGCAGGCAACACAGGCTGCCCGGTGCTGAAGTTCACGACCAGTACAAGAAAGAACACGACCCAGATGGCCAACGCCACATACGCCTCTAACAGTTCTTCCTTCCGCAACAAATTGCGGCCATAGGGGTTGGCTGCCAACGCCAGATTCGACAACGGATCGATGGTTGAGACGGCTACGACCAGCAACAAATAGACCGCTGCCCCCACTACACCCAGCATTAGCCATTTGTCTGCTACCTGTCGCAATACCGTAACCAACGCCACAATGCCCATCAAGAACAAAAAACGTCCGTTTCCGGAAAACCCACGCAGGAACAACGAAAAACGGAAAACTATCTTGAAGAACCAGTTCTCCGATTTCAGGGCATACTTCAGCCCCTCTTTCGCATAGTCGTTGGTCGGATTAATGGCCAAACCCTGGGCAAAAAGTTCCCGCGACTCGGCCACTCGCCCCCGCTCGATGGACACCCAGCCTTTTTCAACCAGTACGTCAGACTCGTCGGGCGCCGAATTCACCGCTTTGTTGGCATAGAACTCCGCTTGCGCCTTGTCTCCCTTTATACGGTAGATACGCGACTTTAGCACCAGGTAGTCGGAATCGTTCGGTGCATAGGCCAAAGCTTTGTCAACAGCCTTCAAGGCTCTCGCAAAATCACCTTTCCCATAGAGCGAGGCTGCCAACAGATAATAGATACCCGGTTCTTCCGGATTCTCGTTCAGCAACTCCTTTAGCACCTTTAACGACTGGTCGTATTTTTCATTGTCGTTATACCCGCAGGCCAACAGGAATTTTGCATTAAAGTTTTCGGCATCTATCGACAAAGCCTTCTTGCAGAGTTTCTCCACATTGGTGTAATTCGACTTCAGCAGTTCGCATTTGGCCCACAGTGTGAAAAGTTCGCCGTCGTTGGGTTCCTTCTCCAAACCTTCCCTTATGAATTTCACCGCATCGTCGTGTCGGTGCATTTCTATCAGCGCCTCTATTCTGTCGTATGTGCTGTCCATTCGTTATGGTGTCTTTAAATGTTTTCGAGCGAGGACTTGAAAATGCGCACAGACTGTACCATCTGCCTTTTAGAGTCCTCTTCTGCCATCACTTTTTAATTTTCAAATACTTAAGGATGTCGTCGTACTGCCCATGCTGGTTTGAGTAGATAGCGTAGTTTTTGGCCGTTTCGAACCATTCGTTGGAAGACGGGTGTATTTCTGCGCACTTTTTCAACAAATCTTTGGTAGAGACCGGTTCACGTTTGCCCGTCCTCATAATCTCCTTCAGTTTGTCCTGTATGGTCAAATCCACCAGCGACTTTAAGTCCGCGCCGGTAAAGTTCACAGTTTTTTCTGCCACCTTTTTCAAATCGAGTTGTTCTTCCACGGGTTTCCCCTTCAAATGGATCGACAGAATCTCTTCTCGGGCCACAACATCTGGCGGAGCCACAAAAACGGCCTGTCCGAACCGTCCCGGGCGTTTAAAGGCCGTGTCGATATACCAAGGTGTGTTGGTCGCACCCAGGAACAAGATGCCGTCGTTCGAGCCACTCACGCCATCCAACTCCTGCAAAAAGGCATTAATCAGTTCACGCGAGGCCGAATTCTTCCGGTCTGTACGGTTACCACCCAGCGCATCCAGCTCGTCGAAGAAAAGGACGGCGGGGGTGTTGGCACGCGCCTCATCGAATATGTCTTTCAAGTTATGCTCGCTCTGGCCTACATACATATCGAGTACATCGGTCAGCCCCACCGAGAAGAAAGCGGCGTCTATTTCGCCAGCAGTCGCTTTGGCAATAAAGGTTTTTCCGCATCCCGGAGGGCCGTATAGCAACAAACCGCCACCTATGGTCTGCCCGTACTCTTTGAACAAATCGGCATTCTTTATCGGATTGATAATCTTCATGGCTATTTCCTCTTTCAGCTGTTCCATACCGCCAACATCCTTGAAGGAAACATCCGGTTTCTCCATTTTCTCGAATTTCCGACTCCTCACAGATTGTGCCTCAAACGCACCGTCGTCTTCCATTTCGTCTCTGCCATAACCCGTAGTCTGCCTGACCGGCTGCCGGAACAAATCGTCCAACTCGCTGTCCTCATATTCCGGGAATTCGCGTTTCAACTTGTTGAAATAGAAGTTAGCGTTGTCCACACTATGTTCGCGTGCATAAAGCTTGGCCAGGAAACAATAGTATTCGGGACGTCGGCCTCCTTTTCCTATCACGTCTTCCAGAAAGAGGATGCCCTCCGACAACGAGCGCATTTCATAAAGCAGTCGGCCCATTTCGGCCTTCCACCCGTCTTCATGGGGTTCGGCTTTCAGCAAACGTTGTAACACAGGTTTTGCCTCCGCCCATTGGTTGGCTTCCTTCAGTTTGTTGAAGTACATTTTCTGGATGAACACATTGTCGGGAGACAGGTTAAATGCGTTTCTCAATTCTTCAAGTTCATTCGCCATGTAAAAATATATTTTTAGACAAATATATATAAATCAAGATACATTCCCGACATTTTTCATCGAAGATTTCCAACCATGTCAGCAGACTAAGAAACGAGGAAGACGGTTTCTCGAGAACTAGAGGTGAAGCCCTCCGACAACCACACACAAAATCGCCCGTCTGGAAGACGGTATCTCCATAACCGGGGGTGGAGCCCCCGGACACACGCATCACACACTGCCGTCTGGAAGACGGTACCTTGATAACTGTGGGTGAAGCCCACGGACACACGCATCACACCCGCCTATGCTAATACAACAGTCCGAACATCCATAACGGAATTCGGTTATGGTGTCCAATCTCGATTCCATCGACCGCCAGAAAACTGTCGGGCAAGTCCTTAATCTGCTCAAAGTTCTTGCTTTTGCCTCCCACCTCGAACAAAAACCTGGCATCGACTTTAAAATCGCCTTTGACCGGATATCTGACCTCGTGGTTGACCGACAACTGGTTATAGAAAAAGCATTCCCTCACAGTTCCAATCAGTATTGTTTATATACAAAAAAGGGGAACACAATATAAGTTTTTTTTTCGAAAAATGTCGCATTATGATACACCCTCCAGCACTCCTACTCAACTGTCTGAAAGGCTGAACCCCGATAATCGCAGACGAACGTGTGCCTGTAAATAGACTTCCCACAGAAGCTGAACAGCAGACAAAGGACAAAAACAATTACTCTTTTTCATAAACGCATCTATTCGATTCTAAACTCGGTGTGCAACATTATAAAATATTTTTCATTTAATAATACATCTTTTAAAGTTATAAATTCATTCTAAAGAATTATATCCAATCATATAAATACCACAGCAAAAAGAAAGCCCTCACCAACTGGGAGGGCTCATATCAAAATCCATACCGACCGGCTAGAATTCGACCATACCGGAATGCACATTATAATAGCCGGCTTTGACCACCAACTGTCCGTCGGCCACCCGCTTCTGTACTCGTTTGCTTGCAAGAATGCGGTCGACCTGCACTTTGGCGTTCAAACGCACAGCCACATCGAGGCTGTCTTTATGTCCCACATAGGGTTTAACGTCGTTACGGATAACCGACAGCAGTTCGTCGACCTTGCTCTCGTCGTCTCGTCCCGTTTCGGTAATAGCACCAGTCACACCCTCACACGACTCGTGTCCGAGTACTACCACAGCCTTCACACCGAGGTGTTCAACAGCATAATCGACACTACCCATAACCACATCGTCGTTTACCGAGTTACCAGCGGTGCGGATTACAAAAAGGTCGCCTATACCCTGGTCAAACAACAACTCGACCGGAACACGCGAGTCGGAACACGCTATTACTGCGGCAAATGGTTGCTGTTGGGGTGCCGTGGCAGCAACCCGCTTACGGTTGTGGTGCGGATTCAAGCAGCTGTCGGCCGCATAACGCCAGTTCCCTTCCACAAGGCGCCTCAAGGCCTCGTCTGGCGTCTTCACCGAATCTAACTGAACCTCTACGGCCTCCTTTCTAATCGCCTTTTCATTTTCATTGGCAGCAATTTCCGCCTGCTGGTGGCTTTCTATTGTCGAGCAGCCTACGGTAAGAACAGCAGAAAGCGCCAACAACGACATTTTTCTTAACTCCATCTCTTTGTTTTTTTGAGCACGACAGAAGGATACAACAATCCTCCGTCGCAATACAACATTCTTTTTATAAACAGTTATTTATTTCTTCCGTTCGTAATTTTGGAAACTATAGTCGAAATCGTTCTTTTCGTCAGCAAATCCGTGTGTCTCGCTGCAAAGTTGCCACTCGTTCCAGTCTATTTCGGGGAATTTCACATCTCCCTCTGCCTGCGTGTGTACTCTGGTCAGATACAGTTTGTCGGCTTTGGGCAACAGCTGGGCATACACGCGTGCACCGCCAATCACAAACAGTTCCTCGCCGTCGGCAAGTTGCAGGTTTTCTAATTCGTCTAAGCCAGACAGCACTTCACAGCCGGGCACGTCGTCGGCAGTCAGGCTGCTGCTCAGCACCACATTGCGGCGGTTAGGCAACGGGCGTCCTATAGAAAGATAGGTGTTCTTGCCCATTAGAATGGTGTGCCCCGTCGTTATCGCCTTAAAGCGTTTCATGTCGGCGCCAAGGTGCCATGGCAACCCATTTTCCTTGCCGATGATTCCGTTATCGGCGACGGCTACTATTATAGATATGGTCATTTTTCTAGATTTTTAATTAAACAGGTAACGGAAAGCATCGTTCAAATTAGAGTAAAGCATGAGGAACAGTAAGAACATCATACCCGCCACTTGCGCCCTGATCAGAAATTTCTGACTCGGCTTCCTGCGGGTAACAATCTCATACAGTACAAACAGTATATGTCCACCATCTAACGCCGGTATTGGCAACACATTACCCACCGCAAGAATGACCGACAAGAATGCCGTCATACTCCAAAACACTTCTGCTGAGAAGGTCTCCGGATAAAGGTGCGCCAAAGTTCCGAATCCGCCCACACTGGATACGCCCTCTGGGGTAAATACGTACTTCAAGTCACCGGCATAATTGGTAAGTTTCTTTATGGCACGTCCCACTCCTACCGGCACACTCTCAAACAAGCCGTAGTTTCTGGTTTGGAGATGGTACATCTTGTCCACACCACGCAAGAACACGCCTATCATCCCATCTTTGTTCGGACTGATTTTTTGGTTAACGGTATCGCTTCCGCGCACAATTGTGAGGTCGAGAGCTTTGTCCGGATTGTTGTGGAAAGTCACAGACACCTCGCTCCGGCTCATTGGCATTCCGTTAACAGCCACTACCCTGTCACCGGGACGCAATCCGGCCTCATCGGCTGGCATTTTTTTCATTACACTGTCAACAACAAACGGGATACGGTAGTCCGCAAAACCTTTCTGTTCTTTCAACAGCTGCCGCATAAAGTCACCCGGCATCACTATACGGACTTCTTTCCCGTCACGACGGACAGTAACCGTTTCGGCATCCAACAGAAGTCGGAAATTCTCCTCGTCGTATGTGACCAGTTTGGTGGTGTCGGCCCGCAACAAGATATCCCCATCGCGGAAACCCGCCTTTTTGGCCACTTCGCTAAACTGCATACCCTCTTCCACCGCATCTATAGGCAGATAGGTGTCGCCATAATTGTAAGTCAATCCCGAATAGATGACGATGGCGGCAAGCAGGTTGAACAACACGCCGCCTAACATTACTAACAGACGCTGCCATGCGGGGTGCGCACGGAACTCCCACGGCTCTGCCGGTTTGCCCATTTGGTCGGTGTCAAGGCTTTCGTCTATCATACCCGATATTTTCACATATCCGCCAAGCGGCAACCACCCAATTCCGTAGTCCGTATCCGATTTCTTCGGCTTGAAGTGGAACAGCGTAAACCACGGATCGAAGAACAACCGGAATTTCTCGACCCTGATCTTAAAGAGTTTGGCAAACAAAAAGTGTCCGAACTCATGAACAAATACCAATAGCGCAAGGCTGGCTATCAGCTGTAATATAACGGTTAAAGTACCCATTCAACGATATATTTACACCAACGATTCGGCAATTCTGCGCGCCTCGCGGTTGGTTTCAACAAATTGCTCTAAACAGTAAGGTTGCGGAATAAACGTCGCTTTGTGCATGGTTTCCTCCACCAGTTCCGCCATCCGTAAGAACCCTATCTTCTTCTCGAGGAATGCACTGATGGCCACCTCGTTCGCCGCGTTCATAATGCACGCCATATTACCCCCTCTGTCAAGGGCATCGTAAGCCAATTGCAGGCTGTGGAACACCTTCACATCTGGTTTCTCGAACGTAAGGTTCGGATATGCCCCGAAATCGAGACGCGGGAACGCCGACTTCACACGGTCGGGGTAGGTAAAAGCATACTGTATAGGCAGGCGCATGTCGGGCACTCCCAACTGCGCTTTTACAGTTCCGTCTTCAAACTGCACGGCACTGTGCACCACACTCTGCGGGTGAACGAGCACCTCAATCTGTTCGGCCGACACGTCGAACAGCCAGCGGGCTTCTATCACCTCATAGCCCTTGTTCATCATATTGGCCGAGGCGATGGTAATGCGTGCGCCCATATCCCAACTAGGGTGTTTCAGCGCCATTTCGGGAGTTGCGATTGCCAAAAAGTCGCGGTCTTTACCCCGGAACGGACCACCAGAAGCCGTTAGCAAGATTTTCTCTATCCGATTCTGCTCTTCGCCCTGCAGGCATTGGAAAATAGCCGAATGCTCTGAGTCGACCGGTATAATCGACACATTATGCTGCTTGCAGAGTTTGGTAACCAGTTCGCCGGCAACCACCATAGTTTCCTTATTGGCAAGCGCTATGGTTTTACCCGCCTTAATGGCTTCGAGTGTAGGTTCCAGGCCCGCATAACCGATCAGGGCCGTCAGCACCATATCGACGCCATCCATAGCCGCAACCGTTTTCACAGCGTCAGTTCCTCCCATCACCGCCACCGGCAGTCCGTCCAAGGCCTCTTTCACAGTCTCGTAGTGTACGTCGTTGGCCATAACCACCACTTTCGGAAGGTACCGTTTAGCCTGTTGCACCAACAAGTCGACATTGTTGTAGCCCGTTATAGCCACAAGTTCGAACCTATCAGGCTGACGCTCAATAACGTCAAGAGCCTGAGTTCCAATAGAGCCGGTAGAACCCAGCACCACTATTCGTTTCTTCTCCATCAGTAAATTTTCTATCCACCAGCGGGCTCACCCACTTTTCGAATAACAAATTTAATAAAATTAAATGGTTTTCAGGCTTATTCCTAAGCCTTTCCTTTTTTTGTTGCCACAACTCTAGAAACGAACCGACCTCAAACGCTCCCTTGCAACAGATAAATCAGGTAACGTGATGACACGAAAAAGCACAGCTTGCGCTATGTTACGGACACAAATTGCCCATACACGGTTTTTCACAGATATGGTCGACAAAACAACCCGTCTAGAAGGCAGTACCTCCATAACCGGGGGTGGAGCCCCCGGAGACACGCACCACACCTTGCTGCCTGGAAGGCAGTACATCAATAACCGGGTATGTGAAACGCAAGCACGGGAAAAACACTCGCACCACCCGTCTGGAAGACGGTATCTCAGTAACCGGGGGTGAAGCCCCCGGACACACACAACTCTCCGTCTGGAAGACGGTATCTCGATAACCTGGGGTGAAGCCCTCGGAGACACGCACCACACCTTGCTGCCTGGAAGGCAGTACCTCCATAACCAGTATGTGAAACGCGTGCACGGAAAGCACACTCAAGCCCTCCGTCTGGAAGACGGTATCTCCATAACCGGGGGTGAAGCCCCCGGAGACACGCACCACACCTTGCTGCCTGGAAGGCAGTACATCAACAACCGGGTATGTGGAACGCAAGCACGGAAAAAACACTCGCACACACCCGTCTGGAAGACGGTATCTCCATAACCGGGGGTGGAACCCTCGGCCAAGCACACTCAAGCCCTCCCGTCTGGAAGACGGTATCTTGATAACCGGGGGTGAAGCCCCCGGAGACACGCACCACACCTTGCTGCCTGGAAGGCAGTACATCAATAACCGGGTATATGGAACGCAAGCACGGAAAAAACACTCGCACCACCCGTCTGGAATACGGTATCTCCATAACCGGGGGTGGAACCCCCGGACCAGCACACACAACCCTCCGTCTGGAAGACGGTACCTCAGTAACCGGGGGTGAAGCCCCCGGGCAGACGCACCACACCCTGCTGCCTGGAAGGCAGTACCCAGAAAATCTAAAAAAAGTTGTAACCTCATATGCCCACTTATACTAATACAACAGTCCGAACATCCATAACGGTATTCGGTTATGGTGGCTCATTTCAATTCCATCAACCGCCAGATAACTGTCGGGCAACTCTTTAAGCTGTTCAATGTTTTTGTTTTTCCCCCCATCTCGAACAAATACTTGGCATCAACTCAGCCACGAGACATTGCGTTCAAAGCTACCTTTGATATTAAAAAAATCGTATGAACAATATTCTTCAGAAAGTAACACATACAATAAAAATTTTATTTTTTGTCATTCCAAGCACAATTTCAAGCAGATAAAGCGCCCTTATAATTTATAATCAAACAAAAAGATTAATTTTCCCATTTATTATTTTTGATTAATTCTAATAATATATTTATCTTTGCCATATCAAGCTATTAAAAAAATGCAACATATTCTATATAAGCAATTTATTTTCAAGTCAATCATAAGTTAAGCAGTCACATATGGTTGATTATTATTCATTGACTGCATTGTTTTTATTATAATTACAATGAGAAAGTATTGTTTTTCTTTGCTAGTACTATCATCTCTGTTCTTGTACTCTTGTCAAGATAAAGAAGAATGTACTTCAATCAAGTCGCAACCAAAGGCTTCAACAGCCTCTTGCAACATCAAGGCTCTTTATTCCAGCAACCACAAAATCAAACAAAACGAGGCCGAACAGTACGCTATCGACGCGTTGACTGCTGCCAACAAAAATGGTTTGAAAAGTGGCAAAGCACTCAAAGTTGGGAAAGTAGAGGCTTTCATTACCAGCAACTCACTCCGTTTCAACCTTGCTAGTTCCATTTCCGACACACTCGCATATATTGTTAACTTTGCCGATAGTGCCGGTTTTGCTTATGTTGCCGCCGACGACCGTGTCGTTTATCCTGTACTTGCGTTCTTTGAAAACACCAATATCGACAAACAGACTATTAGTTCTAAGCCAGAGCTAGCTTATATGATTGAAAGGACGAACAACTACATCGCCAACGCTATCAACTCATTCGAAGAGAACAAAGACGCATTCCTGGCTCAAGTTGAGAAAGCCGAAAAAGAGGGTTCTTTCAGCAAGTTACAACTCCGTGCTTCTAGCTCTTCTACCATCACCGACGTAATGACACCACTCATCACTACCACTTGGGGACAGGGTTCATACTATAACGGAGAATGCGGACAGTGTACCACTCCTGGCTGTACGAACAAAGCCGTCACCGGCTGTGCCGCGACCGCATTCTCGCAGATTCTTAATGTGTTCAGATATCCTGCTGTTATCAATGGTACTACCATCAGTTGGAACACCATTAACAGTACCTCTACTTCTTCTGTCGCACAAATGGTTAGAAAAAAGAACACTGCCATTCTTATGAAGAACGTCGCTATCGCTCTTGGTACTGACTTTCATTGTGGCGCACATGGCGGCAGCGGTGCTAATCCAGAAATGGTCACCTACTGGAGTAACAATAATGGATTTGTCGCTCAATCGTCTGAATACGATTGGACCAACGTTAAAAACTTCATGAGAAGTTACAACAAGCCTGTATTTATTTATGGTTATGCGACTGAAGGAGGACACGGTTGGGCACAAGACGGATATCGTACTATGACGATCAACATTCCTATTGCCATCATTGGTAAAACTATCAAACATAAGTTCAACATCGACTTTGTCCACAACAACTGGGGTTGGGAAGGCAATTGTAACGGGTACTTCATTAGCGGTTCTTTCGACACTCAGAACGCTCAGAGTTACGATAGCAACAGCCATTCTGCCAGCTATAATTTCGAATCTGGCGTACACGCTATTACCATCAGACGCTGATCTCGCGCATTAAATGTAAAAAAAAGCCGGATGCGACAAGGCTCTTGCCTTTGCATCCGGCTTTCTCGTTTGCAGATGTTTCCTTTTGACGTTTTTCTCACACCACTCTGTTTGCCATAAACTTCTTCCATTTCTTGCCAAAACCGAGGGTAAAGGCGTCTTGGTTTTTCAAGATCACCTCGCCCTTCTGCAAACCCGATATAGCCTCTTTCAATTCCTTGAACTCGTTGCCGTTCACACCGAACAGGTCTTTCAGCACGCCGTCGGCTATGGTCTGCTGTTTCATGATGAGCGGATATTGCGCATTGGCGTAGAAGTCGAAATAGTCGCTCTTGAAGTCGGCCATATTCTGGGTGGCGAGTATGATGCTCAACCCTTTGTTTCGTCCCTCGGCTATCAGGCGGCGCAGCGGCGCGTTGTCGAACGAGAGCATGTGGTGCGCCTCGTCAATGATGGAGAAGTGCCGAATCTGTATGCGTTCGTCGCTCATGGCCTGCTTTTCCAAGCGCTCGTAAATGTTGTTCATCTTCGACATCAGAAAGTAGACGATGGCCTTGGCCAAAGGGCCGTTTTGCGGAAAACGGTCCAGTTTCACAATGTAGCTGCCATTCACCAGGTCTATCTGGTCCTTGTCGGCAAATATATGGCTTCGGACCAACTGGTTCAGCACCGAGGTGATGCTGTCTTCCTTGTCGTTATCGCCCAGTTGCCTGCGATATTCTTCCAGCAGCGTCTGGAACGTAATCGGCGCCCCATGGGTCTTTCTGTAGCACGCTATAATAGCCTCGCTCAGGCGGTTACTCATATTGGCGCTGATGTTAGTACGGTCAAGCGAGCAGAATGCTGTCGCCATCTCGGTCGAATAGAGGTTGATTTCGTTGACGGGTTGGTTGGTAAAGTCCTTGAACGGGGTCACCGGTATGGGTTTGCCCATAGGGTCGAGTATCGCACTGCGGTTCACCTCCAGCAGGCGCAACCATTGTGCGTTGGCCGGGTCGGAATACTCGCCTTTGTAGTCAAACAACAGGAAGTTGACCGGATAGCGGGTCTCGACGCTCAGCGCACGGAACTGGCTCATCAGCGCCATCAGCAGGTTGGTCTTGCCCGAGCCCGTGGCTCCAGCTACCAGAATCTGCGAGTTGCTGATGCTACGGCTGTTAATGTCAATCACGGCATCCATATCGCCGTTGTAGTTCCCAACCACCAGGTTCAGTTTCGGTATCTCGCCAAAGGTAGAATGCGACGGCACTGCATGCAGCAACGCCTCCAAATGGTCGCCCTGCAGCAAGAAGTCTCTACCCCTGAGCATCTCATAAGCCAGAATATGCGACAACAATATGTTGTCTTTCCAGTCTATCCCGTATGCGTTGTAGCGGAGTTTCAGCAGTGCGGAATAGAGCGATTTCTCTCGTGCAAAAAGCGTGGCATAAATCTGGTTAGTCGAGTTCTTTATCTTTCTCACCGCCTCCATGTCCCGCTCTCCTTTTTGCGATAGCCCGGCCAACAGGCAGATACGCATAACGGCATTGTTACTTATGTTCACCTGCAAATCTTCGGCCGCCTCTTTTCCTAAGTTTATCCGATTGTCTATTTTGTCGCGCAGTTCTTCCAAATCATCCATCAGACGTTCGGCCTGCCTCAAATTATCGAATGATATTTCCATAAGCCTTCTTTACTTTAATAATGTGCCGAAATAGCCCTCCACCACTTCGCTGCTCTGCGTCTCGGCACTGCGTTGCAAGGTGTAGTTTTTTGCGATAAACGGCTCCAGTTTCTCGTAGTCGCTGTCGGGCCGTATCTCGGTAGTGGTGCACAGCAGTATGGTCTGTTCGGCCAGGTCGGGGAAGTACTCCTCCATCAGGAAGTCGCGGCTTTTCTCCGAGAGCACGCCCATCACTGTGTCGATCATCACCGGCGGATTGTAGTCGCCCAGGCTGCGCAGCACTTTCAGCAGCACCTGTATGAAGATCTGTTTCGAAGCGGTGTTCAACTGCGAAAGGGCTATCGGGTTGCCCGCCTTGTGGTACATCTTTATGTTGAAGTTCTCCATACTGTCGGCCAGCACCACCCGGTCTATCTGGCCCTCGTACGAAAGCAGCATACGGTTCAGCGCCTGTTGCATTTCCTGCTCGATGCGGGTTTTCTTGGTCTGCAACAGCTGGTCGGTCACCTTTCTGAAGAAATCTTCCAGTTTCACCAGGGTATCGTACTTCTTGTCGGGTTGTTGTTGCACCTGTATGTCGAAAGTGTTGATGCGCTTTTTCAGCACCTCAATCTGACCCTTCAGATCTTCTTCGGCCATTTTCAGCTGTTGCAGTTCCGCCTTCCAGCCGTCGTACTGGTTAATCAGGGCATCGTTGCCCTTTACCAGTGCTGTTTGCAAAGTTTCCTTCTGTTTCTGCAAGTCGGGCACCGATTCCAGCTCGGTATTGAGGCCCGGACGCAGGTTGTCGAGGGTGAGGAAGAGATTGGTAAAACTGCCCTTGGCACAGTCGGCAAGCGCCCGCACCTCGTCTTCGTCGAGATAGGCGTACTCGTCGGCCGCCTCCTTGCTTTTCTGCACCGACATGATGTAGGCCGCCACATCGGCAGCTTTCACGCTGTCGGGCAGCAGTTGCAGTTCTTTCAGGTGCGCCACCGCCTTCTCTATAATCTCGTCCACCATCTGCTGTGTATAGGCACTGGCCCCGTTCTTGCGGGCCTGTTCCTTCACCTTCAGCAGGCGGTCTATCTCGTTGGCCATTTCAGCCGCCAGGTAGGGAATAGAGGCGTTCTTCTCGAACTCTTTTGTAAAGTTTTTGAGGCTTTCCTCATACTCCTTCGCCCTTTTCTGTATATCCTTTATCTGACCGTCTATCGCATCAATCTGCTGTTGCAGGTTCTGAGTCTCGGTAGCGCCGGCTTTTGCCGCCTCGTAGTTGTCTTTTTCTGCAATCAGCAGTTTGTTCAACCGTTCCTGGTCGGCAGCGTTGTCTACCAAATCCTTTTCTTTCCCTTTTTTCTGGCTGCAGAGTTGCTCATACTCTTGCGCCTCCTGTTCGGCCTCGAGGCGTTCTTTCGCCTTCTGCTGTTGTATGTTCTCAACCGCCTGCCGCAGTTGCTGGTACTTCTTGAAGCCCATCACATTCTCCACATTGTCGCGAATCATAGCCGAGAAGACGCCGGCATCGAGCAGCTGGCTGCTCTTCATCGCATCGAACAGGAAGTAGCGGCTCAGTTCCTCGGGCAGATTGGCCTTAATGATTTTGTTGTTCTGTTCTTCGTTTTCAGCACGTTGGCTCGGCGGTGTAGCCGTACCATAACTGAAAGCGCAGCCATCCATGTTCAGGTAAACGCTTTCCAGCGGCCTGCGGGCGTCGTTCAGTTTGTAGGTGCGCCGCAGAACATATTTCTTCTCGCTACCCGCCACCCAGCCGGTGAAGACGATTTCCAGCACTATTTCCGGTTTCTCGGAGGTCAGTGCACCTGCATTCAGCAGTTCCTGGAAGTGGTCGGCATTCTCAATCTTCAAGCCGTAAAGGGCTCCGTAAATAGCCTCGAACAGGGTCGTTTTACCACCGCCGTTCTCACCGCCTATCAAAATGATGGGGCGGTTGGGATCGGTAACCGACAGGTCGAGACAGAGGTCAAGATACGTCTTGTAGTTGTGTGCCTTAATCTGTTTAATCTGCATAAGCCCGCATTATTTAATTTTCTTGATGGCGTTCCTTATCACGCCCTCCACCACCTGTTCGCTCACCTCGGTCGAACTGACGCGCTTGGTGTGGTACTCTTTCAAGATGTCTTCCTTTATCCAGTCCATATTGAGCTTCGCCTCTTCGGCCAGCCGCTCTATTATCGCCATATCCTCCTTTCGGATGCCATAATTGACGAAGGTGTTGTCTATGCCTTTTGCCATCCTCTCACTCTCCTTTCCTTATCCTATTAAATTCTAATAATTCCCAGCCGTTATGGTTGTCGGTGGTGTCGATGTGCAGTGGCGAGTAGTACCAATTGCCTTCGGTCTTTGCATCTTCTATAATGATACCGCCCACCATACGGGTGTTTTTCTGTTGTGCCTTCATTATTATTTCTGTTTCTTTCTCATTTTGCCCCTCTGTCACAACCGGATTATTCCACTGGTTAATGTAGTCGACCAGCGCATTGTGCTTTTCGGGTGCGTCTACATCGCTGCCGGCGGTCTTGGTGTCGAACAGACAGATGGTCGACACGCCCTTGTCGTCGGGCTGGGTGCAGACGATGAAGTCGACGTAGAAGGCGTGCACCTCGCCTTTCTGGTTGGTATACGGCACGGCAAAGTGCTGTTTGCCGTTATCGCCGTTCTTGTACCACCACATCACATTGTCGTCGCTGTCGAGCAGGCGGGCGAAACGGTACTCGGGGTACGAGGCGTCGGCGTCTTCAAAGAAGGGCTCTAGCGCATGGTGCCTTATCTCATTCTCGCGGCTAATGTGCTGCTTCAGGTTGTAGATGCGGTGTTGTGGCAGTTGCCACTCGAAATCGACCACCTTTATGTTGTTTTCCGGGTCTTTTCCACTCTCATGCAGCATTTTCTCGAAATCGGCAACCGCCTCGTCGACGATGGCGGCAAACTTACCCTGGTTCCGGCTGTGCAGCAACACCTTTATGGACTCGTCTTCTATAAAGCCGAAGAACTCCTCCATTATGTTGATGAGTGCCGTGCGCAGTATGCCCACACTGTCGGCGGGCGCCAGATGTCCGACGTGCTGCCGGCAGAACCGCAGCAGCAGTGCCCGCAGTTCGCCCTGCGTCACCGCCATTCGCTCGGTGTCGGCCACTGTTATGATACCCTCTTCGTCAGACAACTGCGTGTTGCTCGGAATGGTGACGAATATGCGCTTCACGTCCATCAAGAAACCGCGTTGTTCCGCTTTCTGCCGGTTTTTGGCGTACACATCATCGGCGGCATCCGAATCTGTACTACCTCTGTCGTCGTCAGGAAGCGGGAGCACTCCCTTGGTGCCAAACCACTTCTCGCTACCGAACTTTCTCCGGAGTATACCGTTTATCTTGCTGGAAAGACGGTTACGCAGCAGTCGGCGGTCAATAAAGATGCTGGGCAGTTGCAGGTCGGGCACTTCCAGACGGCGGTGTGCCACTATGGTGCTCAGGTAGTCCATATCGTCGGCCGCCACCTGCACCACTTCGGCACTCAGGTTGGTGTAGACGAAACCTACGTTCAGGTCTGGTTGCGTGTAGTGCCTCAGTTCCGGCATACGCAGTATGCGCCCCACCGTCTGGGTGGTGAAGGTCACATCCTTCATTTCGCGGAAGATGAGCAGCACGTGCGCCCGCGGACAGTCCCAACCCAGGGCGATGGCCTGCTTGAAGAGCAGTACCTCGCAGAGGCTGTCTTTCTGCTCCAGGCCTTCCTTGTTCTCCTTCTCGTTACTCAGCCACACGGCCAGGCGGCCGTTGTCGGTCGTGATGTCGCATTCCGCCCTCAGGTAGGTTTCCACCTCGGCTTTCAGGGTCCGTTCTTCTGCGTTCAGGCTCTCCTTGGTGTCGTTGGGCAGCTGGATGAGCAGGAGCGGATTCACCGCGCTGCCTTCCCTGCGGTATAGCTCGGCCAACTCGTTGCGACGCTCCAACGCCTGCTTCAGCAGGCTCTGGTTCATGGTCAGGCCGCTTTCTACGTTGTTTTTAACGGCCGGATTGAGGCAGACCGACTGTTTGATCATCTCTTCGGCTATCACGTCGCTCCGCTGTATGACGACTATATCGTCGAACGAGCTTTTCGGTGTGGCCGAAATGCGCACCTCCAGCGCAGGGTTAATCAGCCGCAGCGCATTGTCGCTCTGGTTTTTATAGTTCGAAGCGAAGTAGTGCTCCTCGTCTATCATCGCAACAATGGTCAGGTTGTTGCCGGCGCTCGTTTGGTGCACCAGCTGCCCCAAAGTGCGGTTGGTCTCGTTGTCGCGTATCAAGATGGCGTTGTCTTTGTTGATGCTCTGCCAGTTGAGGAACAGCACATCGTTGGCTTTCAGCCCCTCGCTGGGGTTCACGTCGTTCCACATCACGGGGTGCAGGCCGCGGCTATCGGCAAAGTAGTTGAGCACCGACTGGAAACTCTGCAGGTGCAGCATGTTGGGCGACAGCCAGATGAAGGCAAACTGCCCGTAGGGTGAGCCCTCTTGCCGGGCATAAGCCGCCAGCTCGTCCATAAAGGCGCTGGCCATCACCGTTTTGCCCGAGCCCGTAGGGGCCTTGAATCCGAGTTTCTTCCTTTTCTGTCCGGAATTGAGCAGTTTGACGGCCTTTTTCTTCAGTTCGTCCACGGCCTCGCGTTGGTAGTTCTTCAGTGTCAGCATAACTTATTCCTCCCCTGTTGGTTGGTTAAACAAATCGCCGCCGGCGGTTGCGTCCGCAGCGGGTTCCAAGCCCTCAACCGGGCGTTGCGGTCCGGCAGCGGGCAGCACGTTTTGCAGGGCCTTGCGCAGGGCGGTAGGCAGGGCCACCAGCTGCACATTGTCGGCCACGGGGGCAAAGTCGTCGGTATAAGGGTACTCGTCGGCCGAGTAGACGTACACTTTTACGGGGTGGGCAAACGCCATCCCGCCTAACCTTTCCACCACGGAATCGATAGCGCGCGGGTCGAAGACCAGGAGCATAGAGCGGTCGCCGTCTTGGTAGAAGCGGATATACTGTTTGTTGAACTTGGTACCGTTCAATTCGTCTTTTTCGGTATAGATGTCCTCCTTTATGCAGAGCAGGTCGGCACTGGCCTTCATCAGCGCCTTGCGGTTCTGCTGGCTGTTCTCGCGTTCCACCAGTTCGGTTTTGTAGTAGCGCAGGTTGTTGTGGTGCAGGCCCTCCACCTGTTCGCCCTTGGGTGTGGTGTAGCCGTTAATGACGCGCTTGTTGCGCTCGTAGGTCACCTCCTCGCAGATTTTGTTCTCGTTGTTCGTCACCAATATACACTGGCGCTGGCCTCCGTCTTCGGCATTCAACTGCATGGTGGCATGCAACGTTGTCCCACTGCCGGCGAAGAAGTCGAGGATGGTGGAGGTAGGGATAGACGCAATTTCCAGAACTCTTTTTATCAAAGTGTTTGGTTTTGGATAATCAAATTTTTTCACATTTAGTACGTTCATCAAATCAGCAGACCCTCGAGCAGAATTAAAACTTTCGTCCTCCAATAGATTTGAATATGGCAACGTTCTTTGTATTAAAGTATCTGTATTATCTACTTTTTCATATTGTTTGAAGTAGATTGACCAAACATCCTTTTGTTTTTTAAAAACGATAAAATCATTTTCTATACCCCACACCACTTTCTGCTTTGACCAACGCCAATTCCAATGTTCTTGTTTTTCTGCAGAGGAGCCTGGATACAAGACACTTCCATCTGGTGTTTCTATTGAATAATTCAACGCTTCTGAATAATGAGAACCAGTCATTCTTCGGTCCAACTTATTTAGGATATAATTTCCACGCCTTCCTTTATGGTTATCCGACAAATTGTATTTTGTTTTATCCGATATTTCCCTCGTATTAGCAACAAATAGTTCTTTATTTTTTGAATAAAGTATAATGTATTCCGTTACAGTCTTTATATCATTCCCTGTATTAGACCCTGGCGTTGACTGCCAAATAAAATTTGCAATGAGATTGTCTTCCCCAAACACCTCATCACACAACAATTTCAGGTTCGCCTGCTCATTATCATCAATAGAGATAAAGATAACGCCCTTGTCCGACAGCAACCTTTTGGCAATCTCCAGCCTCCTGCTCATAAACGAGAGCCATTTGCTGTGGCGGTAGCTGTCTTCACTGTCTACAAAATGGTCGTTGTAGACAAAGTCTTTGTTACCCGTGTTGTACGGCGGGTCGATGTAGATGACGTCAATCTTGCCCTCGTGGGTGTAGGCCAGGGTGGTGAGGGCTTGCAGGTTGTCGCCCTCAATAAGCAGGTGGTTGGGGTAATGTTCGTTAGGGGTATCGTTGATGATGGCACGGTCTTTCACCTCGGTGAAGACAGGAATCTTACTGCGCAGTTCCTCCTCCACCTGTTCGGGTTTGTCTTCCCATACCAATCCGTATTTCTTTCGGGTGTTCAGCAGTTCCAGCAGGGCTGCCTTCTCGTCGTTGGTCAGCCCCTCCAACTGCTGTATGCGCATAGCAAGGGCCTGACGATCAATTGTGTGTTTACTCATTTGGCCGGAGTTTTTTTTCAATTGATAGTTTATAAAAAAAGAAAACGCACCCAATCTGCGCATAAGAACTGGGAGAACTCCGGCCAAGGTGAAAACCCATCTATGCATACACAGAAAGGGTGCGCCTATAGTCAGGCGCACTCCTGTCTGTGAGGAGCATAGACAATTCTGGCCGGAATTTTTCGTTCTTACCTCACAAAAAAGAATGCGACGAAAAGTCTTTTCGTCAGTATGTCACTGTCCATAAAGGCCTAGTGGCACTTGAACAAATTTACAGAAAGTTTTCGTATTTGCAAAACAGCCGTCGGGCGAAACCCCAGCACACGCACGAAAAAAACACATCTCCAAAAAACAAACAGCGCAACCGCCATTACCGTAACCCACGTTACCATAACAGCAGAATGCTACATATCGTCTAACGAAAGGCCCACATACGACGTTTCAAAGCCTTTCAACTGCGTATTCTTAGCAAAAAAAGCCTTCGACTTTTCAGTAAGCACTGGCAAACTAATGTTAGCAGCCTGGCGTTTCACCTCACATATAGCTATACGTTTTTCCACTTCATTTACAGCAATCAAATCAATCTCATTTTCGCCAGTTCTGTCCCAAAATCCGCCAATGGCAGTATAGCGTTGTCTTTCAGAAAAAAGCCGGTGGAAATAACGTTCGAGCATCAATCCCGAGAACACCGGATAGTCTCGCCCGGCAATTTCACGCAACAACGAAAGACTACCAGACTCAATGTACCGCTGGTATTTATAAACAAAACGAAACCAGAAGCACAAAAAGTTGTCGCCAATGTAGTAACGCACCTGCTTGCTGTTCGGTTTAGAGAAAAGAGGTTGCCTTACCTTTAAAATATCATAATCTTTTTCAAGCCGGGCCAAATAGCCCCCAGTCTCAACGTTGCCCAAATACGATTCAATCTCCCCCCTTGTACATAAACCGCGGGCAACGCATTCCAAAATAGAGAAATAAACAGCGTACTCTTTGCCAAACTCCTCAACAAGCACATTTTTCCCTTCTTGAAGAAATAGCGAGTTCTCGTCGAAAACAGCATCAAGCATTTGCCGCACGCTGAAGCAACCATACTTCATCAGTAATTCCACATACCAAGCCACGCCACCCGTTATAGAAAACAAAGCGAGCAAGTCGTCGTTACTATACGAGGGATTGTGGTCTGCCAAAATCTCTTTCAGCGTTTTCACCCCAAAAGCCTTCAACCTTATTATGCAGCCAGCACGGCCGAACAACGGTTCCTTACTGTTCTCGAACAGTTTGTGCATTAACGAGTTGACCGAACCGCTCACCAGCAAGTTCATCTTTCCCCGTTTATGGTGCAAGTCCCAATACTTCTGCATGTCGCCATACACAGAAGGATTGATTCTCAAAAACTCTTGAAACTCATCGACAATCAAGTTGAAACACACGTTTTCCGATAGCAACAACAGAGCCTCGAACAATTTACCGAACGAATTGAACTCACCCACAGGCATTTTCAATTTCTCTCGCACCTCTTCGGTAAAGTCCCTACAGAGCAACGCCTCCGACTTCCTAGAAACAAAGAAATAGAGTGTGACCTGTCCTTCGCAAGCCTTAAGCAGCAATTGGGTTTTGCCAACTCGCCTTCTGCCCGTAACAACCGTCATCTGGCTTTCCGAACAAGACAAACGCTGGATTTTCCTAAGCGTCTCCAATTCCTTTTCTCTGTTGTAAAACTTCATACGCGCTATAAAACCTAAAATATCGTAACTACGGTTACCGTAACACACGTTACGATAATCACAAAATTAGTATTTTAAATCTAAATTAACGTATACACACGCCTTTTTTCGAGAAACCAGTCTATTTAAAGACCTATTTCTAACGCATGAGCACCTGTCATAGCTACTCTGTCTGAAAACGTACGCGTGTGCAGATGGCCACCCGTCTGGAAGACGGCACCTCCATAACCGGGGTGAAGCCCCCGGACCAACACGCCACCAAATCCGTCTGGAAGACGATATCTCCATAACCGGGGGTGGAGCCCCCGGACAGACACACCACACCCTGCTGCCTGGAAGGCAGTACCTCAATAATCATGAAAGCGAACGCAGGCACGGAAAGCGCACCCGCTCATCCGTCTGGAAGACGGTATCTCGATAACCGGGGGTGGAGCCCCCGGACGCAAGCACCACACCTTGCTGCCTGGAAGGCAGTACCTCAATAATCATGAAAGCGAACGCAGGCACGGAAAGCTCATCCGTCTGGAAGACGGTATCTCGATAACCGGGGGTGGAGCCCCCGGACGCAAGCACCACACCTTGCTGCCTGGAAGGCAGTACCTCAATAACCGGGGATGAGGAACGCAAGTACGGGAAAGCACACTCGCACAACCCGTCTGGAAGACGATATCTCCATAACCGGGGGTGGAGCCCCCGGACAGACACACCACACCCTGCTGCCTGGAAGGCAGTACCTCAATAATCATGAAAGCGAACGCAGGCACGGAAAGCGCACCCGCTCATCCGTCTGGAAGACGGTATCTCGATAACCGGGGGTGAAGCCCCCGGAGACAAGCACCACACACAGCTGCCTGGAAGGCAGTACCCCGACAACAAAGGGCTCAAAGTCCCCCACCAAAATCAGGCATTCAGGCCCATACTTTCATATTTCCGCTAATTTTATTTGCGTATTTGGAAAAATTGTCTTAATTTTGCAATCGCAATCGGGGAGATAACCCGAATGGTTATATGCGGGATGGAGCAGTTGGCAGCTCGTTGGGCTCATAACCCAAAGGTCACAAGTTCGAGTCTTGTTCCCGCAACATCAGAAGCCGGAAGTTAAAACTTCCGGTTTTTTGTTTTTATGCTATATATAGTGGTCAAAAGCACCAACCATACATCAGGAATTCAATATGTCGACTTTGCCTCATCACCATAAAGTCCAAATTCAGAAGAGCACATCCTTAATCCATCCGCCTCACCTTCCATTTCCTCAAGACCACATCGCCCGCCAAAGTAGTCAATATGTAGGTTTTGCCAAACTGTAAGACAGGCATCACGTCAGAATAACGTCCCCTAGCCACCACACGACCCGAAAAGTCGCACGCTACAAAACGAAGGTTGCTGTCGTCTATCGCTTGTTGCACATTCATACACCCCTTCTCAATCCGCACCGTTGCCGCACCGGAAGGAATCTTCCAATCGAGGGTTTCGCAATCGAACAACTCGGTATAGAGGCTGTCGCCTTTCACATACTGCACTGCCCAAACTGCGCCAGCGTCATCGGGAAGGTCGAAATCAGATGTCCGCCAGCACTCTCCAATACGGTGTGAACATCGTGCCACAGGAACCGACAACGTCCCATCACTTTGATATCCGTCACTTTGAAATGCCACCGAACTATCTACCGAAACACGCATTCTCCGCCCGCTGAAAAACATTCCGTCGAAGCAACCGTCCGCCAATGCGATGTTATTAAGGCATCCCTTTTCACCAGCAATCACCTTCAGCGGCACAGGATCACCCATATGGAAGAAGCGCGACAAGTCGGCATAAAAAAAGGGAATCCTGTCGGCCAGCCATTTTTTCAGAGCCACAACCGAGCACGTCCATTTCAATTCGTCCTTCTGACGCATTTCCATAAAGAAAGGCATTTCGTACTCGATGTTTGTCGCCAAACTGTCGACCAGACGCGTCAGACTTTCTACCGAGGCGAAAGTTCCCATATAGACAGCCGCCCTGTCGATAAACATCTGCCGGAATTGCGGAAACGACATCATTTTCCTGAACAACAGGCACGATTGTTCCGAGTTAAAGACGCCACGGTCTGTAAACGGCGGTTCACGTAGAATATAATTCAGGTACTGGAACGTAGCCGGGGACCTTGACACCCCCATAGCGGAATCGAAGTCTTTTACTATCCACCGCCACTTGGTTGCGGGCGTCTTCCACATCAGCATATTGTTTCCCGGAAAATCGGTATTACAGAACAGAGCGTAAAGAATAAGGTAGTCGGCGAACTCATCCACATCCATCAGCGAATCGAGTTGCAGATAAGAGGAAGCACTGTTGGAATAGACCTCCCGGAACTGGCAGAATGCGGCAGAGTCACCACTCTTGACCAGCCCTCCAAAACCCTCTATCAGGTCAAAACCGTGCAAGTCCCGATAATTAGCCCTCAAGTAGTCGTCATTACTACGCTCACGCAGATTCCTTATCCCCATATAGTTGCCATTCAAGTATAAGATGACAGGCTGGTACGACAGGTAATCGACAGAGGTGTGACGGGCGAAGGCCTTATGGGCGAAAGCATCGCGGAAATAGGTATAGGGAGCATCCTGCCCCGAATTTCGGAGCACTACCGACTTGTTGGAGGTCAACCAGGGTTTGTCTTCAAAGAAAGGATAAAGGAAAGAGTTAGCCCCAAAACGTTTGTCGGCCTTCAAGACCAACGACTTTTCAGCCTGACGCCGCCCCGCCTTTCCGCCCACCTTGGTCTGGGCCGGTTGATTAAGGGCCTCCGTTTCTGCTCCGACAGGGAAATACTCGATATTGACCGGCCGATGCCACCCGTAATAATAGTTGGCACGGCCGAAAACGTCTACCACGGGAACCGAATTTGGATGCGTTTTTCCATAGATTCCCTTCACAAGAATTCCCAGTTCATCGTCGTAAAAGAAAGCGCTATCGGCCACCAACGACACTACAGGCAGCGTTTGTTGCCGGTTTAGGAAGAGGTAGCTGTGTGTTTGTGTAGGGCTGTCGGCATAGCCTGGGGCAAACGTCTTTGCCCGCACTGCCACACTTTGGGAAATAGTTAGCGGGTGTACATAACGGGCAGACTCTCCATCGGGTTCCGACCCGTCGGTCGTATAACGGATGCAGCTGCCAGAAGGTGCGTTTAAGGGGAGAGCCAACTGCAGGCAGAATGCCCCGTCCTTCACTCCGCCCGATTCCGAAAACGAAGGAGCGGGAGCCTGTGCTGAAACAGAATCGGAGGCATTCGGCAAGCCGGGTGTAGCAGTTTCACAGAAACGCCAGACACCAGCCGGCTGACGGCAATAGGGCACATTGGCGGCCAACATCGGCGGTAGTTCGACCGAGTCGGCTACAGTACCGTCTGTTCGGAACAGGAAAAGAGACGACACGGTGTCTATCGGCAACCGGAAGTCGGTATGCAGCCCTTTCCCCTCTTTGTCGCAATAGAGCAGTACATAAGCATATGGCGGCAGCTCTATTCCAGGCAGCCGGTAAGCCTTAGCAAACCGATTTTTTCTAACAACCGCATACTGATGCAGGCTTACGGCAGCGGGACCGTCGTTATAAAGTTCTACCCATCCGTCGGGAAATTCGTTCAGTTCGTCTGTCAATTTTCCGACATTGCACTGCACCACTTCGTTAATTCGCAAAGCAGAACAGACAGGAGCTGGAAGGAAAAGCAGAAGGGCGGCAAACAGCCACCCTATTTTTCCCTTTATGTCAGACCACACGGCAGACACGGCCAGTTCCACTGAAAAAGTTAAGGATGTTTTGTGCGGCGAAACGCGCCATCGCTATGCGGGCGTCAACAGTGGAAGTTCCACAATGGGGCGACAACACCACATTGTCGAGGTGGTACAGTTCGTCGGTCACCACCGGCTCGTGTTCAAACACATCGAGGGCAGCGCCTCTGATCGTACGGTTGCGCAGCGCCTCCACCAAAGCCTGTTCGTCAACAACGGCCCCGCGTGCGGTATTGACCAGAATTGCCGAGCGCTTCATTTTAGCCAGAGCTCCAGCATCAATCAGATGGCGGGTCTCGTTTGTCAACGGAGTACTTAACGCCACAAAGTCTGAGACACCCAACAGTTCGTCGAAAGGTCTGTATTCGGCACCATAGAGCCGTTCGGTCGGTTCATCGAGGCGGTGGCGGTTGTAATAAACGATATGCATACCACCGGCCACTGCACGGCGGGCTATAGCCTGGCCTATGCGTCCCATACCAATTATACCCAGCGTTTTGCCGTACATACCCACGCCCAAATTCTCGAAAGTGCCCCACTTCAATCCGTTAGGGATACGTATTTTCCGGTCGTCTTCCGCCAAACGGCGGGCGGCGCAGCCCATCAGGGCATAAGCCAGTTCGGCTGTCGGTTCAACCACGGGGTCAGGCGTGTTGCACACAGCAATTCCCTTCTGTCGGGCATAGTCTGTATCAATATTATCGAAGCCCACGGCATAGTTCGATATCACCTTCAAGCGAGAGCCTCCTGCATCTATCACTTCTTTGTCGACCTTCAACGAAAAAGCGGAGAGCAACGCATCGTACTGTGGAAGCAGTTCCATCAACTCCGCTTTACTGAACGGCCCAGATTCGGGCATCGTCACCTCGCATTTTTCACGGAGTTCCTCCAAGCCCTCATCGAGCAGGTGGTAGGAGATTAAAACCTTTTTTTTCGTCATCTTTCTATTGTCTGAATTAAAAAAAGAGGGTGTCAACCAACCCTCTTTATACCATTCTGAAGCCCCGCAACGGGTTTAATTGTTTTCGCCTCCGCCAAACTCCATCAGATAAGCTTTGATAAAGTCGTCGATGTCGCCGTCCATCACATTCTGCACATTGCTGCTTTGGAAGTTGGTACGGTGGTCTTTTACACGGCGGTCGTCGAAGACGTAACTGCGTATTTGCGAACCCCATTCAATCTTTTTCTTAGCAGCTTCCACCTTGTCGCGCTCGGCAAGTCGGTGCTGCAGTTCCTTGTCATACAAGATAGAGCGCAACTGTCGCATCGCATTCTCGCGATTCTTAGGTTGGTCGCGGGTTTCGGTATTTTCAATCAAGATTTCCTCTTGTTCGCCCGTATACGGGTCGGTGAACTGGTAACGCAGGCGCACACCCGACTCCACCTTGTTCACGTTCTG
>DGTD01000109.1:41081-67771 GCA_002396385.1 Bacteroidales bacterium UBA4345
ACCTTGTTCACGTTCTGACCACCGGCGCCACTCGACCGGAAAGTATCCCACGATATTTTGCTGACGTCGACATTCACCTCAATACTGTCATCTACCAGAGGTACGACAAACACAGAAGAGAAGGAAGTCATTCGTTTGCCCTGCGCGTTGTAAGGCGACACACGCACCAAGCGGTGCACACCATTCTCACTCTTCAAATAGCCATAGGCCATATCTCCGTGAATCTCAATCGAGGCTGTTTTAATGCCCACTGTATCACCTTCTTGAAAGTTCGAGATGCTGTAGGTGTAACCCCTTCGTTCGCACCAGCGCTGGTACATACGGAAAAGCATGTCGGCCCAGTCTTGCGCCTCGGTACCACCAGCGCCGGCCACAATTTTCAGCACGGCATCCATGTGGTCTTCCTCATTACGGAGCATATTGCGCAACTCGAGGTCCTCAATCAGCGCCTTGGCATGCGCATACGCGGCATCGACCTCTTCTTCGGTAACGATCTCCTCTTTATAGAATTCGAAGGCATTCTGCGTTTCTTCCGCAGCAACATGCACCTCGTTATAAAGTTCAACCCAACGTTTCAGGTCCTTCACCTTCTTCATCTGGGCCTCGGCCGCCTTCTGGTCGTCCCAAAAGCCAGGAGCCTGGGTACGGAGTTCCTCTTCCTGAATCTGTATTAACTTGGCATCGATGTCAAAGATACCTCCTCAACGCGCCCTCGCGTTCCAACACATCTTTAAGTTGGTCTATCGTAATCATATTTGTTAATAAATGGAGATTAATTGTTTGCGGGTGCAAAGTTATTAAAAATGTGGGAAATAATAAAGCGAAACGCACTTGTGAGATAAGAAACGGGGACACGCCGCTTCCGGTATGTCCCCGCTGTTCTTGCTATTTTCCCCCTGTTAGTGACTGTACATCGACTCAATCTGTTCCGCAAAGTGCTGGTTGATGACCTTACGCTTCATCTTCAGGGTATTGGTCAACTCACCCTTATCCATGCTGAACGGATGTGCCAACAAGGTAAAGTATTTCACTTTCTCGTAAGCGGCCAGTTTCTCTACCGCATCGGCCACATGTTTTGTGAACAGTTCCTGTACCTTTGCGTTGGCCAGCAGTTCCTCCATCGAGTTGTAGGCAATGCCGTTTTCAGCAGCAAAGTTTTCGACCTGTTTGTACTCTGGAACAAGCAGGGCAGTAACGTACTTGCGGCCGTCGGCAATCACACAGCTCTGGTCAATATACTTGTCGCCCTCCAGCAGCATTTCTATCTGTTGCGGTGCGATGTATTTACCGTTCGATGTCTTGAAAAGTTCCTTGATGCGTTCAACGATAACCAATTCGGTGCTACGCGCCCCCTGCACCATCCGCCCGGCATCGCCAGTACGGAAGAAACCGTCTTCTGTAAACGCTTCACGGGTAGCGGCCGGTTTGTTGTAATAACCAGGGGTAATGGTCGGACTCTTCAACAGAATCTCGTTGTTAGTCGGGTCAATCTTAGCCTCGTAACCGTCCATCAGTTCTCCGGCCGACGTCAGCATGTATCCGCCGTTATCGACATTGTAACAACATACGGTAGCGAAGGTTTCAGTCAGTCCGTATCCTACCACGAAGTTGACACCCACACTGTGCATGAAGGCGTTCACCTTCTCGCTACAAGCGGCCCCGGCAACTGGGAACATCATTCCCCGTTCAATGCCGACGGCTTTGCGAAGTGCGTGGAAAAGGGTCTTATTGTAAAAATTGTAGCGGAACGTCAACCAGGCTGATGGCTTTTTACCCACCATTTTGTATCCCAAATTATATTCTTTGCCCACTTCAATAGCATGAAAGGCAAACTTGCGCAAGAAGCCAGGGAAAGCCTCTAACTTCTCGTGAACTCCCGAATAAACCTTTTCCCAAAAACGTGGAACCGCACACATATAACTTGGGCGGACTTCCTTCAAACGCTCGGCTATCTCTTTCGGATTCCGGTTTACGTAAATCGGAATCTGGCTCATCATGCACACATAGCACCAACCACGCTCAAATATATGGCTTAACGGAAGGAAACTCATCGAAACGCCACCCTTTTCCAGCAGATGTCCCATACGGTCGCGGTGGATAACCAACGCATGGTGCGCATTGCCAGCTGTAATAATCACGCCCTTAGGCTCGCCGGTAGTACCGCTGGTATAGATCAAGATGGAAAGGTCTTCGTAGTTGAGTTGTTTTTGCCGTTCCTCAAGTTCGGCTTTCAATTCGGCATTGCCGTCTCCCAGTTTAAGGAAGTCGGAGTAACGGACGGCCTGCTCCATTCCCCCGAAATCGATCGAGGGGTCAATGCCTACAACCGTACGGATGGCATCGTTATTGGCAATAACCTTCGCAGTTTCGTCGAATTGGAATTGTTCGCCGGTAAAAATTATATGAATGTCGGCATCTTTGACGATGTAGTCTACCTGTTCGGCACTTTGGGTAGCATACATAGGGACAGAAACACAACGGATAGACTGTAAAGCCAGATCAACAACAATTATCTCCACCATATTCTGGGAATAGATGCCGACCTTGTCGCCAGGTTTCAAACCATAAGCCAGGAACGACATCGCCATCCGTTCTACTTGTTCATTGGCCTCACGCCACGTTATAGGCAGCCATTCGCCTTTTTCATTTCTGTTGTAAAAGGCTACTTTTTCGCCAAAACGGCGGGCATTTTCAGAAGCGAAAGTACCCAAATGTAAATTCTCTAACATCTGTTGATATCTAAATCTGCGACAAAGTTAGGAAACAAGACGCAAAAAACCAACAAACCGCACACATTAGTTGCAAATCCAACAAAGTTAACCAATACAACAATTAACTAGTAAAACACAAAAAATGGCGTTGTGAGACATCTTGTCCCATAACGCCATTTATCCAAGGTTAATTAGTTTCTGCAAGAGGAGCCTGCGGTGTTTCATCCTCGGCCGGTTGGTCGTCAGGACCCTTTTTCAGCACCTTCGAGCTCAGATAATGCATTTTGTTTGTCCGAACTTTCGCCAAAGCCTTCTGAGCGGCTTTCTGCTGGCTGTCGCGTTTAGTATATCCGTTACCCGTACCGGCAGGTATACCGTTAATCATAATCATAGTCTGGAACAGCTGGTTACCCTTGTCATCTTTCTTTGTTTCCAACAAGTTGAAGTCGACATGGGCTCGGTATTTCTGGCACCACTCGATCAGCTTCGACTTGAAATTGACCTCTACACTTACTACTTTTTCCAGATTCATAAAGCGCGCCAAGACCACATCGTTAAAGAAAGTCCGGCATTCGTCGTAGCCATAGTCGAGGAACAGGGCCCCAACCAAGGCTTCAAAGGCGTTTCCGAAGACATTGATGTTATGTGGCTGGTTTTTAGACGGGAACACGACAATTTTATCAAGCCCCATTGATACAGCCACTTTGTTGAGCGTTTCGCGCTGCACGAGTTTTGCACGCGCATTGGTCAGAAAACCTTCGGGTTTAGACGGATAGGCGTTATAAAGGATGTCGGCCGCAATAGCGTCAAGCAGAGCGTCACCCAAATACTCCAAGCGTTCATTGTTCACTTGTTTGCCATCTACTTTCTTACCCACCGACTTGTGGGAGAAAGCCACCTCGTAATACTGAATGTTTTTAGGTACAATACCTATTTTGGTCAGAAAAAGATAAGGCTCTTTTCGGGGAACCCTAAAGAGCCTTATTTTCTTTATAAGATTGTTAAACACGTCTTTATTTTACGAATTTCTTAACAATAACAGTTGAATTGTGTCCACCAAAACCGAATGTGTTAGAGAGCGCAGCCCTTACAACACGCTTCTGTGCTTTGTTGAAAGTCAGATTCAACTTTGGATCGAAATGAGGATCTTCATCTCCATCAGCATGATTAATAGTAGGAGGAACTATGTCGTTAACAACAGCCAGTGTGCAGAACAGAGCCTCTACAGCACCAGTAGCACCCAACATATGACCAGTCATCGACTTTGTAGAACTGATGTTCAGTTTGTAAGCGGCATCGCCGAAAACTTCCTGAACACCTTTCAGTTCAGCGACATCGCCCGCAGGGGTCGAAGTTCCGTGAACGTTGATATAGTCGATGTCTTCTGGTTTCATTCCAGCGTCCTTCAGGGCCGCCTGCATCACCAACTTCGCACCCAGACCTTCTGGATGAGGAGCTGTAATGTGGTGGGCGTCTGCCGAGCCAGCAGTACCTACTATTTCGGCGTAAATCTTGGCGCCACGCTGTAGAGCGTGTTCCATTTCCTCGAAGATCAGACAACCAGAGCCCTCTCCCATTACAAAGCCATCGCGTGACAATGAGAACGGACGGGAAGCCGTGGCTGGCGAATCGTTTCGAGTTGATAGCGCCTTCATGGAATTAAAGCCTCCAACACCCGATGCGGTAATGGCAGCTTCAGCGCCACCAGTTACAATTGCATCTGCCTTGCCCAACCGAATAGTATCGAATGCGCAACAAATAGCGTTGGTTGAAGAGGCACAAGCCGATACAGTACCGAAGTTTGGACCACGGAAACCGTACATCATTGATATTTGGCCTGCCGCAATATCGCCAATCATCTTCGGTATGAAGAACGGATTGAAACGCGGATTGCGTTCAGGGTCAGCATAATAACTGCCGACTTCCTCTTCGAAAGTCTCAATACCACCAATACCCGACGCAAAGATGACTCCTATACGGTCGAGGTTGGTGTTCTCCATGTCAAAATTTGCATCTTTCACCGCTTCGGTAGCGGCTGCGACTGCAAACTGTGCATAGCGGTCGAACTTTCTTACATCCTTTTTGGAGAAATAGAGCAACGGGTCAAAGTCCTTCACCTCACACGCGAACTGAGTCTTGTGTTTCGAGGCATCGAACAATGTTATCGGAGCTGCTCCACTTACACCCTCAAGGGCGGCCTTCCATGTTTCTGGAACAGATTTACCAATAGGTGTAACGGCACCAAGACCTGTAATTACAACCCTTTTTAATTCCATACTTTATGAAAAAGCTATAAATGAACTTATTTTGCTACTGCTGCTTCGATGTGAGCAATTGCGTCACCTACAGTAACAATCTTAGTTGACTCTTCTTCTGGAATAGTGATGTTGAAATCCTTTTCGAATTCCATGATCAACTCAACAGTGTCAAGAGAATCAGCACCAAGGTCGTTAGTGAAGCTTGCTTCTGGAGTAACCTCTGATTCTTCTACACCCAACTTGTCAGCAATAATAGCCTTAACTCTTGATGCTACATCTTCGTTTGCCATAATTTTTATCTGTTTAATTAATGAATAAATTATAAAATGCTAATTTTGTGACCGAAATGGAAATTCCCTTTCAGCTACGATTTTTAAAAATTGCACAAAATTACTAATTCTGAGCAATTAAAAAAACAATCGACTGCCAAATTTCCAGATTTGCATATTTTATAACATATTTTAAGCTCTTCAAAACAGCATAAATTTTCAGGATTAATATGATAAGAATAGCCATTTTTGCCTCAGGTTCAGGCAGTAACGCAGAAAACATCATTACAAATTTTGCAAACGACAACGACGTGTGTTTTCCCTACATTTTAGTTAACAAACAAGATGCCTACGTGCACGAGCGCGCTAAAAAATTGGGAATTCCGTCGCTAACTTTCTCTAAATCTGAACTTGAAGACGGGTCCATTCTGAAAAAATTGCAAAACGACGACATCAATTTCATCATTTTGGCGGGCTTCCTGCTGAAGATTCCTGCCGATATGGTCGAGGCTTTTCCTCACCGAATCGTCAACATTCATCCGGCACTGCTTCCTAAATACGGAGGCAAAGGCATGTACGGGCACCATGTGCACGAGGCGGTTGTTGCCGCCAAGGAGACGGAAAGCGGCATCACCATCCACTATGTTGACAGCCATTACGACCACGGCAACACCATCTGCCAGGCTCACTGTCCCGTACTACCAACCGACACACCCGACGATGTGGCTGCCAATGTCCACAAATTGGAATACATCTATTTTCCTGCTGCCATCAGACAAGCTATTGCTGACTTAAAAAAATAAGCACAATGAAAGAAGGAAAAGACAGAACCGAAATATCAACTTTGGGTGAGTTCGGACTCATCGACCACCTGACCGAGAATCTGCCACAGCCCAACCCTTCTACTATAAAAGGTGTGGGCGACGATGCTGCCATTCTTGACTTCAACAACGGCAAGCGCACTCTGGTCACTACCGACCTGTTGATGGAGGGTGTACACTTCAACCTCGCCTATTGTCCTCTCAAGCACCTTGGATATAAGGCTGCTGTGGTCAACTTCTCTGACATCTATGCCATGAACGGGACACCCAAACAGATTACAGTTTCGCTGGCTTTCTCGAAAAAATTCGCCCTTGAAGATGTCGAAGAACTGTATGCCGGCATCCGCATCGCCTGCGAACAATATGGTGTCGACATCGTCGGCGGTGACACCTCCGCCAGTCTGACCGGACTGGCCATCTCTATCACCTGCATTGGAGAAGCCGACCCTGACAAAGTAGTCTGCCGCAACACCGCAGGAAGCACCGACCTCATCTGCGTGTCGGGCGACCTTGGCGCTGCCTATATGGGACTGCTCTTTCTGGAACGCGAGAACCAGGTTTACAAAAAGACCGGACTGGCTCCCGACACCGACGGGGAAGTGTTCGCATCAAAAAGCTACATCATCCAACGCCAACTGAAGCCCGAAGCCCGCAAAGACATTATAGAAGCTCTGGATCGCATCAATGTAGTGCCAACGGCTATGATGGACATATCGGACGGATTATCATCGGAGTTACTCCACATCTGCAAGCAAAGCAACGTCGGCTGCCGAATATACGAAGAACGGCTACCAATCGACTACCAGACTGCCGTTATGGCCGAAGAGGTGAATATGAATGTAAGCACCGTAGCTCTTCACGGCGGCGAAGACTACGAATTACTCTTCACCGTTCCACTTGAGATGAACGATGTTTTCCAAAACCTGAAAGGCATTAAGGTCATCGGACACACCACAAAGCCTGAAATGGGGTGTTGTCTGATTGGACGCGACGGCCAGGAGCACAACATCGTAGCACAAGGTTGGAACGCATTCTCTAGCGAGAACAAAAACACAACTAATTAATAACGCGATAAGGAGGGGACGTCCACACACGCTTTCCTCCCCAAACATTAGTATTTATAATGAGCAAAACAGACAACGGAACCTGCAAGAAAGAACGCATTGCCGTCTTCCCCGGCAGTTTCGACCCTTTTACAATCGGACACTACTCTATTGTGAACCGCGCTCTTGCCTTTGTTGACAAGATTGTAGTCGCCATAGGTGTGAACGGGGCCAAGCACACACTGTTTGACCTGAGCACCCGAAAAAGCATTATCCACCAGGCTTTTGCCAACGAGCCGCGCGTTGTTGTCGACAGTTACGACCAACTGACCGTTGACTACGCAAAAAAAGTGGGCGCCACCATCATCCTTCGTGGCATCCGCTCTATACAAGACTTCGAATACGAGAAAACTATCGCCGATGCCAACCGCCAAATATCGGGCATCGACACCATCCTTCTATTCACCGAACCACAGCACTCGTTCATCAGTTCAACAGTCGTTAGAGACGTTTTCCGCTACGGGAAAGACGTTGCTCCGTTCATGCCACCGGGCATCGACATCACTAAACTGGCAAAAAAGGAGTAAGAATATGCTGACAGGAAAAACAGACGAGGACTATATGCGCATGGCTCTTAAAGAGGCACAAGCGGCAGGCGAGGACGGGGAAGTGCCTATCGGTGCAATTATTGTATGTGGCGGACAAGTTATTGCTCGCGCCCACAACATGACCGAGGCACTAAACGATGTTACCGCCCACGCCGAAATGCAGGCAATAACCATTGCCGAAGGAGAATGCGGCAAATATCTGACAGACTGCGCTATTTACGTAACAGTTGAGCCCTGCATCATGTGTGCCGGGGCTTTGGGGTGGTCGCAAATATCGAAAGTGGTGTATGGCGCTTCCGACCCCAAGCGCGGCTACTCGCAATTCTCTCCTTCCGCACTACACCCCAAATGTGTGGTTATTGGAGGTATACTTGAAAATGAATGTGCAGAACTAATGAAAAAGTTCTTCAAAAAAAAGAGGTAATCATTATACACTTACGGCTCGGGAAAAACTCCGAGCCGTTTTTTATGGGCTAACACTACAATTACGACCAACTAAACCAATTTATACACAAAACGCCTTACCTATACCGGAAAGAATCATTTGTTCCAGCCAATGAAAATCCGGCTCACCTCTTCTTCTGGCAATCCGGTTATCTCCGAAATTTCTTCTACCGAATACCTTTTTTGTATCATTTTTATAACAGTATCGTATTGGTTTTTTGCCACACCTTGTTGGATTCCTTGTTGAATTCCTTGCTGAATTCCTTGCTTGAGACCTTCAGCCCGTTCATTCTCCATTACAGAATAGTTGGTTCTGAACACATCAAGACTGATATTGTACTTCGACAGTTCCTCTGGAGTCATACGTACTAGTTCAGAAATATTTCCCATTTTCTTAAACGCTGGCTGTTTATCTTGATACCGGTACATAATAATAGGAATTTCACAAACGGCCAATTTCGTCAATTGGCAGTCCGGTTATATCTGCTATTTCTTCTGCAGTATATCCCTTTTCTATCATTTTTTTCGCCGTATTATACTTACTTTGCGAGATTCCTTGTTGGATTCCTTGTTGGATTCCCTGCTGGATTCCTTGTTGGATTCCTTGCTTGAGACCTTCAGCCCGTTCATTCTCCATTACAGAATAGTTGGTTCTGAACACATCAAGACTGATATTGTACTTCGACAGTTCCTCTGGAGTCATACGTACTAGTTCAGAAATATTTCCCATTTTCTTAAACGCTGGCTGTTTATCTTGATACGGTATCGCATTTGTCATTGTTTCCATATTTGCTAAATTATAAAGCCAATACTCTATTTTTTCCTTAGGGAATGTCAGCGGTTTTTCCCTAAAACTGGGCAGTTCAAGGGTATAGGCACGAAGTTTATCGGAAAAGACTTCATTGGTCTCCTCTACCTTTAACTGAATAGTCCGTTTCGCCCGGGCTTTAAAACCTGACAGTTTGAAATTGAGGAAGAAAATGCCATATACAGGTTCAAGCGCATAATTCCAATTAAGCGCACCCTTCTTCTCTTGCAAAGAAAAGGAACGGGACAAGTAGAAAAGGATGCGGTCGCTAAAATGCGACTGACTTCTGTTCTGCATTTCAACAATAAACCTTTTGCCATCTTCCGTCTCACACCTAAGATCATAAATAACGCCTCGTTCCGACTCTGTTTCAGCTCCTAATTCCTTATCAAGGAAATTGATTGTTTTAATCGGAGACGCAGGTTCCAACAAGTCGGTTAGGAAAGCGCGCATTATCTCCTCATCTCCAAAAATTTTCTTGAAACCATAATCAGTGAGGGGATTTATGTAGCGTGCCTCTGTTCCTTTATATTCCTTTTCCATAAGCCATCATCCTTTATACCGAGGTAAAAATACTATTTATTTACGAACAGACAAAATAATTGTAAAGGAGCATCTTACCAAAAAAAGTAAGGGAGCAACTGAACGCCCCCTTACTATATTAGTCAATCTCATACGATTCTCGAATAGGCAACTGTGTACGCTACCATTCAGAATCCGAATTCCAGCTATATTCAAGCCTATTATTCTCCTTCGTCACCGCCACGTTTTTTCCTACGGTCGAATTTACGTTTTGGCTGGTAGTTATCGTTTTTAAAATCGTGCCGTGCCGGACGTTCTCCGCCACGTTCTTCTCTTGTACGGTAGCCGTCACGCCTCCAGCTTTGACCGGTGAAGCGTTCGTTTCCTCCGAAATTTTTATCACGCTCCGAATTGAATCCGCGGTGGCTGTCTTTGCGGAAGCCGTTGCGTCCACGATTCTCACCCTCACTGCGAGTGGCTCTTGGTCGACCTTCCCCCTCTTTCTCGGCACGCTGCGCCGCACGGGCCTCACGTTCCTTTCTTTCCTCAAAACGGCGGTGGCGTAACTTGTATTGCAAGTAAGCAGCGCGTTCTTCTTCCGTTTCAAAAGTGTAGCCGTCGGTATCATCGCCCTCACCATCACGAGAGCCACGGCCAAAACCACGGCCACTGTCGTCACGGCGTGAGCCAAAAGGCTTTCTCTCTGTGCCACGTCGAGGGCCGTCCTCCTCTATTTCTCGGGCATCCGGATCAGGATATTCGTATTTACGGAAGGTATAGCCCAACTCTTCGGCAGGAGTCTCTTCCGCGTTTACTGCATCGGCATTAGCTGCCTTTTCACGCAAGAAGTCGTCTCTGCGTCCTGCAAACATATCGTAACGGCGGAGTTCGCATGCAATGCCGCCATTGTCTAAAGCGAAACGCTTGCTTGGTGCCAAGCCGATACTCTGTGTAGTATCGGGGTTCGGCGGGGTGATAATCCAAGCACTCATTCCGGTGCATTCCTTTTTCAGTTTGTCGCCAAAACGCTCGTAGAGCGTGCTGGTCTCCCCGTCCTTCAAGCGGATACCATACGGCGGATTCGACACGATAACAGCATCGTTAGAAGGCAGTTCCAACTCCTCAAAAGGAGTCACCTTGGTAACCACGCAGTCGGTCACACCCGCACTCTTGACGTTGTCGTCAGTAATAGCAATGGCCTGCTTCAGAATGTCGGAACCATATATCTTGTGGGTAAATTCACGTTCCTGCGAATCGTCGTCATACAGGCGCTGGAGCAGGTCCGCATCGAAATCAGCCCACTTTTCAAAAGCGAAACTGTCGCGGTAAATACCCGGCATAATATTCTTTGCGATAAGCGCAGCCTCAACCAAGAACGTGCCAGAACCGCACATAGGGTCAATCAAGTCTTGCTGGCCATCCCAACCTGCCAGCAACAAGATACCAGCAGCCAGTACTTCGTTAATCGGAGCCTCGGTCTGCCCCGTCCGGTAACCACGCTTGAACAAAGGCTCACCCGAACTGTCGAGCGACAGGGTTACCTCTACATTCGAAACATGGACATTAATACGTAAATCGGGATTGTTCAAACGTACAGAAGGACGTTGGCCGGTACGTTCGCGGAAACGGTCCGCAATAGCATCCTTCACCTTGTACGAAAGGTATTGCGAGTGGCGGAACCGCTCTGAATTAACAACAGCGTCAATAGCGAAAGTCTTAGAGTTGTCGAGATAATCCTCCCAACCGAAGTTCTTTACCTTCTCATACACCTCGTCGGCGTTTTCGGCCGTAAAGCTGTAAATAGGCTTAATGATTCTTACTGCTGTGCGCAAGCAAAGGTTCGCCTTGTACATCATCTCCTGGTCGCCCCAGAAACTGACACCACGGCGTAACACCTCAATTTTCTCCGCACCCAGTTTCACCAACTCCTTTGCAAGTACTTCCTCTAAGCCTTGAAAGGTTTTCGCTATCAATTCAAATTTCTCGCCCACTGATAATCCAAATTAAAATATTATATGGACTACAAAGATAGACAAATTGAACGAGAGTAAATCGGCTATTGACTTTTTTTTATTGTGAGAAACAAAAAATTAGAGTCTTTTCAAGTCAACTGATTCCTCACAACGTCTTTAGAGTCTCTATCTGCACTCAACAGCAACGCCATTCAATCATCATTTTATTGATAATCTTTTATTTAAAAGGGAATCGTAAATTTGTACGATTCCCATCTAACTACAATTCAAACTCCTCATTTTATGGCTTTTACCTAAAACTTCACCGACACCGAGAACCGGTAAGTTCTTGGCGACGGATACCGGCCCTCGTCCACACCCTGGCGGATGGCGCAACCCGGATTTTCAGGGTCATAACCGCTGTATTTGGTAAACGTGTGCAGGTTCTCTACTGAGAACTTAGCTTTCAGTTGGTTGATATTCCATTTTTTCTTTTTCTTGGCAGTCCACTCATAAGCCAAACTCAAGTGTTGCAGTTTCAGATAGGAACCGTCTTCCACAAAGCGGTCCGAAACCACAGCAGCGTCAACTCCACCCGTGGCCGAATAGTCGGGACGAGGCATCTGTGTTGAAGCATTCACCACATAGTCATTACCATTGGCATCGGTTTTCACTTGGGCAAAGGTTATACAATCGGCCAACAAATTGCAGTATTTGTTGGCTTCGGTTTGCGATGAAATACGCTGACGTACCAAATTGTACACGTCATTACCTTGAGAACCCGTTAGCCCCGCAGCTATAGACCATCTCTTCCAATGAATTTCCACACACAAACTATAGGTGAAATCAGGATTCGGATCGCCTATATAAGTTTTACCAGCACTGAACTTTTCGTCGCCAACTCGCGCAGTTCGGCCAGTGGCTGCATTGTAGGCTTCTTTCTCAGCTTCATTCTGAATGATGCCCAACGACTTATACCCGTAGAATCGACCAGGAGCCCCGCCTTTTTCGGTCTGGTTAATACTCATTTCCGTCCCGAACAAACGGTAAGAGCCATAAGGGTCAGATTGCTCTGTCACACTTTGGTAAGGGCCAAGGTCAAGAACCTTACTGAAGACTTTCGAGAATGCGAGTTTTGTCATAGTAAAAAAAGTATTCTGGCTGTTCGCAGTATTGCAAAAGACAACAGTTTCAAAGCCTTTGTTTTCAATGCTCCCCGCATTTATAAACGATCCACTCGTTTGGTCGAGCATAATCAAATCTTCACTTCTTTTATAGAAAGTTTTCAACATTACGTCAAAACAACTGACGTCTACATTAAACAAAGCATCGACTTGTCTTGTTCTTTCCCACTTCAAATCCGGATTTTCACTAAGCAGTTGCCAATATACAGGTTGCGACAAGAAATTGTTACCCGATTCTCCATAACGAATCACAAAACTCACATCTTCAAAATTCTTTCCTAAGTCCGCGTCCCTAAAAAAGCCTTCGAAAGCACCTATTTCATGGAATCTCCAATTCAATGCACAGGCCGGATAGAATGCATGTTGTTCTCCTACCAACAGACCGTTTGTTCTTTCGTACCTTCCAAAAACATCTGTATCAAACAAATGTTTATATCTGTACTCAGCTGTTCCTAAGACGGAAAATAAATTTCCGTCTCCATTAAACTGGTTATAAGAAGGGCTTGTACCTATTTTTCCCGTAGTATGTTCTTCCCAATTGTAATGGTCGAAAACAGTCTGCAATGACAATTTGGTTTTGTGTTTTTTTCTAAATTCATGAGGATATTCGACTCCAGAAGAAAAGCACATGTGATTGCTATAAAAATCGCCCACAAGCGACATCGCTTCTTGCGAAGTCTGTTGCTGTGCTCCATATTTGCACGGCAATTGTTTGTAACACTCGTCAACATTTGCGCTGTTTACAGAGAAGAAGTTATTCCATCTTATTGTCGGGAACATAAAATTCAAGTAAGTACTTCCGTAAATGTTGGTTTCTTTACGCTGTAACGGACAGTCTTCCACCTCTGCAATAGTATTCGCCGTTCCACCTCCAGCATTTTCAGGTCCTGCAAAACTACCACCTGAATGATAGGGCCTGTCAGTTGGGAGTTGTAATAAATTCTGCACAAGCACATTGTTGTCAGTTCCCTTAAAGCTGTACACCGTTGGGGCAAGAAACCATGGTTTCGCTATATTGACCAGTTCTATTTGTTGGCGATTGGCTTTGACTCTCGCTCCAAAATTCACCCGTTTACTTGGCCTTACGTTCACCATAACTTTTCCGTCGACACTTTCAAACCCCGAAGATGCAATAACGCCATCTTGGCTGGTATAGCCTAAGGAACAATTATAATCAAATTTGTCATTACTATATTCTCCCACATCCAGACGATGGGAAAGCCCCAGCGCATTCCAGAACAGAACATCCTGCCAATCGGTATCGGCAGCTGGTGTCAGACCAATATCAGACTCCCCCCTGTCATTTACGATAAGGGGGGCATTTACATAATCGGCATACCTTGGGGCATTCATCATATTATAACGTTTGGAGAACTGCGATAGCGAGAACTCCCCATAATAACTTACACCATTATTAAAAACATCAGACACAAGTGTCGCTCCATTCGCAGCACTAGAGCCATACATTGCCATACCCCTGCCATCGTAGATTAATTCTATATACCTATTATTTCCTTTGTTTATCGATTGCAGGGGGTTCCAACTAAAATTTCCATCTATAGGAGCCCCATTATTCACATACAACTGGCTTCCTTTTATAAGTGTATTATATCCACGAGCAAGAACTGAGATTGGTGCTTCCGGCTGGCCCGATACCGAGTTAAACCGCGCCCCCTCGCTATAAAGCAAGGCGTTATTCGGGTTTACTAACCTAGACTCAGACAGACTACTCACACTACCGATCATTAGACCTGTAAATTGTGCGTACGCCATACTCTCACATTCTATTGGGGGTAATACTGTAATTGGCTGTTCCATAATCACGACCAAATCATCCTGAGGTTCCTCCACTTTTATAGAGTATTCCCCATACACTTCATGCCAGAACAACAACACTTCACCTTTGGCCACCCTTATCTTGAAGCGTCCATCTTTGTCGGTCGTCACAGATTCTCCTGTATTTGGCCTTATTACACTGACATTAGTCAACACACCGTCTTCATCTTGCACGACCCCCTTAACCCAAAACAGTTTAGAATCGTTACACTCTATTGGCAAAAGCGGCACACGCTGCGCTTTCACACCAGCTGGCAGAACCGACAAAGTAGCAGCAGCGCTTATTGCCAACACGGCAGCCTGCTTTGCGAACTCGTTTTTTGAGGGTAGCGCTTCTTTCGCCACTCCAACAATGTGCAGGTGTCCCTCTTTACGCTTGCGGACCGCCAGTTCACGCTCTATATAACGCATCTCTGCCTCGCAGGCTGGGCAAGTGCCACGGCAGTCGCCCTGGTGGTTACAAACAACAGGTTCGTAAGGAATGCCATTCGCATCGGCTATCTGTTTCCTTACCTTCTTCAACGCTTCGCAAGTGACTTTCCCGTTCATATTCAACTGGTTTTCTCTCCTATTTTTCTTCTCTAAAATTTCACCGATACCGAGAACCTGTAGGTTCTTGGCGACGGATACCGGCCCTCGTCCACACCCTGTCGGATAGCACTGCCCGGATTTTCAGGGTCATAACCGCTGTATTTGGTAAACGTGTGCAGGTTCTCTACTGATGCTGTCAGACGGAAATCAGCAAGATGCCACAGGCACTTCATCTTGCTTGGCAGACTATAAGTCAGCGACACCGTCTGGATTTTCAGGTAGGACCCGTCTTCCACATAACGTTCAGAGATGACGGAAGCAGCGGCATCCGATGCGTCGTCATAGTCGGGACAGGGCATCGAGGTTGACGCATTCACCACATAGGCGTTGCCTTTTGCATCGTACGCTATGCGGGCAAAGTCAAGGCAGTCTGCACTCAGGTTGCAGTTTCGGTTCGCAGCCGTCTGCTCCGATATGCGCTGGCGGACCATATTGTAGACATCGTTGCCGTAAGCCCCAGTAAACAGCACGTTGAGCGACCACTGTCCCCAACTTAAGTCTGTCCCGAACTTGAACGTGAAATCGGGATTCGGATCGCCTATATAGGTTTTTGTAGCGCTGTATTTCGCATCACCCACCCTGGCTGTCCGCCCAGTCTTCGCCCTATAGTCTGCCAGTTCAGCCTCGTTTTGAATCAGACCCTCTGACTTGTAGCCATAGAACCTGCCGGGTGCCTTGCCAACCACCGTTCGGCTTACCGCCACGTCGTTACCGAACAGACAGTACCCACCCAGCGGTGCCGACTTTTCTGTCACAGCGGAAAACGGTCCCAGGTCCGTCACTTCATTACGGACGTGCATAAAATTTAAAGCGGCAGACCATGATATCGGCTTTTAAAAAAGGGTGTCTCGAATAATATCACTGCTCAACTCAACATCGAAACCCGTATTCTTAATCGCCCCGGCATTTACGAAGCAGGCATCCTTTTTAGCCAACCCGTTTTCCGAACCGGCAGCATTGGCATCTAATATCAAATTGGTGTTCTCACGGCGAAACACTTGCGCAGTAAAATCTAAATAAGATTTATCTTTTATGCTAAAACTCATTTTCAGCCCCAGCATATATTGTGTGTTCCGTTCCTGCTCCAAATTTGGATTGTTCCTATAACTGTTCGACATATAAATCAACTGTGAATACGGTCTGTTTCCCGACTCGGAATAATTGGCCGCTAAACTAAACAAATCCACGCCAAACGGGCTATGATAGCGAATATCATCAATAAAATCATATACACTGAGATTCCATCGGGCAGAGACAGAAGGATAGAAGTTCCAATGCCTTTCGTCTCCAAAATAAGACGCTCCGTCGTATTCTCCATCAAATTCTAGTCCGTATCTTTCTCTATAAAAATACTGTGCTTCTCCATGAAGTGTAAACATTGACGCACTTCCATCAAAATAACGATTGATATGGGTCTCCGACGCCAAATTCAAGGCCGGCAAGACACTCGTTGAAAAACCTGTACCCTCCACCATCTGGCCGTCCCAGTCAAAAGATTCTACCCTCAGATCACTTTGAAATAAGATATTGTGCAACCTGGTGATTTTCTTTGTATAAGAAAGACCTGTTTCCAAATTCGTCAAATTACTGTTATACGCCCCTTCGCACAAGGAAGCAGTTTCGGCAGGACGCGAAAGTGTGCCATAGTCGTATGGTGGGAAGAAGAGATGCTCGTCGGACCGGGTCATACCTGTAGACAATTCATTGAACCATTTCAAATTACGAGACAGTTTGAAATTCATATATGTGCGCCCCTGCACATCCGTCTCTTTATATTCTAACGGAGAGTTCCTTACCTCTGCGACCGGGTTTACCGACACTCCCGACTCTTTTGACGGACCGGCATAAGAACCATCTAGATTATATGGCGAGTCCGACGGTTGTTGGAGGAGGGTCTGCACCAGCACATTGTCGTCTACCCCCTTATAATTAGAGACCGTAGGGCCTGCCAAACGCGGAAGGTTCGCCACTTCGGTGGATGCATGATGGCTGACGTACACATCTGCGCCCATTTCCAACCAGTCTTTGGAATCCAAACCCACACTGAGACGGCCGCCTATCCGCTCGTAACCGGAACCAACTATAACCCCCTCTTGTTTGGTATAACCCAACGACGAATAGAAACGGTTTTTATAGTTACCGTTGCTGAACGACAGATGGTGGTCGTGGCCGACTGCCGTCCGGAACAACTTGTCTTGCCAATCCGTTCCACTGCCCAATAGCGAAGTGTTCAAAAAATAGGTATTCTCGTTCTGATTAGCAGTCTGGTATGACGCATACTCCGGCAAGTTCATCGTTGAATACCGCTTAGTAAACTGCGAAACCGAAAAAGAGCCATTATATTGGATTTTTGCAGATTGGCCACCCTTTTTCATGGCAATGTCCATAACCTTTCCCGTATTCCTACTACGGGAAAGACGCGTTCCGGCATAAGAAAAAGTAACATGATCAATATCGGCTGTGTTAAACGTATTCCGGGTATAACGCCCTATAGCATCGTAGGCTACACCATCAAATGTCAACAATAAATTGTCGTCTCCGACCAAAGAAGAACGGCCACAGGCAACCGTTTGCAGCCCTGTTCCAGGTTGCCCGGAAAATGTAGACGGATAAGTTACAGAGGTCAATCCTTTCACCACCCTGTCGGCAGAGACTTCTCTCGATTCCGTTTCGAGCATATAATAATCAGATATTAGAGGTATATTTGGCCGTGTAAATCTATAACTAGAAACAGCACAACCCATAATTTCGTCAGCTTCTGCAGTTCCTAATTTCACCTGCAGCTTTTTCTTCTTTTTCTTAACTACGACCTCCTTAGTTTCCCATCCAATATATTCAAAAACAAGAACCGAGCCTACAGGTGCCTCTATCTCAAAATCACCGTTATCGTCCGCTTCCACTCTTTTGTCGGTTCCTTTAACCGTAACTAAGGCTCCAGGCAGTCCGCCACTTTCATCTTTCACCCTTCCTTTTACAGTCACTATTTTGCCAACTTGTTCCGTAGTTGCAGTCGAAGAATTTTTTGCGCAAACCTCTGTCGGCATTGCCGACAAGCTGGTAGCCGCCGCAATGGCCACAGCTGCCGCATGTTTGGCCATAGACTCATAGGAGGGTAACAGGTCTTTCGCCACTCCAACAATGTGCAGGTGTTTCTTCTCGTTCTTGCGGGCCGCCAGCTCGCGCTCTATATACCGAACCTCTGCCTCGCAGGCTGGGCAAGTGCCACGGCAGTCGCCCTTGTGGTTACAAGCAACTGGTTCATAAGGAATGCCGTTCGCGTCGGCTATCTGTTTCCTTACTTTCTTCAACGCTTCGCATGTGACTTTCCCGTTCATATTCAACTGGTTTTCTCTCCTATTTTTCTTCTCTAAAATTTCACCGACACCGAGAACCGGTAGGTTCTTGGCGACGGATACCGGCCCTCGTCCACACCCTGGCGGATGGCGCAACCCGGATTCTCGGGGTCGTAACCACTGTATTTAGTGAACGTGTGCAGGTTTTCGACAGATGCGGTCAGACGGAAATCAGCAAGATGCCACAGGCTCGTCATCTTGCTTGACAGACTATAAGTCAGCGACACCGTCTGAATTTTTAAATAAGACCCGTCTTCCACGTAACGGTCAGAGATGACGGATGCTGCAGCATCCGAAATGTCGTCATAGTCGGGACGGGGCATCGAGGTTGACGCATTCGCCACATAAGCATTGCCTTTCGCATCGTACGCTATGCGGGCAAAGTCAAGGCAGTCTGCACTCAGGTTGCAGTTTCGGTTCGCTGCCGTCTGCTCCGATATGCGCTGGCGGACCATATTGTAGACATCGTTGCCGTAAGCCCCAGTAAACAGAACGTTGAGCGACCACTGTCCCCAACTTAAGTCTGTCCCGAACTTGAACGTGAAATCGGGATTCGGATCGCCTATATAGGTTTCTGTAGCACTGTATCTCACATCTCCCACCTTAGCTGTCCGCCCAGTTTTCGCCCTATAGTCAGCCAGTTCAGCCTCGTTTTGAATCAGTCCATCATATTTGTAGCCATAGAACTGGCCAGGAGCCCTGCCGACCACCGTTCGGTTTACCGTCACGTCGTTACCGAACAGGCTATACCCACCCAACGGAGCCGACTTTTCCGTCACTGCGGAAAACGGTCCCAGGTCCGTCACTTCGTTACGGACGTGCATAAATTTTAAAACGGCAGTCCATGAGACTGGCTTTTTAAATAGGGAATCCTGAATAATATCGCTGCTCAGTTCAACATCGAAACCCGTATTCTTAATCGCCCCAGCATTTACGAAGCAGGCATCCTTTTTAGCCAACCCGTTTTCCGAACCGGCAGCATTGGCATCTAATATCAAGTTGGTGTTTTCACGGCGGAAAACCCGCGCGGTAAGACAGACATAATCGTCTATATAATAAAAATCTTCTCTCTTCCCAAAGTTTATTTTCAGCAATAGGGCATATAGTCTGTTTCGTTCCCATTCTAAATCTGGATTGTTCCCATAACAGTTCGACATATAGACCAACTGAGAATAATGGTTGTTTCCCGACTCGGAATAACGGGCAGACAAACTCAAATGGGTTACAGGTTTTAAACGGTCGCCATATTCCCAAAAGCCCTCTCTACTTACAATCCAGTTTGCAGAGACAGAGGGATAAAATCGCCACTGCGTTTCAGCATTAAAGAAGGAACTCCTATCAAAACTTCCATCTACTTTTAATCCATATTTAGCCCGATAATCGTATAATGCCCTTCCATAAAGTGAGAGCAACGACGCATTACCATCGAAATAACGATTGCCATGGACCTCCGACGCCAAATTCAAGGCCGGCAAGACACTCGTTGAAAAACCTGTTCCCTCCACCATCTGGCCGTCCCAATCGAAAGATTCTGATCTTAAGGAAATGTATGTCCCGATTTTGCGCATCTTCGACAAAACACGGTCATACGAAACACCTGTTATCAAATTCGTCAAATTGCTGTTATACATTCCTTCGTACAAGGAAGCCATTTCGGCAGGACGCGAAAGTGTTCCATAGTCGTATGGTGGGAAGAAGAGACGCTCATCGGACCGGGTCATTCCTGTAGATAACTCAGAGAACCATTTCAAATTACGAGACAGTTTAAAATTCATAAATGCGTGTCCCTGCACATCCGTCTCTTTATATTCCAACGGTGAATTCCTTACCTCTGCGACCGGATTTACAGACATACCCGACTCTTTTGCCGGGCCAGCATAAGAACCGTCTGGATTATAAGGTGAGTCAGACGGTTGCTGGAGGAGGGTCTGCACCAGCACATTGTCGTCTACCCCCCTGTAATTAGAGACCGTAGGTCCTGACGGATGTGGAAGGTTCGCCACTTCGGTGGAAGCATGATGGCCGATATGCACATCTGCACCCACATTCAACCGGTCATTCGGATTCAAGCCCACACTGATGCGACCGTCTATCCGCTCGTAACCGGAACCTACTATAACCCCCTCTTGTTTGGTATAACCTAACGACGAATAGTAACGTTCTATATAGTTACCACCACTGAACGACAGATGGTGGTCGTGACCGACTGCCGTCCTGAACAACTTGTCTTGCCAATCCGTTCCTCTGCCCAACAGCGAGGTGTTCAAAAAATAGGTGTTCTCGTTCTGATTAGCAGTCTGGTAAGATGCATATTCTTGCAAGTTCATCATTGAATACCGCTTGGCAAACTGCGAAACTGAAAAAGAGCCCTTATATTGAATTAGATAGCCCGATCTCCCACCTTCCATGGAAACATACGTCCCAACTCCCGAGTTACAAGACTTATACAGGGACAAATTATCGAACTTCAAATCCACAGACTTCACATCTGCCATATAAAAATTATTCTGGGAATACCTACCAATACTACCTCCCGCAGGAAAGCCATCATATACGATGAACAGATTTTCATTCCCAATCAAAGAAGACTTTCCTAAAACATCCTTATATTTTCCGACCCCTGGTTGGCCACTCGTTGTAGACATATAGACTGGAGCATAAAAACCATCTATCGCGTCTCCAACAGATAGCTTATGATTAATACTTTCCCGATATTGATGATTAAATTGCACTTCAGAATCAAAAGAACTTCTTGACACCCCTCCACACATGACTATTGGTATATCACCTTCTATACCCACATTTTCTGAATACTTGAATTTTACCTTAAGATTTTTCTTTTCTTTCTTAACAGGCACCTCCACAGGATCATATCCCAGAAATTCAAAAACAAGAACCGAACCTATAGGTGCTTCTATCTCAAATTTACCTTTATCGTCAGTTTCCACTTCTTTGTCGGTACCTTTAATCGTAACTAAGGTTCCAGGCAGTACACCAACTTCATCTTTCACCTTTCCTTTTACAGTCACTATTTTGCCAACTTGTTCCGTAGTTGCAGTCGAAGAATTTTTCGCACAAACCTCTGTCGGCATTACCGACAAACTGGCAGCAGCCGCAATGGCCACAGCTGCCGCATGTTTGGCAAAGTCCTCTTTCGAGGGCAACAGGTCTTTCGCCACTCCAACAATGTGCAGGTGTTTCTTCTCGTTCTTGCGGGCCGCCAGCTCGCGCTCTATATACCGAACCTCTGCCTCGCAGGCTGGGCAAGTGCCACGGCAGTCACCCTTGTGGTTACAAACAACTGGTTCATAAGGAATTCCGTTCGCATCGGCTATCTGTTTCCTTACCTTCTTCAACGCTTCGCAAGTGACTTTTCCGTTCATAAAAGGCTGCAATTATGTCGTCGACAAAGGAACAATTATTTTGCCAAATTATCAACACACTTATCAACAAAGTTTGTCAACAAGAAACGCACCCCCACTTCGCTCCACCACTCTTTCAAACCAAACATATACATCCGGAAAGCCCCTAAAACAGAGGGGCTCACAAAGGCATACCATGCGGCGGAAGCATGTTGAAAACTTGTTAATAATCACATTTTAAGCGGTTGATAAATAAATTAGTGGGGCAAAGTGGAGCAAAATCAAAAAAATATGTAACTTTACGATGTAATTTAGTATAAGTGTTTTCAAACGTGAACTTTTTAGGGAACATAGATGTTAAAGCCGATAACAAGGGCAGGCTGTTCGTACCCGCCCAATACCGGAAGCAACTCGAGCGGGAGAACGAATCCTCGCTCGTGATGCGCATCAACCGTGTGCTCCGCTGTGCCGAGTTTTTCCCGATGTCTGTTTGGGAAGAAATGGACAAAGAGTTCAAGTCGAAACTCAACATGTGGGACGCTAAAGACAAAATGCTCTACCGCCAGTTCATCTCACAAGTAGAGGTGATGGAAATGGATGCCAGCGGACGTATCTTGCTTAAAAAGGAGCATTGTGAAACCATCGGTATCACTACCGATGCCCGTTTCGTGGGTGTCAGCGACCACTTCGAGGTTTGGAACGGCGACAGTCTCGACCAATCGCTTTACAGCCCGGAAGAGTTTGAAAAACTTATGCAGGAAAAAATGGGAAATACCACCGTACAATAGAAACTTATACAATATTAATATAGTATTATGGAGCCTACGTACCACATACCCGCACTGCTGCTACCATGCATGGAGCATCTGGACATCAAGCCAGACGGTATCTATGTGGACGTGACTTTCGGCGGAGGTGGACACTCGAAGGAAATTCTCAGGAGGCTTGGGCCCAATGGTCACCTGGTGTCGTTCGACCAAGATGCCGACGCCCAGCGCAACCTGGTCGATGACCCGCGTTTCACTTTCGTCTGCAGTAATTTCAAATACCTGCAAAACTTCCTCGAATACCATAATATAAATAAGGTAGACGGCATACTCGCCGATTTGGGCGTATCGTCGCACCACTTTGATGAGCAGTCGAGGGGTTTCTCGTTCCGTTTCGACGCTGATCTCGATATGCGTATGAACACGAAGGCTCGACTAAAGGCTTCCGACATCGTCAATTCCTACGAAGAGGCAAAGCTGGCCGACATCTTTTTCTTTTACGGCGAACTGAAAAACGCAAGAAAACTGGCGGCTACCATCGTCAAGAAAAGGGAAAGCGAGCCCATCAACACCACGGACGACCTGCTTCGGCTTATAGAACCGCTGTTCGGGCAAGACCGACAGAAAAAGGAGATAACAAAAGTATTCCAGGCGCTGAGAATTGAGGTCAACCACGAGATGGATGCGTTGAAGCGCATGTTGGAACAAACGGCCAACGTGCTGAAGCCCGGTGGCAGACTGGTTGTCCTGACCTACCACTCGCTGGAAGACCGTATGGTGAAAAACTTCATGAAGAGCGGGAACTGCGAGGGAAAAATCGAGCAAGACTTCTTCGGCAACAGGAATACGCCGTTCAAACTGGTCAACAACAAGGTTATTGTACCCGACGACCAGGAAATAGCCGACAACCCGAGGTCGAGAAGCGCTAAACTAAGAGCGGCAGAACTGCTTTAACCGATGGAGCTATGGACGAAAAGGAAAAGACAAAGAAACTGAAAGACCGGTTAGAGCACTATTGGGGAAACCTGAATGAGTTCAAAGATCCGGAAGTCAAGAAAAACGTCAAAGGCTTTATGAAGGGCGATATTCTGCGCAAGGACTTTATGAGCAAGAATGCAGGTTTCTTCCTTCTAATTGTAGGGTTGATGTTCATATATGTCGGCATCCGCTACTATGTGGAAAACGATCTGAAAGAAATCAACAACCTTCAAAGAGAGTTGAAAGACGTCAGAATCGAGGCCATCACACGCTCTTCCGAGCTAATGGAAATTAGCAAACAGTCGACTGTGGTGAAGACTATAAACAAAAAGGGACTGGGGCTTAAGGAATCGACCGAGCCCCCTTACCTGATTAAATAAAAGGACAAAAAATGTCAGACGAGCAAAAGCATCAGCACAAACAGGAAGTTATGAAGGTGTATTCCGTTATATACGCCCTTCTTGTCATTCTGTTTGGTGTGGTGTTTTTCAATGCTGTCAGAATAGCGACCTGGGGAGGCGGTCCTTACCGCGAGCTGGCACAAAAAGCCAGCAACGACAGTCTGATTGTGGAAGCCAACAGGGGTAACATCTACGACTGCAACGGTAAACTAATTGCCAGCACCATTCCCTACTACCGCATGCATATGGATATGCGGGCCGACGGTCTTTGCCGCGACACCTTCAACAAATATATCGACTCGCTCAGTATCTGTTTGTCAAGGTTGTACGGCACGGCCTCGCCTTACGAGTTCAAGCAACGTCTTCGTGGCGCATATAACGCAGGAAAACGCTATTTCCTAGTTGACGGAAAACGATTGAACTATACCCAGTACAAACGGGCCAACCGTTTTCCTTTGCTTCGGAAAGGGGCGAGAAGTGGTGTTAACTGGGACGACGAGACCATTCACCGCGAACACCCGTTCGGCAAACTGGCTGCCCGTACCATCGGCAACAACTATGCCGAAGGCACCGGCTACACTGGTTTGGAGAAGGCCTTCAATACGGAGTTGTCTGGACGGCCGGGCATTGCTGTGAAGGAGAAAAGAGCTGGAAGGAAAATCCGCATCAACGTGGTGGACCCCGTTGACGGATTAGACATCGTGAGTACTCTTGACATCGACATGCAAGATATTGCAGAAGACGCACTCGAAAAAAGACTCATTCAGTCGGACGCCGAATGGGGCTGCGCTGTGCTGATGGAGGTGAAAACGGGCGAGATTAAAGCCATCGCCAACCTTAGCAGACGCAGCGACAGTACTTATTACGAAATTCAGAACCATGCGCTTAGCGCTCTGACCGAACCCGGCTCGACCTTCAAAACCGCATCGGTAATGATTGCTCTCGACGACGGACTGGCCGACACAAGCGAAGTGTTTGACACTGGATTCGGTTATTGGAAAGAGGACGACTGGACTATGACCGACCACAACGTGGAGTATAACCGAGACGGCACGTTCGCTGAGACGGGCGGCTACCACAACATTTCACTTGAAAAGTCGATGTGGTACTCGTCGAATATCGGTATAGCAAAAATGATTGACAAATATTATAGGAACAAGCCTCAAAAATTCGTCAACCATATTTACGACATGCGGCTGAAAGAGCCTCTCGACATCATTATTCCGGGTGCTGCCAAGCCGAAATTCATTGACCCGAGCGAACCCGGTTGGAACAGGGCCTCCCTCCTCTGGATGTCGTTCGGCTACAACATGCAAATTCCGCCCATCTACACGCTGGCGTTCTACAACGGTATCGCCAACGATGGAAAGATGATTACGCCTGTTTTCGCAAAGTCGATCAACGAAAGTGGAACTGTGCTGAAGAAATTCGGCACCTCGACCGTAAAATCGCGCCTATGCAGTGAAAAGACGCTGAAAAAAGTACGGAAAATGCTTGAGGGAGTGGTTACTAACGGTACGGGTAAGGCTTTCAAGTCTGACGTAGTTAGTTTTGCGGGAAAGACGGGAACCGCACAGACCAACTACTGGGACAAAAAGGCCGTAAAGAAGCACCAGTACTCCTTCTGTGGGTATTTCCCCGCAGAGAACCCGAAGTACAGTTGCATCGTGGTCATCTTCCAACCTAACAGAAGGATGACCAGTCCGGCTGGGCTCACCTTCCGCGACATTGCCGAGCACATTTCAGCACGCGAGGTCATTACGATGGAAAAGAGGCAGAACAACAAGAAAATAAAGCTGCCACACTCTCTGAAAGGCAACCGCGAGTCGTTAGAAACCGTTTTCGACCACCTCGACATTCCATACCGCATGCATGGAACGAAAGAAAACAGGTGGGCCAACACTTCAGCCAACGAGCAGTCGAACTTCGTGAACGTCTCGTCGTTCGGCATCAGCCGCAACACAGTGCCCAACGTGGTGGGTATGGGGGCGAAAGACGCCGTCTACCTGATGGAGCGCAACGGCATGCGCGTACGCCTGCACGGCTACGGCGACGTCATAAGCCAATCGGTTGGCGCAGGCACCACCGTTATGAAGGGTGCGGTAGTCGACCTTATGCTAAGGCACAACTAATAAAAGATGATGAATTTAAACGACATACTTTCTGGTGTTAACACCAAACAAGTTATTGGCAATGCCGACACTAGCATTGCCGATGTGCAGTTCGACTCCCGCAAAATTCAGGCAGGAGCCCTTTTCATTGCCATTAGCGGCACCCAGAGCGACGGACACAGCTATATTGGCTCGTCTGTCGAGAAGGGAGCAATTGCTGTCGTTTGCGAACAACTACCTGCCCAACTGGCCGACAATGTCTGCTACATACAGGTCGAGAACTCGAACGAGGCGCTGGGTCTGATTGCGGCCAACTGGAACGGCAACCCTTCGAAAAAGCTGAAACTGGTTGGCGTTACCGGCACAAACGGCAAGACCACAACCGCCACCCTCTTATACCAGTTGTTCCGCTGTTTCGGGCACAAATGCGGGTTGCTTTCAACGGTGGTCAACTATGTGGAAGGCGAGGCCATTCCTGCCACTCACACCACTCCTGACCCCTTGGAGTTGAACGCGCTGCTGGCTAAAATGGTGGATGCCGGTTGCGAATATGCGTTTATGGAAGTCAGTTCGCACGCCATCGACCAACGACGCATAGGCGGATTGGATTTCGACGGAGGTATTTTTACCAACCTGACCCGAGACCACCTCGACTACCACAAGACTTTCGA
>DGTD01000112.1 GCA_002396385.1 Bacteroidales bacterium UBA4345
AGAACAACGCCTACGGCATTGGATGGGTCTTAATAAAACATTTAAAACTAGGAAAACACACCAACTGCGTTGGATAACTTGTTTTAAAGTTTTACTGGTTTTATTTATTGAACACGTAAAGATTTTTGAACACAGATTAAACTGATTCAACAGATATATCTGTGACTGATGCCTTCGGCAGTGAAGAGATTTTTTAATAAAACATCTAAAACTAGGAAAACTGGACATGTCAGTTTTTCGTGATATGTATTCACAAAAAAAGAAGATTATAAATCACATTAAAGAATACAAATCGAAAAAAAGGAGTCGAGTATATTCCGAATTTGCATCATCTTCATTCAAAGGCTTAAAACCATTCTTTAAATAAAACGGAATTGCATCTAGATAGGCATCTACCGTAATAAAACGACAACCCGTTTTATTGTCTGAAACAAAATATCCTTTTATAAAATCTAGCATTTTTGTTCCTAAATGTAAGCCTTTAACAGAATCATCGACAGCAAGCCTACAAACTTTCACTGCAGGATAACTCTTAATTCGTTTAGGCTGAGGAATATCTTGCTTACGTCGGAAACGATTGAAATCAGTTTTTTGTTCAAAATCTGCGACAGAAATTCTATCGTTAGCCAAGCTACAAAAGGCCACTACCTTTAGTGGGTCGCTCATTCTGACCATGACATAAGTCACAGCCAAAAGTGATTTCCGATACAAGGGAGCTTCGCTTATAATAAAGTCATTTAAATCGTCATCACCGCAATCAAATGACTTTACATACTCGCCAAAAGCTAATTTATGAACAGCGAATTCTTGCGAATCAGTCATTTTCTTTTGGGAAACTGAGATCTTTTCCTCTATCCATCATCAACAGAACTTCTTCGTAATGAGTACGAATCCGTTCTTTTTCTTCTTTTGAAAGAGGCTGGACATTGTTTAATTCGTTTTCGAAACGCCGTGCATCCTCACCATACAATATCGGTGTCTCTTTTATTGGGCGTGCCATAAAGTTTATTAATTTTAGTTAAAAAGAACAATATAAGGACTTTTAATACACTAAGCATACGAACTGTAGCAAATCTTACGAAAGGACAACGCCTGCGGCATTGATTTTTGAACACAGATTGCACTGATTCAACAGATTTCTTTGTGACTGATGCCTGCGGCAGTGGAGAGATTTTTAATAAAACATTTAAAACTGGGAAAACATACCAACTGCGTTGGATAACTTGTTTTAAAAGTTTTACTGGTTTTATTTATTTCTGAACACAGAGCACACAGATAATCTGTGAGACCAAAGCAATTAGAAAAAAATTTACTTATCGGGCATTAGAAGAATTTCAGGAGTAAAGAATGCCACAAGTTCAGCCTCTTCGCCATTATTATCAATCACACAATAGGTTTGCCCGAGTTTCTCTTGAGAAAAGGGGAGCGCTTGATTATGAAAGAAATCGTCCAAGTCTTTATCACCCTCAGAATCTCCACATGAGAAAGGCAACGTAGCCAATTCAGGGGTAAGGCGAAGAATTAGACACTCTTCTAATATATTATAAGAGAAGTTTGAGCTCAACGTTTTGGCATCTTTATAACAACATTACGAGAGCGTTCCTGCATTGTGCGGACTGCTTTTCTTATAGCATCGGGAACGTCTGTTAATGTTGTGTTTTTACTTTCTTCTACCATCTCCTCAAAACGTTCTGCTGTTGTTCCTGTTAAAACAGGTATCGGACGAATTGCGATTGCCATGGTGTTTGATCTATTAAATTGATATTTTGAACACGAAATACACTAAGCATACGAACTGTAGCAAAGATTCTTGAACACAGATTAAACTGATTCAACAGATTTCTTTGTGACTGATGCCTTCAGCAGTGAAGAGATTTTAAATAAAACACCCAAAACTGGGACACCTACGGTGTATAAGCTGTTTGACAAAAATCTGTGACAGTGTTTCTTTGAACACAGATAACACAAATAATACAGATTACTTGTGTTGGCGATAACTGCGGATTTGTGTTCTTTGAACACGATTGACACGATGAACAACGCCTACGGCAGTGAGTGTCGGGTTGGTTTCAGACCACCTCTTCCAGCCTGTTTTCTTGAATTTTCAGCCGTCCCTGGAGTTTTCTTTCCAGCCTTTGCCTTCTAGTATCGACCTGTGGAACTCCTTTTCTTGCCACAATACGTCCGAAAAGTTTAAAGCCAAAATTGGAGTATCTGGTTGCGACAAAATCAGCCGTCTTCTCTACTTGCTCACAGGCATGACCGACATCAACGCCCTTCAACTCAATCAGGAAAAACCTTCCGTCGGATAAAAGAAGACCGTTATCGCATTTAAGGTCCGTGTTTTGAATCAATCCTCCGTCAATCTGCAACCGGCAACCCTGCACCTTACTCTTGTTCTGAGCGGAGTATGACATCTTGTTCTCCGAGAAAGAGAAAATTGAACGGTCGTCAGAAGATAAAACCGCCTTATCGGGAAAAGAGACTGCCAGAGATTGACTACCCGCAACATTTAAAAGGAACTCAGTCATGATTCAAATTCAAAATATCGCTGAATACCTGATTGATTTGTGTAGAGCACCCGTCAATCATTTCGGCATTAATCATCCGGCTGTCTTTATCCAGTATAGAGGTAACCCGTCCGTCCTCCAGCATATAGGCAGCCACCTTGTCGAACGAGACCGTTCTGTTTTCAGGCAGCGCCTCCACCCGCTTCGAGGTGTTGCTATAGACGTCATGGGCCAACATCGCATTATTGAGGGCCGTCAGTATATAAGGCGAATGGGTGGAAATAACAAGTTTGTTGTCGCTATTGGAATTTCTGCATTCCAAAAGTTGGTAAAGGACCTCCGCCTGGGTTTCAGGGAAAAGGTTTTGTTCCGGTTCCTCGACAATTTCAACGAGATAGGAAGGGATAAATCTGCTTGAGGCGAGTTCGATGTTAGACAATGTCCCGTCACCATCCAGTATCTCACGGCCCCCCATCGTGAAAAGTTTGAATTTCTCAACAAGAGAACTATCACCCAGCGACGACAAGTTCTTCTCAATTTTAGCCTTCACATCGTCGGAAACAGACATCAGTTTTTCAAACAGTCCCCTAATTACTTCCCTCGAAAGGAAACGGCTGACAAGAAGCAAAGGGGTGATAGACTGAATGCCACTTGAAGCAGCCGACATTGAAACATCAACGCCATTGGTGCTGACAAAGGTTCTGTAATTATCGAAAAAAACCTTGGTATTATCAATAGGCAGGCTGAAACCTTCTTTTGCCAAGGAAGCCAAAGCACGAATATACTCCCGGTTCAGGTCATTCACCATAAAAGGAATGCCCGACGTTTTTTTCACAGTGTTGGAGTCAGCTCCATTGAAAGGAGAATCAACACTATACAGAATAGTGAGCAGATTTCTTGCAGCAGAGACATACTGGATTTTTGGTAATTTTATCCTCTTGCCATTTTCTGCTTCTATTTCCGTTATATGGAAGCCAGTGTTTTCGGAATAAGAGAACCGTCGTTCGGCGCTTTCGTAGCTAAAAGAGGTGTTGGGCCTGAAGTACTCCGAGAGTTCTTGTTGCGCGCATAAGTTCTTTACGACCTCCTTTGTCACGAAATCGCTGGTGACCGACTGTCGGGTAAGCGTCTTATCTAACCATGCCAAGGTAGAATATAACTTCGCCAGCGTGCTTTTTCCACTAGCTTGTCGTCCAATAAAAACAGTTACCGATGGGAAATCTACTGTAAAGAAGCCATCATCGGCAAGAGTTCCGTCTGCGGAGATATTCTCTTCTATTGGACCAAAATTCTTTATTTTCAGCCTTGCCATAATATAATTTCATCAAACAGCTTTCACTGGATATAATTATTTAAACACAGATTGCACTGATTCTACAGATTTCTTAGTGACTGATGCCTGCGGCAGTGGGGGATTTCTTAATAAAACATCCAAAACTCGGAAAACATACCAACTGCGTTGGATAACTTGTTTTTAAAGTTTTACTGGTTTTATTTATTGATCACGCAAAGATTTTTGAACACAGATTGCACTGATTCAACAGATTTCTTTGTGACTGATGCCTTCGGCATTGCGATTTACACAGAACTCTGTGATTCCTTTTTGAACACTTTTGACACGAAGTGCAACGCCTGCGGCATTGAAGAGATTTTTAATAAAACATCCAAAACTCGGAAAACATACCAACTGCGTTGGATAACTTGTTTTAAAAGTTTTACTGGTTTTATTTATTGAACACGCAAAGATTTTTGAACACAGATTAAACTGATTCAACAGATTTCTCTGTGACTGATGCCTGCGGCAGTAAAGAGATTTTTAATAAAACTTCTAAAACCTAGAAAACTGGGCCACCTGCGGTGGCGGATGTTGTTTTTGGTGTTTTAGATGTTTTATTCTACAAGAACTACTCGACAGTGACGGACTTCGCCAAATTACGTGGCTGGTCAACGTCAAGTCCCTTGGCTACGGCCACATGGTAGCTGAGGAGTTGGAGCGGAATGACAGAGAGGAGCGGAGCCAGTGTCATGAGGGTAGGCGGCACCTCGATGTAGTTGTCGACCAGGTGCTTCACCTGCTCGTCGCCCTCGGTCACCACAGCAGTGATACGACCCTTGCGGGAGATGACCTCCTGCATATTGCTGAGGATCTTCTCGTACAGCTGGTGGTGGGTAGCCAGAAAGACTACCGGCATTTCGCTGTCGATAAGCGCGATAGGGCCGTGCTTCATTTCGGCTGCCGGATATCCCTCAGCGTGGATATAAGATATTTCCTTTAACTTCAACGCCCCTTCCAGCGCAACAGGATAGTTGAATCCGCGACCCAGGTACAAGAAGTTGTGCGCATAGGTGAAATAAGAGGCGATAGACTCAATCTTGGCGTTCTGTTGCAGTGTTTTTTGAATCTTGTCTGGTATGATCTCCAGTTCGGCGATGGTATCTTCATACTCGCTCTGCGAGATGGTCCCCTTCAGGTGTCCGAGTGCCAAAGCGAACATGACCAAAACCGTCACCTGACCGGTAAACGCCTTGGTAGAGGCGACGCCAATCTCCGGACCGACATGGATGTAGGTGCCGGCATGCGACGCACGGGCAATGCTACTGCCCACAGCGTTGACAATGCCATAGACAAAGGCCCCCTTCTCCTTCGCCATCTCGATAGCGGCCATTGTGTCGGCCGTCTCGCCCGACTGGCTGATAGCCATAACCACATCGGTAGGCTCGATAACGGTATCGCTGTAACGGTATTCGCTGGCATAAGCCACCTCAACCGGAATTTTGCAGAACTTCTCAATAAGCTGCTTGCCTATAAGTCCGGCATGCCACGAAGTGCCACAGCTGACAATCACAATGCGGCGTGCACGGAGCAACACATCGCGGTGCTCCTCGACAGCCGAGAGGGTCACCCGTTTTTCATCGGCAATGAGTCGGCCACGCATACAGTCGCGAAGGACCTGCGGCTGGTCGAAAATCTCTTTCAGCATAAAGTGCGGATATCCACCCTTGGAGAGCATGCTGAGGTCGAGGTCGACCTGCTGCACGTTGGCTTCCATTTCCTTGCCCTGCAGGCTGAGCAGGCGCAGGGCACTACCCCGCTGGCAGACGGCAATCTGCTCGTCGTCGATGTACACCATATCTTTTGTGTACTGGGCGATAGGGCTGGCATCGGAAGCGACAAAGAACTCGCTGTTGTCGGGCACCACACCAATAACCATAGGAGACGACTTGCGGGCACAAACCAAGATGTCGGGTTGCTCACGGTCGATGACACAGATGGCATAGGCACCGATGACCTGGTTCAGCGCCAGTCGAACGGCATTGACGATGTCGGTACCGGTCTTTTCGAGGGTGTAGGCCACCAACTGGACCAACACTTCGGTATCGGTCTCACTCTGGAACTCATAGCCTTTCTGTATAAGCTGTTCCCTCAGGGTGGCGTAGTTCTCGATGATGCCGTTATGCACCAGGGTTACACGTCCGGTACCACAGCAGTGCGGATGGGCGTTGATGGTGCTAGGTGCGCCATGGGTGGCCCAACGGGTGTGGGCAATGCCCATGGTTCCGCTGATGTCTTTGTCTTGTGCCACGGCGTCGAGGTCGGCCACTTTGCCTTTGGCTTTGTAGATGTTAAGCTGGCCTGAGGCCGAATAAAGCGCACAGCCGGCACTGTCGTAACCACGGTATTCAAGTTTACGAAGACCGTTTATCAGAATTGGGTAAGCTTCTTGCTTACCGATATATCCTACTATACCACACATAATCGCAATTAAATTAATAGATTTATTTTATTAAATAAAACATTAAAAACTTATAAAACATAGTTGCCAACAAAGTTGGCATTCTCTACTGCTTTTTTTTAATATTAACGAACAAACGTACCAATCACCTTTATTAAAGGTTTACCTTCTCTTGTAAGAACTTCCCGCTTCTCAGCATCATATAAATATGTTTCAATTTGAGCATATTTTGGTAAAAAATTAACCAAAATTCCGACTTTAGGTTTATATAATCTCATATAATTATAGAGTTGAGACCGGTGTACTCCACTAAGTTCTTCAACAGATTTAAGTTCAATTATTATATCTTGCTTGCATAGGAAATCTAGTCTATAAGTAGTTGTCATTTCTTTATTATGGTATATAGGATGAAATACTAACTCTTTTTTGTACTCAATTCCTTGTTCTTCAAGTTGTAAAGAAAGTCCTTCCTGATAAACGTTCTCGTTTAGACCAGGTCCTAGTTCTTTATGAACTTCATACAAAGCACCAAGAACATCCCACACATGCTTTTTTAAGGCTTCAACGTCCACCATTGAATTTGCTGTTTTCTTTTTTTAATAAAACTGATAAAACATTGAAAACTTGTTTGCCAACTTTGTTGGCTCTTTGTTTTAAATGTTTTATGTGTTTTATTTCCAACTAACACCTACAAATGTAGCCACATCTAGGGGGTTGGATGCTTCTTGTGAAATCTGTTTTATCTGTGGTCTATTTTCTTTACCTAATCGAGGATTTGGTATTTGGACGATTGGGATTTGTATTCGGGAACAATTTCCTTCATGATGCGCACGATTTCCATGTCGTTGAAGGAGTAGGAGGCTTGGAGGAGACGCTCTTCGTTGGCACATGCCGTAGCGTAATCGTATTCGCGGACCGTTGCCACCATGATTTTCGGATGCACCGTCGGTTTGGTGTTTTCCTTCGCGCTGAGGAGTTCCTCGTACAGTTTCTCACCATCACGAAGACCGGTAAACTTGATTTCCACATTCTTCGCCCCCGACAAGTTAATCATCCGGCGAGCCAAATCGACAATCTTGACCGGCTGGCCCATGTCGAAGACAAAAATCTCGCCACCCTTGCCCATCGTACCCGCCTCAAGCACCAGTTTGCAGGCTTCGGGAATGAGCATGAAATAACGGATAATGTCGGGATGGGTAACAGTGACAGGACCGCCCTTGGCAATCTGGTCTTTAAAGATAGGGATGACCGAACCGTTCGATCCCAACACATTACCAAAGCGGGTGGTGACAAACTGGGTAACACCCTGCACCTTCCCCTCGACAATAGCCTTGTTGAGCGACTGGCAGTAAATTTCACAGATACGCTTGCTACAGCCCATCACGTTGGTCGGATTGACCGCCTTGTCGGTAGATATCATCACAAACTTGCGGGTGCCGTACTTCACAGCCAGATCGGCAATGATGCGGGTGCCGGCAATGTTGTTCTGCACCGCCATGCCCGGGTTGTCCTCCATCATCGGCACATGCTTGTAGGCGGCAGCATGGAACACGTATTCGGGCTGGTGCTGGCGGAAGATGACCTCCATGTGCTCCTTATTGGCAATAGAGCTGACAATGGTTTCGCACTTGATGTCGGGGAAACGGCGGGCCATAAGCAGGCGGACATCGTGCATAGGCGTTTCGGCCTGGTCAATCAAAACCATTTCAGAGGGTTTGAAAGCAGCCACCTGACGGACCATCTCAGAGCCGATGGACCCCGCCGCACCGGTAATAAGAATCTTACGACCGGCCAGCAGTTCGCCAATAGCCTGCATATCGACCTCAATCTTGTCGCGCGGCAGTAAGTCTTCAATCTGCACCTCGTGCAACGAGTGCGGCGTAAGGCTGGACTTGCCGTCCCACTCTTCAGCAGCCGGCATCATCATAATCTTGATGTTGGCAGCCAGCAGGTCTTCCACAAACTGCGGATTGGCCCTGAACCTCTCGCTCTTGAGCGGCGAGACAAGGATGACCCGCACCCCCAGCGCCACCAGTTCGTCCACGATGCCCCGCTCGTTCAGCAGCACCTTCTTACCCAGCAGGTAAGAGCCCGCCATATCCTCAGCATCGCTGATGAAGACCCGCAAGCGGTATTGCTTGACCTGCTGCGAGAACAGACTCTGCGCCAGACTGATACCACCAGCCCGCGCGCCATAGATGGCAACAGGCAGGGCCGAGTCGATAACCAGTGTGTCGAACATACGCTTGACCGCTACACGCTCTGCCCACAGCAACAATATGGACAGCACCAGCATGGTGCACAACGCCTTCAAACCCGGGAAGTAGAGGTCGGCACACAGGCCACGACCGAAATGGCAGACTACCCCCGACACAACCGTACCAGTCAGTACGGCAACGGCCACACGCTGCAAGTCGATAAACGACGAGTAGCGGATGATGCCCCGGTAGGTATGCAGCAGCACAAACGCCAACAAATAGAAAACCGTGCAGCAGAGCAGTCCCCACGTCATCGGCCAGAAATGGTGGGCGAAGCGGTCACCCCCTATTTCGAGGTAATGGCCCACATAGCCGGAAAACATGACCAAGGCACAATCGATAACGAGGATGTACCAGTACCGCAGGGCCTTTTTAGAAAAGTACCAATGTAAGAAATCGTGAAACAAAATTTATCCAGATAAGGGTTAGTAAATGAATGGGCCAGAAGCCCGCATCCTAGTCTTTACAGAAAAGGTCACGCGTGTAGACCTTGTCGCGGACATCGTCGAGGCAGGCATCGTAGCGGTTGGCCACGATAGAGTTACACAGCGCCTTGAAGCGCGCGAGGTCGTTGACCACCACGCTGCCGAAGAAGGTGGAGCCGTCGGCGAGTGTAGGTTCGTAGATGACGACGTTAACGCCTTTCGCCTTGATGCGCTTCATAACGCCCTGGATGCTCGACTGACGGAAATTGTCGCTGTTCGACTTCATGGTCAGGCGGTAAACCCCCACGGTGATGTTCTGGGCCGTGGCGTCGGTAAAGCCCGCCTTGCGGAGCACCTGATCAGCAATAAAGTCCTTACGGGTGCGGTTGCTCTCGACAATGGCCGTCATCATATTCTGCGGAACATCCTCGTAGTTAGCAAGCAGCTGCTTGGTGTCTTTAGGCAGGCAGTAGCCGCCATAGCCGAAAGACGGATTGTTATAGTGCAGCCCGATGCGCGGGTCGAGACCGATGCCCTGAATGATGGCCTGGGCATCGAGCCCCTTCACCTCGGCATAGGTGTCGA
>DGTD01000054.1 GCA_002396385.1 Bacteroidales bacterium UBA4345
AAACGCCAGATGACCTGGTTCAGAGGAATGGAGAAAAGGGGCATTAAAATCAACTGGATAGAGAGCGGTCTTCCAATGGAAGAAAAAATAAGGCAGGCACAAGAAATAATAGCAAACGATTAGAAAAAAATGATAAGACAAATAGAGTTCACGCTTAGGGCAAGGCGACGAGGATTTTGGCTAGTAAGCGACGAGATAAAAGCGCAACTGCCACACTTACCCGAGCAAGGCCTGCTTAACCTTTTCGTCAAACATACCAGCTGTGCCCTCAGCATAAACGAGAACTACGACCCAGCGGTAAGAGACGACATGGCAGAAATATACGACCGGCTCATCAAGGAAAACGAAAATTATTACACGCACCTTGACGAAGGTTCGGACGACATGCCCAGCCATGCAAAAAGCACAATAACAGGAGTGAGCCTGAGCATTCCGATAACCAACGGGAAGCTGAATTTGGGGATATGGCAAGGAATTTACCTGTGTGAATTCCGCAACAATGGTGGTCCCCGCAACATAGTAGCAACAATAATCAGTTAAAAATACACTTGAAAAAAATGGAAAAAGACGAACAGCAACAAAGAAACAATCCAAACGAAAAAAACGGCCAACCGGTAGATACGCCAGGATTTGTAAAGAAATTATTGGAACAATTGGGCTGTCCATACGAGAACACGAATAATCCGGCAGAAATAGTTACGACCTACCAGGGCGAAAAATTTGCGATCAGGTCAGCAAGTGGCTATCCGTTTGTTCGAATACACGACATGTGGTGGTATACAGTAGACCTCGACAACCTAGAAGAGATTGTATCGGCCAAGAAGGCAATAAACGAAGTAAACGCAGCAATGCCCGGTTTTACAATAGTATTCAACATGAGTGAAGAAGAGAAAATGATGGGCATACACACAATGAGCGAGATACTGTTAATAGAAGCGATACCAAACCCAGCAGGATACCTTCAGCACATATTGAACGGCTTCTTCCAACAAAAAAAGAACTTTTCACAATGTTTAGAGGCGGTAAAAAAGGCCGACAACAGCGAAAAAGGGAATTAAAAGCATAAGAGTTCAGAAAACTTTTAACAAAAATTTTTCTAGAAAGATATTATGTTGTAATTTCGCATAAAATTGAATAAAAGTAAAAACTAAAAAATAAAAATGGCAGGAGAACTGAAAGAGACTGACAACAACAGCCTCAAAGAAAACGAACAACTATCAGAAGCTGTAGAGCAAAAATTCGATGAATTTAACAACGCCCTTACCAAAGGAGAAGAATTTATTGAAAGCAACAGTAAAAGCCTCTTAATAGGTGTAGGTATAATCATCCTAATCATTTTTGGTGTTATATATTACATCAAGGGAATAAAAGAGCCAAAGAATATAGAAGCTGCAGAAGTAATGTTCCCAGCAGAACAAGCCTTCCAGCGCGATTCATTCCAAGTAGCGCTAAACGGCAACAGCCAAGTAGTCGGCTTCCTTTCAATCATCGACAGCTATAGCGGCACCGATGCCGGCAATGTCGCCAACGCATACGCAGGTATCTGCTACAAGAAACTAGGAGACAATGAGAAAGCCATTAAGCACTTGAGCGCATACTCAAGCAGCGAAAGCACGCTAGAACCAGCCATAGAGGGAGCTATTGGCGACTGCTATTGGGATTTGCAGAAAGAAGACGAAGCCATTAAGGCATATAACAAGGCCATCAAGGCCGACAACAAGTTGGTATCGCCAATCTATCTTCGTCGCCTTGGACTCCTCTATCTGAAAAAAGGAGACAAAGCCAATGCAAAGGCACAATTTGAAGCCATCAAGGAAAAATATGGCGACAGTTTCCAGGCAAAAGAAGCCGACAAACTCATAGCAATGTGCGAATAAACATCAGAAATAAATGAAAAATTGGGGTCGCAGTTAAAAATGCGACCCTTTTTAATAAATAAACCAAGTTAACATGGCAACAACCAACCTATCGGCATACGATGTCAACTGTGTGCCCAACGCAAGCGAAATGTGTTTTGTGATCATCGTGAGCGAATGGAATCAGAATATAACCTTTGCACTTCGTGACGGTGCTATAAAGGCCATAAAGGAAAATGGCGGAAGCGAAGAAAACATAACCGTCATGTATGTGCCAGGAAGTTTCGAGCTGACATTTGCCAGCAAATCAGTAGCAAATGCCTTAAAAGAAAAAGGGATGGACGGGAACACCGCCATTATAGCATTAGGAAGCGTAGTACGAGGCGGAACACCCCACTTCGACTATGTGTGCAGCGGCACGACAAACGGCCTTGCAGCACTAAATGCAGACAAGGAAATAGAAGTACCAGTAATATTCGGACTGCTAACAACCGACGACATGCAACAGGCAGAAGACCGTGCAGGCGGAAAATTGGGGAACAAAGGAGTAGAATGCGCCATTACCGCAATAAAGATGCTAGATTTCAAACAAAAAGTCGAAGAAATTTAGTTTCATATTCCACTAAATTACGGTTTAAAATCAACAACATAGTTTTCCGTTCCTTAAAAAAGGGGAGATCAGAAAGATTTTTTACAAGAATAAGTTTGTGTTTTAAGAAAATTTGTTCTAACTTTGCATCGCAAAACGGAAACGAAGGGTGCATACCAGAGTGGCCAAATGGGACAGACTGTAAATCTGTTGGCTCTTGCCTTCGGTGGTTCGAATCCATCTGCACCCACCACCTAATGCGGAAGTAGCTCAGTTGATAGAGCATCAGCCTTCCAAGCTGAGGGTCGCGGGTTTGAGCCCCGTCTTCCGCTCTAAACATGAACAGACATTCTGAAAAGAATGTCTGTTTTTTTATTATATTTACCCAAAAAAAGAAACCAAACAGAAGCCAATGAAAAAGTCAGTATTTCTTCTCATGCTAACCGTCCCTTCCATTTCCGTATATGGAGAGCACGAACCCATAGAAAGGACAATAGAGCAAATCACTGTGGGGAAAACATTAAAGGTGCAAGCAGCAAGGATTCTGAAGGAGAAAGGCCTGAACACGGGAAATAAAATATGGGATTATCGGGAGAATCCGGAAGAGGCCCCCATACAAATAGACGACAGCATAAGCCACATGGGAAGGGAATGGGATGGTATCTTATTCAACACAACAGCCAGTAAAGTCGTCCACAGGCTATGTTTCCTACAGAACAACAAAAGCCGCGAAGACATAGATACCACCTACAAGGAAGTGAGAATTGAAATAAGCGGGAAATATGCCGAATATATAAAAGAAGAAACCGATTACTATACGACCTACACCGACGGGAAAACAGAGATATCGCTTTGGAAGACCTCAGACACAAGCCTGCGTCTCTGTTATTACGCCTTGACACTATCGGAAGAAGAATGACAATATGCCAAAAAAGTGTTCAAAAATTCATATACCGAAAAAAAATCAGACATAGATTGGTTAGAACAACGTATATTTGTATAGAAAAAACATATGGTCATACCCATATATGGGGAGACTGAGCAAATAAGCAGCATTTAACAATACAACAATGAGAAAGATAAGTTTCGCAATAATGAGTTTGGCCCTGTCCATGAATGCGGCATCGCAACGCGTGCTAACACTAGACTCGTGCGAATTCTTAGCAATAAGGAACAACAAAGGACAGAAAATAGCAGCCGCCGAAATCGAACAGGCACAATACGAGAAGAAGGCAGCATTCGGCCAATACTTCCCGAACATTTCCATAAAGGGAGGATACTTCAGAAACGAGAAAAAAATATCACTGTTAGGAGAAGACGCCCTACTTCCCATAGGAACAGTAATGCAAGACGGAAGTTTCGGATTCTCACTCCCCACCATGCAAGCCGACGGCACAATTGCCTCAAGCCAGTTAAACAACAAATGGATGATGGTGAACGGCACCGCCGTTCCGCTTGATGCGAACGGGAAACCATTCAACCCGAAAACCAATCCCGAGAAACTACTATGGAAAGAATACACCACCATACCGAAAGAAGAAATGGAATCAGACGCCCGCAACCTTTTCATTGCGGCACTGAACCTGACACAACCCATCTATATGGGAGGAAAAATAGCAGCATATAACAAAGTATGCGACCTAAAAAAAGAACTGGCAGAAAGTAAGCAACAGACCCAGCAGGAAGAAGTAATAGAGAATGTGGCAGAAGCCTATTGGCGCATAATCAGCCTCTACAGCAAGAAAAAGGCTGTACAAGGCCTGATTGACCTGCTCGACAAAATGGGTAAAGACGTTGACGAACTGATAAAATCGGGGGTGGCGACCAAGAAAGACGCCCTGACCGTATCGGTAAAAAGCAACGAGGCAAAAATGACAATGGTAAAAGTAGAAAACGGCATCAACCTTTCGAAAATGCAGTTAGCCATGTACTGCGGGCTACCATTGGAAGAGCCTTTCGACCTGGCCGACCAAGATATAGAAAGCATACCGGTAGAAGAGAAATTAAAACCCAACATGGACGAGGTATACCAGAACCGTTCAGAAATAAAGAGCCTAGAACTGGCAAAGTCGATCTATGACCAGAAATCAGTCATTGAACGAGCTGCTATGCTTCCGAATATAGCGTTGTCTGCCAATTACCTTGGAACCAATCCGAACGTTTACAACGGGATAGAGACGAAGTTTGGCTGGCAATGGAGCGTAGGCGTGATAGTAAACGTGCCATTGTTCCATTTTGGTGCAGACTACTACAAAGTAAAGGCAGCGCAAAGCGAGGCACTCGTACAACAACTAAAACTTGAAGAAACCAAAGAGAAGATAGACCTTCAGGTCACCCAATACACGTTCAAACAGAACGAGGCCATACGGAAACTGGAAGTAGCAAGGGAAAATCTGGCAGAAGCCAATGAAAATCTCCGCATGGCCCAGTTGAGCTTTGAATCGGGAATTATTACCGCATCGAACCTGCTTGAGGCACAAACTGCCTGGCTAGGCGCCACAAGCGACGTAATAGACGCCGAGATAGAGGCCAAAATATACGGCATACACTTGGACCGGAGTGCAGGCAAACTAACACAAAAGAACTAAGAAGATAAAAAGAAATAACAATATGAGCAGCAAAAACCAAAGCAGCAATGTTAATCTGGCAATCGCCTTTGTCGTACTTTTAGGAGTAATAATCGGCATAACACTGATTGGACAATATGTGATGAAGCCAGAGCCCGAAATAATACAGGGAGAAGTAGAAATGGACGAAATGCGCGTTTCGTGCAAAGTACCGGCAAGAATACAGCGTTTCTGCGTGAAAGAAGGAGACCGGGTAAAAGTAGGTGACACCCTAGTAGTACTCGACAGCCCAGAGCTGGAGTCGAAACTGCAACAGGCAATGGCCGCAGAAAAAGCAGCAGCAGCCGTCAGTGCAAAAGCACAAAACGGCACAAGAGAAGAGACAATAGAAGCCGCCTTCGAGATGCTACAAAAGGCCCAGGCGGCCGAAGAAGTAACCCAGAAGTCGTATGAGCGAATAAAGGGTTTATGGGAGAAAGGCGTCGTTTCCGAGCAGAAAAAGGACGAGGTTGAGGCCCAATACAAAGCATCGGTAGCAACAACAAATGCGGCAAAAAGCCAATATGAGATGGCTAAAAAGGGAGCGCAAGACGAAGACAAGGCAGCAGCAGCAGCCCAAGTTACTAGGGCGAAGGCCGCAATACAAGAAGTTAAAAGCTACCTTCGCGAGACTATGCTTTTCGCATCAACAGCCGGCAAAGTCAGCACCATCTTTCCACTTAGGGGCGAACTGGTAGGTTCAGGCGCCCCCATTATGAACCTGCAGTTGGAAGAAAGCGCATGGATTACCTTCAACGTACGCGAAAAAGACTACCAGCGTCTGCCAGAAGGCGACACGGTAAAAGCCATTGTACCAGCATTAGGGAACAAAGAGATTACACTGAAAGTAACCAGTGCGAGAGACTTGGGCTCGTTCGCAGCATGGAAAAGCAGCAAAGCCAAAGGCGAATACGATTCGAAAACCTTTGAGATAAAGACCATACCGACCCAGAAAATAGAAGGATTGATAGCGGGAATGAGCGTGATTTTAAAATAAGCACGAGGGGGGACTCCAAATGAGCCAAAAAATAAAAAAAATATGGCGTATAATGGTAGAGGAATGGCGCACGATATTATGTCAACCGCTGTACCTCCTGCTAATGCTTGGCGCCCCAATCTTCATCAGTTACTTCTTTCTTGACCTGATGAAAGCCGGAGCACCAGACGAGTTGCCCGTGGTTGTGGTAGACAAGGACGGCAGTAAAACAAGCCGGAACATAACGAGGAACCTCGACGCCTTCAAAAACACCCGTATAGTATTACACGCAAAAGACTTTCACGAAGCAGAGCGGGCCGTACAGAAAGGCGAAGCCTACGGCATATACATGATACCGGAAAACTTCGAAAAAGACCTGATGGCGAGCCGCCAACCCACCCTATCGTTCTACACCAACAACTCTGTGCTGATACCAGCCAGCCTTCAGATGAGCGATATGACAACCATAAGCGCACTGGCTTCGGGCTCGGTAGGAAGAAGTATAATGCTGGCAAAGGGAGCGACAGAAGAACAGACCAAGGCGCTGCTACAACCCATAAGCGTAGACACCCATGCCATTTCAAACCACAACACAAATTACGCAGTGTACCTCTGCCCCGTCTTACTGCCAGGCATCTATAACATATTGGTTGTGTTACTGACACTTTATGTATTAGGTATGGAAGTGAAATACGGACTCAGCCGCCAACTCCTCCGACTGGCCGACGGCAACATAATGCTGGCAATGGCAGCCAAGCTGCTACCAATGACGGTGATATTCTGCATTGTGTGTATGGCAATGAACAGCGTAATGTTCGGCATACTGGGTTTTCCGTGCCATTGTGGACTGGCAGCAATGAACCTCACATCGTGCCTAATGGTGATAGCGAACCAGTGTGTAGCCATCTTCCTATATGGTTTATTCCCAATTATGCGATTGTCGTTAAGTATTGCATCAATATATTCAGTGTTAGGATTATCGTTATCGGGATTCACATTTCCCGTAAGCGCCTTTCCACAGATATTCCAGGCATGGCCTTACGTATGTCCGATACGCCAATACTTCCTTATCTACAGTGAGCAAGCGCTCAACGGTTTCGGTTGGTACTACAGCTGGCACTACCTGGTAGGTATGGCTTTATTCGGTTTGCTACCATTGTTGGTAATGCCGCGCATAAAGAAGATATATGAAGCAATGGTATACGAGCCATAGCGCAACAAAAAAGAAAAGAAATATGTCATTAGACAAAGCGAACATACAGGCAAAGATAAAAGAAGGATTCTCGGGCATAGTGCAGATTTGGATAGACGAAGTGGCCCTATGTGTGAAAGATCCGGGCACGCTTATGTTCTTCATTATAGCCCCCCTCTTCTACCCTATCCTCTACTCGTACCTTTACAACAAAGAAGAGACGCCCGATGTGCCAGTTGTTGTCGTGGATCACGACAACAGCCAATTCAGCCGCGAGTTCACCCGTATGGTAGACGCGACAAAAGAGGTGAAAGTAGCGGGAAAGTGCGTGAGTTTGGAAGAGGCAAGGAAAGCGATAGCCGAACGCGACGCATATGGCATAATGGAAATACCGAAGGACTTCCACAAAGATATTGTAAGATCGAAACAGACCTGCGTCCACTTGTATTGCGACATGACCAGTCTGATGTACTACAAGTCATTACTGCTTGGGGTAACTTCAACATCGCTCAAAACTAATGCCGACATACAGACCCAGACCGTAGCCGAGAAAACCGCACGAGAGCAAGAATTAACAGCCACACCACTGAAGTATAACAACATAGCACTATTCAATACACAAAACGGCTATGCCAGCTACCTAGTGCCCGGCGTATTGGTGCTGATAGTTCAACAGATGTTGCTGTTGGGCGTCGGTATGGCAGCTGGAACCATGCGCGACAAGAACGGTAATAGACGCCTTATACCTGGACACGACTACTGCCGGGGCACGCTTCGCAACATATGCGGCAAAAGTGCCTGCTACACTATGATATGGCTGCTGGCCGCTATATTCCTGTTTATGGGAGTTCCCCATATATTCGGCCTGCCCCAACTGATGCGCTTTACCGACTCGCTATCGCTAATCGTACCCTATGTTCTAGCATGCGTATTCTTCGCTATGACCCTTTCGTTACTGATAAAGGAGCGTGAAGCCGCATTTGTGGTATTCGTATTCACCTCGGTAATATTCTTATTCGCCTCGGGTATGAGCTGGCCTTGGGCAGCTATGAGTACCGGATGGCAGACAATGGTAAAGATACTTCCATCGACTTTCGGTATAAAGGGATTCCTAGCCCTCAATTCAACAGGCAGCAGTGTGGCCGACGCCAGTCCCTACATTATTGGACTGTGGATACAAACAGGCATCTACTTCTGTACCACCTACATCCTATACCGGATAGAAGTGCGTAAAACATTCGCTTCGACCTAATGACAACAAAGCGGGGGAAAAGACGACCCCGCTTTTTTTGTATCCATAGCCAGGAAAAATAAGGCTTCATATTTAATAAATGATTACTTTTGGGGAAAGAAAAGAAACAATGCTGGAACAATACCACATAATACTCGCCTCAGGGTCTCCGAGAAGACAGGAATTACTTCGCGGCCTAGAGTTGGATTTTGACGTAATCATCAAAAAAGGAATTAGTGAAACGTATCCCGAGGAACTGCAAGGCGGAGAAATACCACTCTACATAGCCAAAGAGAAGGCGGCCGCCTATCTCGAAGACATGCAGGCAAACGACCTACTCATCACAGCCGACACCATTGTATGGAAAGACGGCAAAGTGCTGGGCAAGCCCAAAACAGAAGAAGAAGCAAAGGCAATGATAAGCTTTTTAAGCGGCGGCACCCACCAAGTGTATACAGGTGTTTGCATACGCACGAAAGAGAAAGAAGACGCTTTTTTTGTGGAATCGACCGTAAAGTTTGCCAACCTTCCACACGAAGAAATAGAACACTATGTGGGAAAATACAAACCCCTTGACAAAGCCGGGGCCTATGGCATCCAAGAATGGATAGGCTATGTTGGCATAGAACATATTGAGGGCAGTTACTACAACATAATGGGTCTACCCGTACAAAAGTTGTGGCAACACTTGAAAGCATTCGACCAATAAAATTACAATTGTATCGTGCCTCAAATACGGCAAACCAACGACACCGGGACCCAAAGGACCTCCATAAACAGGTACATTCGTAGATAGTTCAGAAAAGCAAAAACCAGAAAAATCGGGGAAATGACAAAAAGACTCATAACAATACTACTCACATTATTTACCTCCATAAGTGCCTACGGACAAGAGGACCCATTGGCAATACCCATTTCGGAAGAAGCGACAATCAGCCTTCTAACCAGCGGACCGAGCAAAATGGCCATATTCACAGCATGGGGCCACACAGCCATCAGGGTAAAAGACCCCCAAACAGGTTTAGACATTATATACAACTACGGAATATTCTCGTTCGGCAAGCCCCTATCGTTTGTAAGCCGTTTCGTGAGCGGGCAAACCGACTACAGGCTAGGCCGTTCGAGTATGCGCCGTTCGATAGAGGAAACCATCGAAAAGAACGCCGACTATTACGAACAAGAACTGAACCTGACACAGCAAGAGAAAGAAAAGCTTTATAACGCACTGATAGAGAACTACCGTCCGGAAAACAGGGTATACCGTTACAAATACTTCAGCGACAACTGTGCCACCAGGCCAAGAACGCTAATCAGGGAATGCATAAACGGCAAACTAGTATATGCCAGGGGAGGCGAGAAAGGGTACACCTACTCGAGACTGTTCAAAAAGAGAAACGGAACGAACAAGAGCTACCGTGACCTCATCTACGAGATACTGCCCACCTCGCCATGGTACCGTTTCGGCATAGACATGTGCCTGGGCCAACCCACAGACAAGCCAATAACAGAGTGGGACGAGCTATTCCTACCCATGTTTTTGAAAGAAGAGTTGGGACTATTATCGATACAGAAAGGCAACCAAATGCGTCCCTTAGTAAAACGCACCCACCAACTACTGGAAAAACAGAAAATAGAAAAGAAAACAGAATGGACAAACGTGCTAAACCCACTAGTGGTATTCTGGACAGGCTTCTTATTTGCATTGTTGCACGTGCTATTCCACATAGCGACAGGCAAAGATGACCGTTGGGCCTATCTGCTGTTTTTCACGCTGACCGGATTGTTTGGCATCGTAATTTTCTATGTAAGCTGCCTGTCGGTACATGAATTTGTAAGTCCGAACCTCAACCTGCTATGGATGAACCCGCTATTATTTGTAATAGGCATTCTAACCTACGTAAAGAGAGCCAAAAAGTTAGAGAACACACTTATGATGATATCAGGGGCAGGCTGTGTGCTGGCCATTATATACTTTATATTAAGCAAATCGCTAGCAACGGTCTGTAGTGGTCTACAACAATACAACACAGCAGCCCTACCCGCCATACTGATAGAGTTATCACTAATAGTATCGTGGATATGGCGATACAAGAGCAAGTGCAAGAAGGCCGAAAAAAGAAAAAGCGAATAAAAAATCGGGCAACTTATACTTAAAAGAAAATAAATGATTATTTTTGTGGTAACAAAACGCGAATAAAATTAAACTTATATACGATGAAAGCCATAAAACTTACTATTGTAGTAGCTCTCGCAGCCGCTTTATTTAGTGCATGCAAGTCTTCAACCTGTCCTGGTTATGGAGGCACACAGCGCAACTATGGAGAAGTTATCAACGTAGAAAACGTAGATAAAGTATAATAACCAGATGAAGAAAGCGGTAAAAATAATTCTATTGGCATTAACAGTAATAACAGTTTCAGGATGCAAGTCATCGTGCGACTGCTTTAAGCATAGTTATGGCCATAACAGTTCTGCGCAACAGAACGTGAATAACGCATAGTCAACCGTTTTCAAGAATCAAAAAAAAAGACAAAAAGTCACTTTTTTATTAATAAAAAATTATTTACAAACAATGGCAACAAAAGTTGGTATTAACGGATTTGGCCGTATCGGTCGTTTCGTATTCCGTGCTGCTCAGAATCGTTCTGACATCGAAATCGTAGGTATTAATGACCTTTGCCCTGCATCATACTTGGCATACATGTTGAAGTATGACACTATGCACGGTCAGTTCGAAGGTTCAATCGAAGGTATCGACAACAAGGACGCAGAAGGTAACGTAAACGGTGGTAAGCTCATCGTTAACGGTAAGGAAATCCGCGTAACCGCAGAAAGAAACCCAGCAGATTTGAAGTGGGATGCAGTAGGCGCAGAATATGTAGTTGAATCAACTGGTTTGTTCTTGTCAAAGGACAAGGCAGAAGCTCACCTTAAGGCAGGTGCCAAGTACGTTGTAATGTCAGCACCTTCAAAGGACGACACTCCAATGTTCGTATGCGGTGTAAACTTCGACAAGTATGTAAAGGGCACACAGTTCGTATCAAACGCATCTTGCACAACTAACTGTTTGGCTCCAATCGCAAAAGTATTGAACGACAAGTTCGGTATCGTTAACGGTTTGATGACTACCGTTCACTCAACAACTGCAACTCAGAAGACTGTAGACGGTCCATCATTGAAGGACTGGCGCGGTGGCCGTGCAGCTGCTGGCAACATCATCCCTTCATCAACTGGTGCTGCTAAGGCTGTAGGTAAGGTTATTCCTGAATTGAACGGCAAGTTGACTGGTATCTCAATGCGTGTTCCTACTTTGGACGTATCAGTAGTTGACTTGACTGTAAACTTGGCAAAGTCTGCAACTAAGGAAGACATCTGCAAGGCAATGAAGGAAGCTTCAGAAGGCGAATTGAAGGGTGTTCTTGGTTACACTGAAGATGCAGTTGTATCATCTGACTTCCTCGGTGACACCAGAACTTCAATCTTCGACGCAAATGCCGGTGTATACTTGACCGACACCTTCGTTAAGGTTGTATCATGGTACGACAACGAGATCGGTTACTCTAACAAGGTTCTCGAGTTGATCGCACACATGGCAAAGGTTAACGGTTAATTTTAACTGAATAAGCCAAAAAAACGGGAGCATCTGAAAAAGATGCTCCTTTTTTTCGTCCCATTCAATTCCGTTTATTCAAAAATTATTGGATAATTTGTTCAAAGACAATATATTTGAGGGAATAATAAAACTAACATTGTAACCATGAAAAAGACATTTACAATTCTTATAACATTGTTATTAGGAATAGCATCAGCAAATGCGCAAAAAAACTATAGAGACTTAGACGCACCAGGCTTCGAGCAACTGATTGCATCGGACACTATTATATTGGTTGATTGTAGGACAAAAGCCGAATTTAAAGAGGGGCACATAAAAGGCGCTGTTCTGCTCGATTTCAAAGACCCCGACCATGTAGCAAAAGCTGTAGACCTTCTGAACAAGAACAAACACGTGGCAATATACTGCCGAAGTGGCAGAAGGAGTTCGGCATTCGCCTACCAACTCGCAAACGAAGGCTACAAAGTGACGAACCTTTACGGAGGCATCTTGCAGTGGCAATCGCAGGGTAAGGCATTAGAGCGGTAAAGCGGGATGCAAATATTTGTTTCCATGTCGCATCTTTCGTAAATTTGCAAATTAAAAAAATCCTGACACAGGAAATAACAAACAAACAACCATTTTATGATTTCATTCTTCCAGAAAGAAAATGCCACGGTTCTTGCAGTAGGCACAACCAAGGCATTGAGTGCAGAAGACATCGAGAAGCTCACCTGGTTATTCAGTGGTGCTAAATACACTGAAGCCAAAGAAATGCAAGGCTGGTATATAGGGCCACGCCGGGAAATGATCACCCCATGGAGTACAAACGCTGTTGAAATTACCCAAAACATGGGTATAGAAGGCATTTTACGTATTGAAGAATACTTTGCAGCGAAAGGCTCGGACAGCGCCCACGACAAGATGCTGCAAAGAATCTACAATGGATTGGACCAAAGCATATTCACGATAGACAAGCAGCCCGACGCCATTGTCTACATTGACGACATCGAGGCCTACAACCAAAGCGAAGGTTTGGCATTGAGCCCCGCAGAAATTGAATATTTAAAGAGCATAGAAGAGAAGTTGGGCCGAAAGCTGACCGACAGCGAGGTTTTCGGTTTCAGCCAAGTCAATTCAGAACACTGCCGCCACAAGATTTTCGGCGGCGAGTTCATCATTGACGGAGTCAAGAAAGAGAGTTCACTGTTCAGTCTGATCAAAAAGACATCAAAAGAGAACCCTAACGACCTGGTATCGGCCTACACCGACAATGTAGCCTTCAAGACGGGTCCGGTAATTGAGCAGTTTGCCCCAGCAAGTGGCGACAAACCAGACTTTTTCGAAGTTAAAAATATAGAATCGGTCATATCGCTGAAGGCGGAAACCCACAACTTCCCAACCACAGTGGAGCCGTTCAACGGAGCAGCCACCGGAACCGGAGGAGAAATCAGAGACCGTTTGGGCGGAGGGAAAGCCAGTCTTCCAATAGCAGGAACAGCCGTATACATGACCTCGTATCCGCGCACAGTAGGCGGCCGCGTATGGGAACAGAACATGGAAGAGCGCAAATGGCTGTACCAGACTCCAGAAGAAATCCTCATCAAGGCATCGAACGGAGCAAGCGACTTCGGCAACAAGTTCGGCCAACCAATTATCTGTGGCTCCCTGCTTACATTTGAGCACCAGGAGAATTCACAGAAATTCGCCTACGACAAGGTTATAATGCTGGCCGGCGGAGTTGGTTTTGCCAACAAACGCGACGCAATGAAGGGCGAAGCACAGCCAGGCGAGAAAGTGGTAGTAAGCGGTGGCGACAACTACCGCATCGGCATGGGTGGTGGTGCAGTCAGCTCTGTAAACACCGGCCAATATGCCAATGCTATTGAGTTGAACGCCGTACAGCGTGCCAACCCAGAAATGCAGAAGCGTGTGGCCAACGTCATCAGAACACTGGCAGAAAGCGACAACAACCCAATCATCTCTATTCACGACCACGGAGCAGGCGGACACTTGAACTGCCTGTCGGAACTGGTAGAGACCACTGGCGGCAAGATAGATATGGATGCCCTACCTATAGGCGACCCTACCCTATCGGCAAAAGAGATTATCGGCAACGAAAGCCAGGAAAGAATGGGCTTCCTCCTCCAAGAGAAGGACATTGACCTGGTTAAAAAGATAGCAGACCGCGAACGCGCCCCAATGTATGTGGTTGGCGAGACAACTGGCGACCACCAGTTTGTATTCGAACGCAAAAACGGTGAAAAACCAATCGACCTCCAGATGCAGGATATGATTGGCCGTCCGCCTCACACTGTCATCACCGACAAGACTGTAAAAACAACTTATAGTGACATCCAGACCAACGACAGCAAAATAGAGGAATACCTCAACAATGTGCTCCAGTTGGAAGCGGTTGCCTGCAAAGACTGGTTGACAAACAAGGTAGACCGTTCAGTAACGGGTAAGATTGCCAAGCAGCAGTGTGCAGGTGAAATACAGTTGCCACTGAACGACTTGGGTGCAGTAGCACTCGACTTCAGAGGCAAGAAAGGTATTGCCACCTCACTCGGCCATGCACCGCTAGTGGCCATGGTAGACCCAGCCGCAGGCTCGGTAATGAGTATAGCAGAAGCGCTTACCAACATTGTGTGGGCACCACTTGAAGAAGGCCTTGAAAGCATCTCACTGAGTGCCAACTGGATGTGGCCATGCAAGAACGAAGGCGAAGACGCCCGACTTTATGAGGCCGTAGAAGCCTGCAGTGATTTTGCTATTGATCTGGGCATCAACATTCCAACAGGAAAAGACTCGCTCTCGATGACCCAGAAATACGGAGAAGACAAAGTGTTAGCCCCAGGCACCGTCATCATCACCGCTGCCGGCCAGGTAAGCGACGTACGCAACATTGTCAGTCCAGTTATCGTACCCGACAGCAACACCACCCTCTACCACGTCGACTTCTCGTTCGACGCATTGAAACTCGGTGGAAGCGCATTGGCGCAATCGTTAGGCAAGATTGGTTCTGAGGTTCCAACTGTAAAGAATCCGGAATACTTCCAAGACGCCTTCAACACCATTCAAGAGATGATAAAGGAAGGTCTCATCCTTGCCGGTCACGACATCAGCGCCGGAGGTATGATAGTCACCCTGCTTGAAATGTGTTTCGGAAATACGAACGGAGGTTTGAACATCCAGCTGAAAGATGTACCAGAGCCAGAGTTGGCTAAAATCCTGTTCGCAGAAAACCCAGGTGTGATTATCCAGGTAAAAGACTGCGCACTAGTAGAAAAGACGCTTCAAACTGCAGGCATCGGATTTGCCAAACTCGGTAAACCAATTGTAGACCGCGAGCTCCGCATCGCCAAAGACGACAAGCACCTCACATTCCACATCGACTCGTTACGCGACACCTGGTTCAAGTCGTCTTATTTGCTCGACAGAAAACAGAGCGGAGAAGAATGTGCCAAAGAGCGCTTTGAAAACTACAAGAGCCAACCGCTCATCTACCACTTCAACGACAGTTTCAGTGGAAAACTCAGCAAGTTGGGATTGAACGCTGACCGCAAGACCCGTTCGGGCATCAAGGCAGCCATCATCCGCGACAAAGGAACAAACGGAGAACGCGAAATGGCCTACACCATGTGGTTGGCCGGTTTCGATGTGAAAGACGTACATATGACCGACTTGGCCACAGGCCGCGAGACCCTCGACGACGTGAACTTCATCGTCTTCTGCGGTGGATTCTCGAACAGCGACGTATTGGGTTCGGCAAAGGGTTGGGCAGGCGGCTTCCTTTACAACGAGAAAGCGAAAGCAGCCCTCGACCGCTTCTACTCACGCCCAGACACCCTCAGCCTCGGTATCTGTAACGGTTGCCAGCTGATGGTAGAATTGGGTCTGATTTACCCAGAAGACGCAGTTAAGCCAAAGATGCTCCACAACAACTCGCACAAGTTCGAGTCAACCTTCGTTGGTCTGACCATACCAGAGAACGACAGTGTGATGTTGAAGAGCCTGAGCGGCACCAAACTAGGTGTATGGGTAGCCCACGGAGAAGGAAAATTCTGGTTTCCAGAAAACGACGAGAGCAAGTACAAGGTGGTAGCCAAGTTCAATTACGACAGCTATCCAGCCAATCCGAACGGCTCAATGTTCTCGACAGCTGCAATCGCCAGCCGCGACGGCCGTCATTTGGCAATGATGCCTCACCCAGAACGTGCCATCTTCCCTTGGCAGTGCGCCTACTACCCAGTAGACCGTGTACACGAAGACGAGGTTACACCATGGATTGAAGCGTTTGTAAACGCCAAGAACTGGATTAAAGAACACAAGAAATAAAACACACCTCAAATAAGGAGAAAAGGGGCTGTATCGGAAGATATAGCCTTTTTTTTATGTGCTGTTTTCCGAAGATAATTGATCGAATTCATAATTGTTCTGACCAGATATTTACGCTTACGTTCTTGCACAACCCAAAAATTATATTTAATTTTTCATGGATTATCGGAGAGATCGGTCGGATAATTTTTCATTTCTTTATTGTTTTGTTCATTAAATTCACGAAATTTATTTACTTATCAAAGCGATAATCACAATTAAATATTATTGCTGTCCGGTAAAAGTT
>DGTD01000036.1 GCA_002396385.1 Bacteroidales bacterium UBA4345
GGTCTTTCTGTGAACCATCGGTGCCGCACTGCCATGCGAAGTAGCCATCCCACTGGCCGCTCTTGTGCCACATGTGGTTCTTGGCGAATGCCCAAAGCTTGTCGAACTCTTCCTTGTGGTTAGTCTGTACGCAGATCATCATACCGTAAGACATACCCTCAGAGCGGACATCGTTGTTACCGGTATCGAGGATGTAGGCCTCGTTACCCTTGTCGTAGTATACCTTGTTGCTACCTTTGAAGTAGTGGTCCCAAAGTTGGTCGAGCTTCTTCTGGATGTCAGATTCGCTCTTGCCCAAAACGGTTGCGAATGGGCTGGTGTAGTCGCCAGTGTAGAATGCTCCGGTTCCGTTCTTGCCGTTCTCCTCACAAGTAGGGCCAAAGTAAGCTCCGTTCTCGTCGAAGAATGCTCCGTTACCAGGTTTTACTGGATCTGGATCATCCGGATCATCTGGATCATCTGGATCGTCTGGGTCGCTACCTGCCAAAGTGAACTTGATGTAGTCGAGATTGTTGTAGCTGCTTGCAAATTTTATCTTCAAGATGTGCTCGCCTGCGGTCAGATTGCTGGTCTTGCCTTTAATCTTTTCGTAGGTTTCCCACTTGCCAGTAGATGAACCTGAAAGTGAAGCCACTTTCTTGTTGTCTATATAGAGGTCAATGTCAATACCTCCGTTTCCGTTAGAAGCGTATGCCTCAACGTTGTATTCGCCAGCTTCTTTTACATTAACAGAGTATTCCAACCATTCGGCATCGGTTGTGTAACCAACTGCGTAACCGTTTCCTACTGATACAATATCAACACCATCTTCACGGTATTCTTCACCTTCGTTGATGTTGTCGGTGTCATAGAAAGATACTTCTGGACCTCCCTTGTCATAGTTTTCTGCTTCCACTGTGCCAGGAATGTCAATTACACCCTTATAAGGTGCCTGATCTTCAATAACTGGTGGTGTACTGCCTCCTCCATGGCCACTCTGGCCTTTCCACGACATTGTCGCGTAGGTGTATTCAATTGAACCTTGTCCGCCTCCGGCCTCACATACAATCTTGCAGTCGTATATGCCTCCGAGTGATACACCGTTCTTCTCCCAGTTCTTAAAGTGTTCGCTTACTGAAATGTGTCCGCAAGTGCGAGCTGATGAACGTACAGCGAAAATCTGTGGGAAGTCGGCGTTTGTTCCCGTTATGTTTGGTGCATTGTAGCGCATACCTTTGTAGAGTTTGTAGGTTGCTCCGTCAACTGTGTATGAGCCAATCTGGTTTGCGCCATAAGGGGTACCCATACCATTATATGAGTCATCTACAATGTAATACTCAATCATTGGACTCTTTGTCCATCCGTATACGCCTATGTACGAATAACCGCCTGCGTTACCTGTCTTTGTGTAGTTATAGTCAGCTGTGATGTCGCCGAGATCTGTATATTTCTTGGTTGCACCTCCATCGTAGTAACCAACACGTGCCAGATAGTCGCCCGAGTTGCCCCATTCTGCCTTGAATGCGCAGTCTGCATCGCCTCCGAAGTAGGTCATTGAACCCTGGCCATCGTGCTCTCTCCACAACTCGTAGTTGTAACCGTTGCCGATGTTATTGATTCCGTTCTTGGTGACTTTTGTACCGCCTGAGTACTTGTCCTTCTTTGAACAAGGGTCAATGGTTTCGGTCTGGTTATTGTTGTTGTTATTGTTCTGGTTGTTGTTATTGTTATTCTGGTTATTGTTGTTGTTATTGTTCTGGTTGTTGTTGTTATTCTGGTTGTTTGAATAACCTTCCTTTTCAATATTTACAGTAGCATAAGTGAAATCAACATACCCCTGACCACCACCTGATTCAGCCAAAATCTGGGCTTCCATCAACTTGCCGAGGTTCAAGCCTAACTTGGCCCACTGTCTGAAGTGTTCCGATACGTTAATGGTACCGCACTGGCGGCGGGTCTTACGTACGCTGAAAATCTGGGTGAAGGTAGAGTTTCCCCACTTCGATGCGCCTGTACGTTGTCCTGACCATACCACATATTCATCGCCGTCTACTGTAATGGTGCCGTAGTTCTTACCCATATATGAACCGCCCGGATTGCCTCTGTCGTGCAACCAGTCGTCTACTACGTAGTATTCAATCTGTGGGCTGTCCATCCAACCGTAAACACCGATGTAAGAGTAAGTGCCGCCGTCGTTTCCGCTCTTCTTATAAGCGTATTCGGCTACGAGGTCGCCACCTAAGTTGTTCCATGCTGGGTTGTTGAATGTTTTACCAACACGGCCAAGATAGTCGCCCGCGTTGTTCCATTCGGCCTTGAAGCATGCGTCTTTTGGGTACAATGTTAATGAACCGCCATTTCCGTCACGCCATATCTCATACTGGTAACCAGTCGAGGTATTGCCTGTCTTGTTTTGGTTGTTAATTGTTGTACCACCGCTCAATTGAGTAGTTTGGCTACAAGGATCTGCTGCTTGCAGGTTGCTTGCCGCCATCAGGGCTGTTAAGAACAGCGCTCCTGGTACGATTTTCTTGAGTTTTTTCATGTTCGAATCTTTTTAGAAACCTCCGTGAGTTTTTGCCCACTTTGATTTTGCAACATTACTTTATGTGTTTTTCTGCGACAAAAATATGTTTTCGTCTCTTTGCCTGTAAGGATTTTTTTGACCGAATGTAGGACATTTCTGCCATTTTTACGGTTCTGTACTTTTATTTCACCCTGTTTCCTGCTGTTTGCTAATTTTGTCCAAGTTCTCTGGCCTTTGTTAGCTTTGTCCTAAACCCCGGTTTCCCTGTTACTTTATAAATTACTCATTCTGTTTGAGTTGGCTTCCATTAAGCTTGGCTTGGAAATAAAAATCCGCGTCTTCTAACGAAAACGCGGATACTGCTTAATGCCTTTTTTGGGGGGGACTACTGTTTTTTCCCGAATAGCTCGAAGTTGACTTTCACGCCTCCTTTTACCCATATTCCGGGTTGCTCTATGTTTCCCAAATCGTAATAGGTTTGGTCGAATAGGTTCGACGCTTCGGCGTATATGGTGTAGTGCTTGTCGTCCCACGATATTCTGAGGTCTGTTATGCCATATGGTTTATAGGCTGTCAGCTCGCCGGTGCTTTTATGGTTGGCATCGTATTTTATATAATTCCCCATACGGTCGCAGTAGCGGTAAGTGACACTGCCGTTCAGTTTGCCGACTATACGGCTGTCCAGACTCAGTACTACCTTGTTTCGAAGGTATTCTAACGCATAGTTCGACTTGTATACCCTTACGTCGTCTTTGCGGTCCTGGTAGATATAGGCGTAGCCGGCGCTGAACTTCCGGAGTGGGCATTTCTCTCCCAACCAGTTGCGGAAGTTAATGCCTACGTTTGCCTCTATTCCCATATTGGCTAATTCGAAATTGGCCGAATGGTAGATGTCGCTGTCGTTATACATTACCCAGTCTATCATATCGGTTCCGTAAGTGTAATAGCCGTTCAATTGCACCTCTATCGGGTTGGACCGGTAGCGCGCATTCAAATTCACGGCTGTTACTTTTTCGGGCTTCAATCCTACATTCCCTTCTTGGCTCGGACTCTTGTAATACAGGTCGGTGAAGGTCGGCATGCGGAGGGCTTGGTTGAATGACGCTGTCAACTTCCAGCTTTCTGTTGGTCGGTAGCTGACGTCTATTCCCGGATAAAGCCGGATTTTATCGTCGAGGGCGGTGTTCAAGTTGGCCAATAGTCCCAACGATACCGTTACTTTGTTAAATAAGAGGTCGTGCTCAAGGTAATACGACAAGTTTGTCCGGTTGTCGCGTTTGTTGTATTGGATCGAGTCTCCTTTTTGCGTGCCATGTGCCTTTACATATTCGTTTGCATCGGCCATGGGCCGCCCCAGATTGGTACTCAGAATTCCTTCGTTCCTCATTTCTGCGCCAATACTGGTTTTTCCGAGAGCCCATTCCCACCAACTATTCAAGTTTACTCCGTATACGTCGCTGCGGTGGTGGTTCTCTCCTTTGTTGCTGTTTCGTGTCAGTTGGTAGTGGTCGTAGTTGCGGTTCCAGTAAAGGGTGGGCGATAGGTGAAGTTTGCCCTTGCTCTCTAGTCTTACGCCTGCCATCCAACGCTCCGTCTCTTCCCATTGGTTCGGATAGGCTGCACTGTAAAAGGTGTTTGCTCCATATTGTTGGCGGCTGTAGCCTAAATGCCAGTTTACGTCCGATTCCTGACCTGTGTAGCGCCCTTGGTAGAACGTTTTGCCTTGGTAAAACTGGCTGTTGGTGACGGCTCCGTCGCAGCGGTCATAGCCGCCTGAAAGTTGCTGGCTGACTTTTCCGTTGCTGATGTTGATGTGGGCGTCTCCTCCCCCGAGGCCGTATTGCCCTCCGAAGACATGGCCGGCGACGTTGCTCTTCTCTGCCATTTTAGTCACTATATTGACCGCTCCGCTGAATGCCGAGGTGCCGAACAACCTTGCTGCCGGACCTTCCAACACTTCTATGCGCTCAATGTCGTCCATCGTTACCGGAAAGTCTGCCGACAAGTGTCCGCTTTGGGGCGAATTGATGTCTACTCCGTTCAGCAGTAGGGTGATTTGTGCGAAAGTCCCTCCTCGGAGCGATATGTCGGTCTGTATGCCCATCTCGCCCCGTTGGCGAACATCGGCTCCGACCGCATATTTCAAAAGGTCGTTTATACTATGCACTGCCGCATGCTCTATGTCTTTTGCGGTCAGCACAGTTACCATTCGTGCCGCTTGCCTTTCGGTGAGTGGCGCACGGCTCGTTGTTACGCTCACCTCTTCTAACTCGGTTACTTCCGCCTGGTCGGTCGTAAGCGTGGTGTCGGCTGTGGTCTTGGCTTTCGCCTCGAAACTGCCTAGCATGGCTATGCTTAGCACGCCAATTGTTACCTGCTTGTGCAGACTGCGGAAGGCCCCGTAAGGGGTGTCCGTAAAACGGCTCCATCGAACAATGTTCTGTTCCATTATAAAATAATTAAGTGAATAAATGAATGACGGACCCGGCCAGAATTCTTAGTCTCTGGCTGGCTCCTTTTCTTGTTTGTTCTGTATGCTTTTGACTTTTGATTTTTCCGAGTAGATGCACTTGTGCAAGGAACACCGCGGATTGAAGCGCGCTCCGCATTTCTCGCACGCTCCGCCCATTTGCTCGTATTCGGAATAAGAGAATTGGTGCCCACAAACTCCACACATCACAGAGGATGCCTCATCTGCGGGAACTGGCCCGAAGTCGTGGTCTTCTTTCTCGTTGTGGCACTTGTAACAGGAATAGAATTTTCTACATTTAGCGCATTTGTTCGCTATTACGTCCAAAACAGAATGATAGTGTATGCACCGGCCCTCACGGTCGGTTAGTTTTCCGTAAATAACTGAGGACGGTTTTCCAGTCTCTTTACTTTCAATCTGTGGCGTCAGGTTTTGGTCTATCTCAACGCTGTCCATCACGGCTTCTTCCAAATCGTCTGCTCTGGGTTCGTTATGCCGTTCTGCCGGCTCGCTTTCGTGGCTTTGGGCCTTTACGTCGAAACTGGCCAACATTGCCAGACTCAGGACTCCCACGGTCACTTCCTTGTGCAGACTACGGAAAACGCCCAATGTACTGCCGCTGAATCGGCGCCAACGTACCATCTGTTGTCTCATTTTCTGTCTGTCTTTTTTTAGTTTTCGCCTGCCTTTTCCAGGTGTGGCGTTCTTTTATGCAAAATTAGAGCTATGTATGGTAAAAAACAAATTTTGAAACGACGGGCTTCCTCTCTCATTCTGGGTATTCTGTATAGATTGCCCATGAAATGAAGGGTTCCAGTGTTTTGTCTTTATACTGTTTTAACCCCATAAACCCACTGACGAACCATAGCTCTTTTGTCTCATTTTCCCGTAGGTTCTTCCATGTTATAGGCACTTTTGTGGTGCCGTTGGGAAATCGGTTACTGGTTAAATAGTCGCCCGATTTTAACTTTTTGTCTAAAAAAGGATTTGGCTTGTAACGTTGCTCAAGGTTCTTCTTGTAGTAGATATCTATGATGTAGGGATACAATTTGTGAATCCATCCGGAAATGGCATATGCGTCGTACTCATCTCTTTTGTCTTTGTAGATGTTTTGCCAGAAATCGGCGTCGACTTTCCCTTCCGATGCGCTGATAAACTGGTCTATGATGGGTTCGAGACTGGCCTTCCATTTTTTCATGCCTAATTGGTCGAGTATCGATAACTTTGTCTTGATTAGTTTCCAATCTTCTGTTGTCCCTAGTAGGGTGATGTAAGGAATGCCGCACGCTGTAATTGCCACATAGTCGAATGCTTTCTGCTGCGCACCGAGCAGTGTTATCTGGTAGGCTGTCTTTATGGTCGGGGTTGTGGTACTGAATTGGGGCACAAATGCTTCGTAAAACAGGGTCCCTGTAAAGTTTGAGGTTTTTGTTGCCATGCTGTCAACCAGTTCCTGCCATGCCGGGTCGTATAAGCCTAGCTTATTGTTCTCGACGGTTAGTTGTTGGGAAACCTTTCCCTTGTAGATTTTATGCTTTAGGCGCTTGAAGTTTTCGTTAATGTGTATGGACATGCCCTGACAGATAGTCAGCCATATCTCGTCTGGAGATAACGCTAGGGGGCGATGGTCTTTATAAGCCTGCATCACGGCATTGGGCAGATTGCAATGTCTTGTATACACAAGTTGTTCTGTTCTATGCTCTTGTGGTATAAAATAGGTCCCTCTTTCCAATGCGTTTTGTATTTCTTCTATTTCTTCTTCTCCTAAATAATCTTCCGCAATTTTTACATTATCCACTTCGAAACGAACTCCTTTAGGCACTTCTTTTCTTAGAACATTGTCATCGTTACCTGTGTCAAACTGTTGTTTTTCCCCCTCGGGGGTGTTTAGGCTCTTTTCTTCCTCTTCTTTGAGTATCTTTGCGGCTCTTTCGACTATTTCTGCTATGCTGTCTTGTGGTAATTCCGCTGTTTCCCCACAGAAAATGAACGTTGCCTGCAGCATCACCGTTAATAGTATTGTTTTCGAGTGTTTCTTCATGGCTTTTTTTATTGGGAATCCGTTCTGAAGTGCGTTACTTACGCCAACTAACGGAACGGATTAATCGTTAAATTCTTTAATACGCCTTACTGACCTGTTCGTAAAATTCCGTTCAGTTCGTAGATTTCAGGTTGTAAATATACACCAAATTGTTGAAACTGAAAGAATGCGTTTCCCGTTATGATTTTTTTTCTGTTGTGTACACTATAGAGTTCCGTCTCTAACCCGTTGTCGCATAAATCACTAAAAAAGGAAGGCACCCCGAATTTCGGAGTGCCTTCTTCTAATGTTTGAAAATATCAGATGTTACTTGTTTGTCACAACAATCTTGGTCACTTGGTTTGTGGTAGTGTCCTTCAAAATGTAAACACCGTTCTTCAAGTTGAGTTTGCCATTTACAACTGTCACGTTGTTTAAACGGCAGCCAAGGGTGTTATATACTTCGTATACACCGTTAAGTGCATTTTCTGAGGATGACGTCAACACTGTGCCTGTCGACTCTTTCAGCACGAAGTTCATATAGTCCATGTCGAAGTAGTCGCCGGTTACTTCAAGCTTCAGCACGTGTTCGCCGTATGGCAGGCTTACTTCCGTCTTAACTAATTCGAAAGTCTCCCAGTCTCCGGTGTTCGGCACGGTAACATCTTTGGTGATGGACTTGTCGTCGATGTAGAACTTGTACGAAGAGTTGCTGGTTCCAGAAGCTACGTTTGCTTGCAGTTCGTAGGTGCCTTTTTCAGCCACAAATACGGTGTATTCCAACCATTCGCCTTTCTGGGTGTAACCAATGGCGGTGTTGCTCATGTCTACACCTTCGTTGCGGTTGCCGCCATTGCGGTTCTCCTCGTCGTTGTCGTGGTAGGCATAACCCTCACCTCCGAGGTCGAACTCTTCAGCCTCAATTTTTCCTGGTATTGCCGATGCAATTCCGTTGAAAGGGGTCTGTGGAATGTGTATTTCTACCTCTACGGTGTTTGATGTGAATTCTTTGTTATTCTTGTCGTAGCCAACAGCCCAAATGCTGTGCTTGCCGGCTTCAAGTCCGTCTGCTGTGTAGCTGTTCTTGCCGTTTGCCACAACTTTACCATCCACATAGAGGTCGAACTTGGTAATGTCGGCGTTTACTACCTTTACCGATACGTCTACTTTCCCTGGCGCAACTTCCTCGACTACAGTCGCTGAAACGCTGAGGTCTGCTTTCTTCTTGCCGCAAGCGGTAGAGTACTGGCTGACGAATCTCCATATCTCGCGTGAGGTGTGGTAGCAGTCGTTGGCTGGTATGTGGCCTCTGTTTGGTACGGTTGCCAATACTACGTCTGCCTCGCAGTCGCCGCCACTATAGATGGTTTGTGTCGCACAGTCAATCTTCTTTGTTGCCGGATTTGCTGTGTTACAGTTGTTGTGGTTCGCCCAGTTCTTGACTACGGCTTCAGCTCCGGCCCATCCATTGGTTGGTTGGTAGTATACTACGTCGTCACCTGTTCCGTGAGTGTGGATTAGAGGTACTGAGCGGGTTTTTGCGTTAACGTCTGTGCCAAAGTAGCCCGATATTGGAGCAAATGCTGCAAAGTAGTCTGGTATGGTATTCATACAGTGGTAGGTGAGCATACCACCCATCGAGAAACCGCTCAAGTATACCCTGGTCCGGTCTATCTTGTGGGTCTTTGCCAACTCGTCGATGATGGCTATCAGGAATTTGGTGTCTTGGGTGCCGTTGATGTCCCATTGGGTGCCTACCGACTGCGGATAGGCTACAATGAAGTCGGCTGTGTCGGCCACCTCTTCCCATTTTGTTTGTTCATGCTGGTATTTGATGTCTTGGTTCATACCGTGGCATGAAATCAAAAGCGGACGGTTGGCGTGCGCATTTTTTGGAGCGTATACCGACACTTGGCGGTTGGTTACGTAGATGTCTACATACTTGCCTGTGGTGACACCTGTCAACAATTCATTGCTGTTCTGGTTCGGATTGTCGTTCGGATTGTCGTTCGGGTTGTCATTAGGATCATCGTTGTTCTGTTGCGATGCCAGTTTGAATTCCAGATAGTCGATGTCGAACCAGTCGCCTGTAACTTCCAGTTTCAAGATGTGCTTGCCTTTGGTCAACTTGTTAAGCTTGGTGGTCACGGTTTTAAATACATCGTAGTCACCTGTGTTAGGCACATCAATGAAACCACCCGGTGTGCCGTCGTCGCCAGGTATGATGAACTGGTTGTCCATATAGAGCGTGAACTGGCCTGAAGAGCCTCCTGAGGCTACGCGCGATTCTACAACATAGTCGCCGTCTTCTGCAACATCTACCGTATATTCCATCCATTCGCCCACTTGGTTGTAACCCACAGCGGTGTTGTTCATGTCTATACCTTCTTTACGGTCGCCGCCGTTGCGGTTCTCTTCGTCGTTGTCGTGGTAGGCGTTGCCCTCACCTCCTAGGTCAAATTCTTCTGCTTCTATCTTGCCTGGAATCTTGAACGGTGTGCCGTTGTAGGGCTCCTGTGGATTCATTATTGTGATGGTTACTTTCGAAGAGGTGTATTCTTTGTTGTTACTGTCGTAACCTACTGCCCATATCTGGTGCTCGCCCCGGCTTACGTTCTCCCAAACGAACGATTTGTCGGTTGAGATAACCTTGTCGTCGGCGTATATTTTCACGTCCTTGATGTCGCTGTTCTCAAGTTTTACACTTATCTCCACCTCTCCTGGCTCTGATTCGGTTTTTGCGAAAGCAGCTACTGAGATGTCTTTCTTTTGAACCGGATTGTCGCCCAGCAGTTTGAGCATGGTTTCTGCGTAACGTTTGCCCAGCAGTTTGTAGCCGGCAACCGAGAAGTGGTACTGGTCGTTGGCGGCTTCACAACCGTCGGCAGAAATCACGTGTGCGGTTGGTATCACATTTGGCACTTTTCTGACCACATTGTTGTGGCTGCTGCATGGACCCGAATAACGTACTTCGCCAACCAACAGCGGAACTTCTGACGCGTTCAGACCGAGGTCTTTCAACATTTCGTTGTACACTGCGTTCAAACGGTTCGGCCAGTCCGACTGGTTGGTGTTGGTTTCACCCTGGTGTACCAGAATACCCTTGATGACGCCAACTTTCTGCGCCTCTTTGGCCATATCTATAAGGCGGCCGTAAGGGTTACCTCCGTACGAATTGGCAATGTTTTTCAACCACTGTTCGGCCGATTGCAGGTAGCTTTGGTATTTGTTCTTTTCAAACAATGCGATGTCTGCACCGCCTACTGCAACCACTACAACACCAACTTTGATGCTTGGGTCGAGTTTTTCTACCATTGTTCTACCGAAATAGTCTACTGGGCCGAAGCCTGCGTCGCAACGGGCCAACGGTGGAGTGGCGGTGTACCACTGGCCCTTCTTCCTTCCACTGCCGTTGCTGCAGTTGTCTCCCGAGTAAAGGAGTTGGAAACGGTCGCTGACTCCTTGTGTCTCTGAATTCGGAACACTAGCCGCTCCTTCCATGTTGGACTGACCCCAACACAGATAAATGTGAAAATTTGGGTCGGGCTCTGCCTTTACGGACAGCACCGTTCCAAATAATAACATGTAGAGTAGTGTTAATAATTTTTTGTAGGTGTGTTTCATTGGTATTTGTGATTTAGTTTTTCCCAAAATTAAAATTTATTGTGCTTGCTGATTTGCATTTTTATTGCAATTGCTAAGATGAAAAAAAAATCATACTTTGTGCCTAAAATATACGATGTTGTGAAACATAAAACAGGCCTCCATGAATCTTTTTTACGGTTTTTTGTTCCTATAATGCTATTCTACAGGTTGTTTGGCGTAATGCTTTTTCCCGTTATCGGCCAGGACAGTTCTTTTTTCTATATGTACGGTTTGGTTAGGACACTTCTTTTTTTGCCCTTGTGGAAAGAAACCTAGAATTGGAAATAGATAAAGGCCTGAAGGTCGGCTGTCATAAACTGGTATACGATAAACACCACTGCCACCACCGCCAGAACCATTACCGGCAATGGAAGCAGGGCAAAGTTGAGGCGGTACCACCGTTTCAAATGGTCTGGCAGCCAGTGTATGATGAGCCCTACTACTATCAGTCCGAACACAAAACGGTAAGCCACCAGCATATCTATTATTGTGGCACTGTTCCAAGCGGTGGCCATCTGTTCCACCATGGTTTTGGTGGTATTCCAGGCCACTTTGTTGGCTTCGGCCGGGTCGAGGTTCGAGCCTGAACGGAAAAACAGACGGGTAAAGGTTATGAATACGAATGTCTGGGCTATGGCCCATACGTGTTCGAGTTTGGCGTGTGCCTTCTTCCCGTCGAAAAGGTTATAGAGCATGCGGATGAATGTGCCGAGGAAGAGCGCGCTTGTCCATACCAGTCCGATGCGGTAGGCTGGCAGCTCGTATCGGTAGTCTAAGAAGAGGAACAGCAGTGTTACCAGCATGATGGCGAGTGTGCGCACATACACGTCCCACTTTTTCCAAAACTCGTATACAACCATTCCCAGACCGTTCAGTCCGCCCCATATCATAAAGTTCCAGCTGGGGCCGTGCCACAAACCGCCTAACAGCATGGTGTTCATTCTGTTCAGGTTGGTGTTTATCTTTTTTCGGGTGTCGGGTTTTACCACAGCTACTACCGATATGGTGACGGTGACTATGGCTACTATGATTGCTACCCAGATGCTGCCGCTAAGCAGTGCGCCTATGCAGGCTATGGTTATTATGCAGCAGTAGGTGCCGAAACTGGCCTCGCGGTTTCCTCCTAGCGGTATGTACAGGTAGTGCTGTAGCCATTGCGACAGCGAGATATGCCAGCGCTTCCAGAAGTTGCCCGGATTGGGGGCCTTGTATGGGGAATTGAAGTTCAGCGGCAAGTAGAAACCCATCAGCATGGCTACGCCGGTGGCTATATCGGTGTAGCCCGAAAAGTCGGCATACACTTGCAACGAGTAGCCGAACAATGCCCACAGTGTTTCAAAACCGCTGTACATGTCGGGGTTGGTAAACACTCTGTCGACAAAGTTGACCGCTATATAGTCGCTAAGTATTATCTTCTTGGCCAAACCGTTCAGTATCCAGAATACGGCTATTCCAAACTGGCGGCGCCCCAGGTGGAAGGGTTTGTGCAGTTGTGGTATAAAGGTGTTGGCACGTACAATCGGGCCCGCTACCAGTTGGGGAAAGAAACTGACGAAGAAGCCGAAGTCGAGCAGATTGTCCAATGGCTTTATTTTCTCGCGGTAGATGTCCATCAGGTAGCTGATGCTCTGGAATATGAAGAACGATATGCCGACGGGCAACAGTATGTTGTCTACATCCCACAGGTTAGCGCCTGCCACGCTGTTGCCTATCCAGGCGAATGCGTCCCACACTTTTAAGTGTAGGCCGCTCAGGTCGTTTATTAGGTTGGTGAAGAAGTAGGCATATTTGAAGTAGGCGAGTAGGCCTAGGTTGACTATCAGTCCGGCTATCAGTGCCCCTTTCTTTTTGCCCGGACTCTTTGCGTTATTAATCCATTTGCCGCAAAAAAAACAGAATAAAACGGTAAAGGCTAATAAGAGTACGAATATGCCGCTGCTCTTGTAGTAGAAAAAGAAACTGGCTGCGCACAGGAAGGTGTTGCGCATGGCTATGCGCTTGCCTATCAGCGCTAGTGTTGCCAGCACTACTCCGAAAAAGGCCCAGAAATAAAACTGGGTGAAAAGTAGGGGCGAATTGCTGTCGTAGCCCAACAAGCCGGGTATGATGTCGTTCATTTTTTCACGCCCTCCTTGTGCTTATGGTAGAACTCGTAGTAGTTAAACAGCGAGTTGCTGAACATTTTGGCCATTTCGGTGGCGCCCGTACGCGTCAGGTGCGTATAGTCGCTTGCCGCAAGCTGCGGGTGCTGGTTCACCCAGTCTATCATCGAGTTGTGGCCTCCCATCACGTCATACATATCCCAAAATGCCACTTCGTTTTCAAGGGCGCACGCTTTCATGCTGGCTATGTGTTCTGCCAGATAGGGCCGGCTCTGTATCTCTCCGTCTACCTTTATACCCATATCGCTTGGCCCCAGTACTATAAGGGTCGAGTTGGGGCAGGCTTTCTTTATCCACTTCAACTGCAGGTCGAAGAGTTGGCGGTAGCAGTCTATGTCTTTTTCGTTCTTTATTAGCGGCATGGCGTTGCCTCCGAACTCAAGCAGTATGAGCTGGGTGTTCAGCTGGTTGTGCATATAGGTGAACAAACTGGCATCCATTCGGGTGAAGAAGGTGCCTCGGCTGCCACGCATGGGTATGTTGTCGGCCGATATTCCTCGCCCGTTTTCCAGCGAGACTCCATACACTTCGCCTGTGCCTCTCAGTTTGACGGTGCAGCGCTTCAAGTCGTTGGCCGGTGTCCAGGTTATGACGCTGGCTCCTTCGTTGGCTTCCGGTATGGTCTGTTTGTAGGTTTTCCCGTTTTCGTCGACCAGGGTGGCTTCGAAGTCTTTGCTGGTTTTCCCCACGAACAGCCGTATGCGGTTGAACGATGGATGGCTTTCCATTTTCGAGACTAGGGTGAACTGGGCGTTCCCCTCAAATTTCACATATTGCGCCAGTGCTCCGTAGCGTTTGTGCATCGCTTCTTTTTGCAGTGTGCCGTCAATGATGAATTTTTCGAAGTTCGGACTTGTCTTCCAGCGTACGCTGTACGAGCCGCCGTCGTTCTTAACTATTGGAAGCAGGCCCGGACCCGAGCCTCCGAAACGGTCTTGCAGGCTTTTCCTAATGTAGGCGGTTATGCGGTCGCCCTCTATCTGCGAGTCTCCGTAGTGCGCCACGTGAATCAGCTCGTCCCTTCTCAAACACGAATCCATATTGGCAAACAAGCGGTCAAAGTAATGGATGTCGTTGTGGGGGAGGTAGATGCGTGCCGGACTGGTTTCGGCAAAGGTGGCAAATTGGGCGTTGTATTCGTTCTCCGGATACTCCGACTTCAACTGCATGGCAATGCTTAAGTCCTTTATACGCTCAACGGGTGTCTTTTCCTTTTCTTCTTCCTGGCTCTCCGACTGTGCAGCCATAGTGTCTTGACCGCTTATGAAACGGAGGTCTATGTATTTGCTGGCTTTCGGAAAACGGAAGGTGTGGAGGTCGGTCTTTATGCCCTCGCTCGGCCATGTGAAGGACAGCAGCCCCAAACATAGTGCCACTCCAACATAAAATGTAATCATCTTCCAGATGTGCATGACTCTTCTATTTCCCGTCGCTAATTTTTTTCAAATTGCAAATTTACATTTTCTTTCACAATATACCTTTCTGTTCGACGTCTTAAATTCCCCATTATTTTCTTTCTGTTCCTCGAAATGTTTCTGTGGAGACTGGTCGTGTAAAAACGCATCTGTTATAAGATAGCACTTTACACGCTTTTTTGTATATTTGCACTATAATGCTGTAGATATGGGAAGCAATTTGTTCGAAAACACTGAAAATACGGAAAACACTGGTGCTGTGGCATCGGGTGCTTATGGTGAGAGTAGTATTCGTACTGTCGAGGGGCTCGATCATGTGCGTCTTCGTCCGGGTATGTATATTGGTAAACTTGGTGATGGCTCACACTCCGACGATGGTATCTACATCCTTATAAAGGAGGTGGTCGACAATGCTATCGACGAGTTCCGCGCCGGCTATGGAAAGCAGATCGAGATTAACCGTAACGAACGTACCATCAGCGTTCGCGACTATGGACGTGGCATCCCTTTGGGCAAGTTGGTTGACTCTGTTTTCAAAATGAACACGTCTGGTAAGTTCGACGACAACTCCTATAAACGTTCAGTCGGCTTGAATGGTGTGGGTACCAAGGCTGCCAACGCTCTCTCTTCGCATTTTGTGGCTCAGTCGGTACGCGATGGCAAAATGCGCCGTGTGGAATTCGAACCCGTCTGGGATGAGAAGGCAAAGGCTTACCGTATTACGCTGAAGAGTGACTCAGGTGAGGTCGATAACTCGGAAAATTTGCCCGATGGAACCCTTATCGAGTTCACACCCGATCCGCATGTCTTCGAGAATTACCAGTTCCGCGACGATTTCATTGAAACCATGCTCAGCAACTACTCTTACCTCAATGTGGGGCTCACCCTTTATTATGGTAAGCAGAAGTTTTATTCGAAAAACGGTTTGGTCGATTTGTTGAAGGCGACTCTTACAGAAGAGCCCCTTTATCCGATTATTCATTTGAAGGGGCCCGATATAGAAATCGCTCTTACGCACTGTATGCAGCATGGCGAGGAGTACCATTCGTTTGTGAATGGTCAGCATACCCGTGACGGAGGCACACACCAGTCTGCTTTCCGCGAGTCGGTGGCTACTGCTATCCGTGAGTTCTACGATAAAAACCAAGACTTGTCCGACATCAGACAGGGTATAGTGGCGGCTATTGCTGTCGGTGTTTCTGAACCGACTTTCGAGAGCCAGACCAAAACAAAACTGGGTTCTACCTATGTGAATCCTAACGAGAAGGACGACTCTAAAAAAATAACGGTCAAAAAGTTCGTTGGCGATTTCGTCAAGAAGGAAATTGACGACTTCCTTCACAAAGATAAAAATACCGCCGAAGTCTTACTCGATAAAATACAGCAGGCCGAAAAGGAACGCAAGGCTATTGCCAATGTCAGCAAGGCTGCCCGTGAACGCGCTAAAAAAATCAGCCTGCATAACGACAAACTACGCGACTGCCGTGTCCATTATTCCGATGCCAAACCCGTTCCGCGCGACCCTTCGAATAAGGAAGACAAGGGCGATTTGCGTGAAGATTCCTGCATCTTCCTCACCGAGGGTCTTTCGGCTAGCGGTTCGCTTACTGCCAGCCGCGATGTGCGCACCCAGGCGGTGTTCAGCCTGCGTGGTAAACCGCTGAACAGTTTCGGTGACACGCGCGAAGTGGTGTATAAGAACGAGGAATTCAACCTGTTACAGGCTGCTTTGAATATTGAAGACAGTCTCGACACCCTGCGTTACAATAAGGTGATTATTGCAACCGATGCCGATGTCGACGGTATGCACATCAGACTGCTGCTGCTCACATTTTTCATACAGTTCTTCCCAGACCTTGTGAAGACCGGGCATGTCTATATTCTACAAACACCGCTTTTCCGTGTCCGCGATAAAAAACGCACTTTCTATTGCTACACCGATGAAGAGCGAATAAAGGCTATACAAACCATAGGCCGTAATGCCGAAATTACCCGATTCAAAGGTCTTGGTGAAATTAATGCCGACGAGTTTAAGGATCTTATTGGTGAAGATATGCGCCTCGACCAGGTGACTATGCGTAAAGACGATGCCGTTTTCGACCTGCTCCGCTTCTATATGGGAGCCAATACGCCCGAACGTCTCGACTTGGTCGTGAACAACCTTGTCATTGAAGAAGATTTGGTCTTCGATGACGAGAAATGAACCTATGCTTGCTCTTGTTGAGAAAGAACGAATTAATTAAATGACGACGTAAATGCCTGAATCAGAATTACTTGGGAAGTTCTCCGGCAGGTAATATATATGAAGAATGGGTTTCCCGTATTTCGAAATTTATGAAAGCAGAACCGAAATACAAAAGTATTCCGATTGCGGATTTTTTGAAATAAAGTGAATAATTAGAAAACTGCTACAATCTTAGCCTTTTCTGACTTTATAGGCGTTTAAGGGTGGAGTTTATACAAAGAAATTTACTATGGATTAATAGAACCAATTCTTTTGTAAAACTATATCCCCTGGTAACATAAATGTTTCCCTCCTATTCCTTAGGCGGAAAAATTTGTTGCCTTTGGTGGAAATGTATCTCAGTCTGACGAGTTCTTCCCTTAAATGAGGTCTTAACTGCTTTTTGCTTTTGAAGATTTTCTGTGGTTGGTTTGCTAAACAAAAAACCAATCATTCTGTTGAATGATTGGTTGTGAAGAGCGGAAAACGGGATTCGGACCCGCGACCCCCACCTTGGCAAGGTGGTGCTCTACCACTGAGCTAATTCCGCATTTGTTTTTACACTGCAAATGTAGGAACTTTTTTCTAAAACACAATATGTTTTCCCGCATTTTTTTGAAAAATCACTTTTTTCTCTGCTTTTGCCTCTTTTCTTACCGCTTTTTCGCGTTGTTGAAAACTCAAATCTGCTATTGCTAAACTTTTGGGACAATTTTTGCTATCTTTGTACGTTGAATATGAATGTAGCAAAATATTTGCATCGTGGCTAATACAAAGTACATCTTTATTACCGGTGGCGTCAGTTCGTCGCTTGGTGGCGGACTTTTGGCCGCTTCCCTTGCCAAACTGCTACAAGCCAACGGCTACACGGTGGCCCTGCAGAAACTGGACCCTTATATCAATGTCAATTCCGGCATGCTGAACCCTTATGAACATGGCGAGTGCTATGTTACCGATGATGGGCATGAGGGAGACATCGACTTGGGCGTGTTTGAACGCTTCACCGCTTCTAAAGCTTCACGCAACAGCGATGTTACTGCTGGACGTGTTTTCCAAAATGTCATACGGAAAGAACGTGAGGGAGCCTATCTCGGTAAGACGGTTCAGGTGGTACCTAATATCACGAATGAGATTAAACAGCACATCTACCGCATGTCAAATTCCGACAGGGTTGATTTCGTTATAGTTGAAATAGGTGGCACTGTGGGCGATATTGAATCGCTGCCTTTCATTGAGGCTGAACGACAGGTGAGGTACGAACTCGGAAAAGACCGGTGGATGTCGATTCATTTGACGTTTGTCCCTTATATTGCTGCTGCCAAGGAGTTGAAGACTAAGCCTACTCAGCATTCTGTTAAGGAATTGTTGGAGTTGGGCGTACAACCCGATATGCTGGTTCTGCGTACCGAACACCCGCTTACAGATCGCTCCCGTGCTAAAGTGGGGCTTTTCTGCAATGTACAGCCTGATGCTGTGATTGAACTCGTTGACCAGCCTTCGCAGTACGACTGCCCGCTGCTTTTGCACGAGGAAAACATTGATGGAGTGGTGCTCGATAAGTTCGGATTAAAACCCAGGCAGAACCCCGATGAGGCGCTTGACGGATGGAAGCGGTTTGTTAAAACCCTCCATAATGCCGTCCGCACGGTTAAAATTGCCCTTGTGGGTAAATACGTCGAACTGCCAGACGCTTATAGGTCGATACGCGAGGCGCTCGTCCTGGCTGCCGCCCACTACGACTACAGACTCGAACTTACCTATATACAGGCTGAGAAAATTACCGAGTTGAACGTAAGGCAGATGCTGGGTGGTATTGCTGCCATTCTGGTGGCGCCTGGTTTCGGACAACGAGGGGTTGCGGGGAAGTTGTGCGCGGTGAAATATGCACGTCTTAATAATATCCCTTTCTTCGGCATTGGTCTGGGAATGCAGTGTGCCGTTATAGATTTCGCTAAAAACGTGATGGGCATGCTCGATGCTGACTCTACCGAACTGAACCAGGCTGCAAGTTGCAAGGTGTTCGATATATGTGCCGATGAAAAGTCGGCTTTCGGGTTCGAAGGTACTATGAGGCTCGGCTCGTACAATACCCGACTCAAGCCGGGCTCGCTTGCTGCGGCTATTTATGGCGCTGACTGCATTGCAGAAAGACACCGACACCGTTTCGAGTTTAACAACGACTTCTCCGAACGGTTAGAGGAAAAAGGTATGGTTATTTCTGGCTCTAATGCCGATTATGGATTTGCCGACATTGTGGAAATTCCTGAACACCCGTGGTTTATTGGCACCATCTTCCATCCTGAATTCAATTCCGTTGTCGGACGTCCACACCCGTTGTTCCTCTCCTTTGTGGAGGCGGCTATCAAATGTTCTGAAAACAATTTTAAATTATAAGTAGATTATATGGATAAACAACAGAAAATTGGCCTCGTCTTAATTTTCCTTGTACTTATCGGTTTCTCTTTCTGGAACACGCCTTCGAAAGAGGAAGTTGAAGCCTACAAAAAGGCTCAAGATTCTGTAGCTGCTGTTGAAAAGCAGAAACAACTTGCCGAGAAGAAGAGATTGGCTTCCTTACGTGTTGCCGACTCTGTCGTTAAGGCCGACCCGGAAGCGGCAAAAAGTAAATATGGCGATTTCTATTCTGCCCTTGTCGGTGAGAATTCCGACGTCGTTCTCGAAAATAACCTCGTTAAAGTGGTTATTCCCACTAAGGGTGGTGTCCCTTCAAATGTCACCCTGAAGCAGTATACGACCTACGAGAAACAGCCGCTTGTCCTCTTCGACAGCAAAACTCAGCGTTTCAATGTTGAACTGCCTGCTGTTAACGGCGTTTTGAATACGGAAGACTTGTTCTTTACTCCTTCCAATGTTACTCCGTCGTCGGTTACCATGACGGCGCGGGCTGGTGATGGATTTATCTCGTTCGACTATAAGCTGCCGGCCGATTCCTATATGCTTAATTTCGATATCACCACCAACAACTTGAAATCGTCGCTCCGTTCCAACGAGACTACACGCTTGTTGTGGAATGCGAAAATTGCGCGTAAAGAGAAGAGCTCTACTTTCGAAAGCCGCTATGCCGAACTCGGTTACAAGTTTTTCGGTGAAAATACGGTCGACAATCTTTCGGCTACCGGTAACGATGAAGAGACGGTCTCGAACTTGCACTGGGTGGCCTTTAAAGACCAATACTTCTCGACTGTGCTTATTGCCGATGGTGGTGGCCGCATTGCGAAAGCTAACCTGAAATCGGTTGACGAAACCAATGGTGACCAACACAGGGCTGACTTTATCAAGTCTTACAGTGCTGACGTTGAACTGGCTTTCAATGCAACTGAAAACCAGGTTAGCAAATTCAGGTTCTTCTACGGACCTAACAAATATAAACTGCTCTGTAGTTACGACGACGAGAATAAGGGTGACGAGGTGTTGAAACTGAACAAACTCATTCCGCTGGGTTGGGCTATCTTCCGTTGGGTGAACCAGCTGATTGTCATTCCGTTGTTCAATATGCTTGAAAACTTTATAAGCAACTACGGATTGCTGATTTTTGTGCTGACGGTCATCATTAAGCTCATTCTCTTTCCGTTCTCTTACAAATCGTATGTCTCTACCGCTAAAATGCGTGTCTTGAAACCTGAGATTGAAAGGCGGCAGAGCGAGATCCCGGCCGAGAATACGATGGAGCGCCAGCAGGTTTCTATGCAGGTCTACCAGAAGGCTGGTGTTAATCCTATGGGTGGCTGTCTGCCTATGCTGCTCTCTATGCCGATTCTTATCGCCATGTTCACGTTTTTCCCTACGGCTATCGAACTGCGTGGTCACAGCTTCTTGTGGGCTGACGACCTTTCGGCATACGATTCTATTTTAGACTTTGGTTTTAATATTCCGTTCTATGGAGACCATGTCAGCCTCTTCTGTTTGTTGATGACTGTGGTTAATGTGATCTACACCAAGTTCAATATGCAGATGACCGATACTGGCGCTCAGCAGCAGATGCCGATGATGAAGTACATGATGTATTTTATGCCTGTTATGTTCCTCTTCATCTTCAACGACTATGCTTCTGGTCTTACCTACTATTATTTCGTTTCTCTGCTTATTACTATTGTTCAAACGGTGGCAATGCGTTACACTATCGACGACGAGAAGTTGTTGCAGAAGATTAACGAAAAAGCCGAAAAGAACAAGACTTCTAATAAGAAGGGGTGGATGCAGCGGCTTGCTGAAATGCAGGAGGAGCAGAAAAAGATGCTCGAACAGCAACGTAAGAATAATAAGTAACTGATATTTTTCTCTCTGATAAACCGGGTCAACTTTCTGACCCGGTTCTTTTATTTTCCAATAAACCATGTTGGCGGTTTTTATCTATATATCCGTTGTCGCATTTATTTCTTTCTGGGTGGGAAGGAAGAAGGCTTCCCATTCCGATTTCTTCAACGGTGGGCGGCGCTCTCCCTGGCAGTTGGTCGCTTTGGGTATGGTCAGTGCTTCTGTGTCGGGCATTTCGGTCGTCTCTGTGCCTGGAATGGTTGGCTCGGCTGCTTGCACCTATATGCAGATGGTGTTCGGCTTCATTTTGGGATACGTGGTTGTTGCGTACCTGCTGCTCCCTGTTTACTATAGGTTGAATCTTACCAGCATTTACAGCTATCTGGAACTTCGTTTCGGCAGACTTACACACCGAGTGGGCGGGCTGTTCTTCCTTGTCTACAAAATGGTGGCCGCCGCCTCCAAACTTTATTTGGTGCTGGTGGTCCTCCAATACCTTGTCCTCGATGCACTGCAAATTCCTTTCGTTTGTTCTGCTGCAGTATTTGTCCTTTTTATTTTCGGATATACCTGTCGTACAGGCATTCGTACGCTGGTTTGGACCGATGCCTTCCAAACCGTGTGTATGGTGTCGGCCCTGCTGCTGATTGCGGGCTGCGTCATCTACCGGTTAGATTCGTCTTTAGCTGATTCTCTTTCAGCACTGTGGCACCGGCCGGAATCGAGAATTTTTGTTTTTGACGATTTCTATTCTCGGCAGAATTTCTTCAAACAGTTTTTTAGCGGTATGTTTATAGTGGTGGTGATGACGGGTCTTGACCAAGATGTAATGCAAAAGAACCTCTCATGCCCCAATTTGCAGTTGGCACGCCGCAATATGTTGTCATATGGAGTGTGCTTTGTTCCTGTCAATTTCCTGTTGCTTTCGTTGGGCGTCCTATTGTTGATGTTGGCCGAACAACAGGGGCTCTCGCTACCAGAGCGGGGGGATCAGATTTTGCCGTTTTTCGCAATGAATTATTTCGGAGGTGCGGTTGCTGTGCTCTTTTTGGTGGCATTGCTTTCAGCTGCAATGTCGAGTGCTGATTCAGCATTGGTTTCGCTTACCACATCGTTTGCAGTCGACATTCTTTCCCTTTCTGCCGAAAAATTAACCTTGCGTCGTCGTTTAGGTTTGCACTTCTGCATCTGTGTTGTTTTCTTGCTAGTGTTGTGCTTGTTTAGGTTAATCAACAGCCAGAATGCGCTCGATGCCATCTACACGATTGTCAGCTATCTCAACGGTCCTTTATTGGGCTTGTTCGCTTTCGGCCTGTTCACCCGCTATAAAGTGCGCGAGGCAGGGGTGCCGTTTGTGTGTCTGGCATCTCCAGTCTTGTGCTATATTATCAGTGCTTTGGCTGCCACCCGTTACAATTACTTTTTTGGTTATGAATTGTTACTCCTGAACGGAATGCTTACTTTCTTTGGATTGTGGGGGTTAAGGATAAAGAAGACTAATCCATAATTCGGAATAGCCAGTTTAGTATGTTTTTGGGTGGGGTCAGGCTACTGTTCCAAATTTTGAAATGCTTTCTTTGCAGTCCTCTCATGTGCGGGTTCTTCTTCATTTCGCGTACAAAACGAAGTGCAGACGTCAGTCCTTCTTTCTTTAGGTGAAGTCGGAAAACCCGGTAAAGGATGGCGATGTTTCCTGTATTGGCCGCTTTTTCATAACTTGGGTTGTTTCTTTCGCCTACCATTTCGCTTATGTGTTCTCTAAACTGTGGAAGTTTATACATATATGATGTTGTACGACCAGTGTTGCTGTCGTGACCTATGTGATGGTAGAGTGTTGTCTCTACATAACCAATTTCTGTTTGTTGTGTGTCTTTAAGCGCAAACATAACTTCAGTATTGAAAATTACGTCTTCTGCGCTCATGTTTTTCGTATCTACAAATCGGATTCCGTTCACGATAAGAAAGTCACGGTTATAGATATAGTCCCATACCAACAATGCCGAGTTCTCATTGTTATTTTTTAATAGTTGTTCTATGCAGTGCTCTATGCTTCTGTTTTGAATGTCTTTATAGTTTTGTATGACTCCTGTTTCCAAGTCTATTGCGTTTCTCTCGCAAAAGGCAACGCGGCTTTTTTTGTTCTTGGCCGCCCAATAGAGTTGCTCATACATGGTGGGCTCGCAGTAGTCGTCGTCGTCAAAAAATCCAATGAATTCACCTGTTGCTGCTTCTATTCCTCTATTTCTGCTTTCGCCAATATGCAGGTTTTGTTCGTTTCTAATTATCTTTATTCGGGAATCCTTTTGTGCATACTCTTCCACGACTTTGTCGGATCCGTCTGTTGGGCAATCTAATACGCACACAAGTTCTATCTCTTGGAGCGTTTGGTTCAAAAGGCTGTCCAAGCATTTGCAAAGAAGTTTTTTTTCTACGTTGTAGATGGGTATGATGATGCTGACTTTGGGTTGCATGTATTATCCGAATAGTTTAATGAATAATCCGATTATGTTTTTGCTGATGCTTAGCTCTTTGTTGTAAAGAGTCCAATTATCCTTTAATATAGAGCGTAAATATGGATATTTCTTTATATTGTGAGCTTGTTTGAATGCACTGATTCCGTTGTCTTTGTTGGCCCAGTATAATCCCGATGTTAATGTGCCAATAAAACCTTTGTAGGCGTTTTGTTTTACTTCTGTACTGTCAGAAAGTAGCCTGTTCTTGCTAATTTCTTCTGCTATTAAATTGGTATACCTGCAAATGTAGTCAAACTTCCAAACTCTGCTGGATGTGTTTTCTCCGTGGAAAATGTGCCAATATAGTATTTCTCTTACGTATGCAACAGCTTCTGTTTTGTTGGTTTCCGATAACTTTTTGAATACCTGAAAGTTGAATAAGATATCCTCTCCGGCTGGAAACTCCTTGTTATCTGGGAACCTTATGTTGTTGTCTTGAATGAATTTTCTGTCGTAAATTTTGTTCCACACGTACACTGTGTTCAGGTTTTGTTTGTTTGCTATTGTCTTTAGCAAACTAGTCCAAACCGTATATGTTTTTTGGTCATCAAGTCTTTCTACTCTCTTGTTGTATTTTGTCAAAATATCACCTCTCTCACACATGGAAACATGTGAATTTTCTTTAGTGATGGCTTTGTACAGTTTTTCATACATAGTGGGCTCCATGTAGTCGTCGTGATCTGAAAATCCGATGTAGTCACCTGTCGCAGCTTCAATACCCTTATTCCTGCTCTCTCCGATGTTTAGATTGACTTTATTCTTAAGAACTTTTATCCTGTTATCTTTTTGGGCATATGCTTCTACTATTCTATCTGTTCCGTCTGTCGGACAGTCAAGAACACAGATTAACTCTATTTCTTTCAGTGTTTGAGATAGAATTGCATCTAAACAAGGCTTTATCTGTTCTCCTGCATTGTAGACCGGTATTATGACACTGATTTTTGGATTCATTTTTTATGAAGAATTTCAATTATTGGTTTGGTGAGCTCTTTGTCAAAAAAATAGGTAAGTGTAACATACAACCCTGCAAATAATACACCTTCTATAACCAATCTTAGAAGCATTATTTCAATGTGTTTTCCGATTACGAAAACTACAATGGATGTAATAATAGTTCTTGCAATGATAGGAAGGTAGTCTGCCAACTGGCTTGTTATATTGTATCCTGCCAATTTGTGTACATAGGTGCTTTCCAATAAGGTTGTTATTAGCATGGCTAGTACTGAACTCCAAACAATATAGTGTGGGTCTCGTTCGAGGTAAAATATGCAGACAATAGCAAGAATTATTATCAATGCGTTTTTTACCATATCTAGTGTGAACGAAAGGTTTTTATGTCCTGTCATTAGAAAATATTGTTGGTATAGTGTTTGAAGTGGATAAAGTATTCCGCTTAATGTGAGAATTCGGAAATAGGGAACCATCGGCATCCATTTCTCCGTGAATACTATCATTACAATATCTTCAATTGCAATACTGAACAAGGCAAGAATGGGAAGTATGGTGAAGAATCCTAATTTGCCAAATTTTTGAAGATAATGTAGTTGTTTTGTCTTGTCGTTGTTAAGTTCTGCAAGTGATGGTGCTGCAACACTGCTAATGCCGTTTCCAATAACTACTTGCGATATAATGTCGTTATACTTTCTACCATTACTGTAGTAACCTAGGTCTGTTGTCGTGAAAAATTTTCCAAGTATGAAGTTGTAGACATTTCCTACGGCACTGGTTATTATATAGTTTAATGCAAGTATGGAACTATAGGAAAACAATTCCCTAATGATTTTAAATTGTGGTGTCAGACTTGGTATAAACGGATTGTAATACCAAAGTAAAATAATTCGGGTGGCCGATAGGGTAACTTGTTGCCATACTAATGCCCAACAACCGTAGTCATAATAAATAAGCGCGACGGTACATAGACCACTCGCTATGTTTGCTATTAAATTCGCATAGGTGAATTGTTTGAATTTGAACTGTTTCCTAATTTGTGTGTATTGAATGATGCCAAGCGCATTTATAGGAAGAATTAGGAAAAGAATTTGTGCGTATTCCGCTAGTTTTTCTATTGCAAAAAACGTTTCTATAGATGATGAAGATATGAATAGTAGAATGTAAATGAATAGGCTTACAAACAGATTGAAATATAGTACGGCCGAGTACTCGTCTCTGCTGATGGTTTCTTTACGCAACATCGCTACGCCAAATCCCGATTCTATAATGAAGGCACTTATGCTGGTGAAAATGGTCAAACAGCCTATTGTTCCAAAATCGTCGGGGCACAGCAAGCGGGCTGATATGATTCCAATCAGCATGCCAATAAACTGTGAGCCTATCTTGTCGATGATGCTCCAGATTAGCGATTTCTTAGTCTTTTTTCCTAAGTCTTCTCCCATCAGTCTTTACTTAACCATTCTTGTATATTGTCCATAATTTTATGCCCTGGCACTTTCCCCGATTTCAATCCTATCTCTCCTAGTCGGAAAGCGTGGTTTAAGTGTAGGTTTACCACATCGCGCCGGTAGCCATAGTGGTTGCTGTCCATATATCCGCCATTATATTCGGCTGCTAGCGAGAAGGCTCCGTATCGGTAGTTGTAGGCGATGTTCATACGTCCGTGTGCTTTTATTCCCCAAACGAAGCGTTGGTGGTTGGTCTCGTTGTAGCGGTAGTCGGTTACTCCGCCAGCCAGATAGGGGACACACAGCACTCCTAATACCCAGCGACCGCCTGCCCGGGCTACGTTGTAACCATAACCTCCGCCTACATTCAACATATTCATATAGGCTCTGCCGAGTTGTAGCTGGTTCAATATAGCATTGGCTTGTTCGCTTTGCTCAAAGACGCGCTTCTTCATCCCGTTGAAGGTGTAGCGGGCTCCTATAATGGCTGAACCTTGGCTTTTCAACTGTGTGCGGTGATAAGAGTAGTCGTAGCCCGATAGCAAGGCGTAGCGCTTGTTGCAGGCCCATTCCATGCCGAAATCGTAATCGGTGATTGTTAATCCTCTCAGACGGGTTTCTTCTTTAAAACTTGGGTCGATAAAATCTTCCGTATTTATTGCGCGCAGGTTGCGTATGTGCGCAATATCTAGTTTCAAATTCATCTGACCCATATTTATGGTGTAGCTGAAATTGAAACCTTTATTGATGTCCTTTAACGCAAAGTTCCACCCGAGTTTTAGCCATTTCCAGTAGAGGAATGTTGAAATCAGCGGTTGCATTTCGGTGTCGCAGTGCAATGTTGGCCCTCTGTCTTGGTAGATGTCTACATAGGGTAAACGATAGCGGAAACCAACTTCGAACATTGGGTGTGGCTGTTGTGCAGCTATATATGGTGTGCTTCCCGAGAACGGACCTGCCTGGGTGGTGTCGGGGTTGACCAGCACCTCGTAGCCTTCTATACCCTCGCTTGAATAGTCGCTATTGTTTGCGTTTGCGTTTAATGCCATTATGGCGGTTAATAGTATTATCAGTACTCTCATCTTTTACAATATGGCTTTTATGTAGACTGCGAATATGTTTTTAGGAAGAGTGAAGGCTCTGTTCCATTTTGCAGGGTAGGCCTTTAGAGAATTGGCTACTGTCTCATCTTGTTTCAGGGTGCCGAACAGCTTAAGTGTTGCCAATAAGCCGTTTTTGGCTTTTTCACGTATAAATGAGGTGTAGAGGCACCTTATGCCGAATTCTGCTATACTGGCGGGCTTTATGGCGTAAACTTGCGTCAATTCCTGCATCTCGCGTATCGAGTTCTCTACTTTCTTGAATGCCCAATGGCTGTACGATTTGTTTTGGTTATTAGCGTAATCGACATGTATGTAGTAGTCGTGCGGAATCGTTTCTAACACACAACCTCTTGCCGCTATTGTTGCTAGTACTTTGGCGTTGAACAGGGTGTCTTCAACCGAGTGGGTGTTATTGTCTGTGAATGTGATGTTGTTCTCTTTAAGAAATTCACGTTTGTAGAGGTGTGGATGTATGTGTGTGGTGTACCTACGCATAACTAGGTTGTTCAGGGTTTCATCTATCCAGCTGTTCGGATTGTTTCCTTTCCAAAAGGCAGCTTTTGAACCCAAAACTCCTGATAAAACGGCTGAAGCTCCGTTTGCTATGGCCTTTTTGTATAAATCTTCATACATATTCAGTTCGCGGTAGTCGTCGTGGTCCGAAAAGCCGATGTAGTCTCCGGTGGCTACGGCCATACCTCTGTTCCGGCTTTCGCCTATGTTCAGGTTGTGCTCGTTGCGTACCACCTTTATGCGGGCGTCTTGTTGCGCATAAGCCTCTACCGCCTTGTCTGTTCCGTCGGTGGGGCAGTCTAGAACGCATATAATCTCTATGTCCTGCAGGGTCTGTTGGGTTAGGGTGTCCAAACAGGGCTTTATATGCTCTCCTGCGTTGTAGACGGGCACTATGACACTGATCTTCGGATTCATTTCGCTCTTGCTCTCCAAAATTTCTTACAATATTGCAAATTTACAAAGTTTTAGACACCTATCAGCTTTTCTTTTCAATTTACCCCCGATGTCCCTGTCTCTTTTTGTGCTGATTATGAAAAAAGGTGTAGCTTTTTTGTGGCTACACCCTTTTCTGGACGTTTACGCTAATTGGTTACTTTATCTCTTTGGTCAGTCTCATTACCAGTTTCCCATCTTCTATGGTTACGTTGTTTGGCGATTCTGTTACTTGTTCCATCACCCAGTCGCCTTTTGCCCAGCGTGTACTGTTGAAGGTGCCAAAATCGTCGGTCCAGCGTTCTGTAAAGGTGCCGGTCGCGGTGTCGTAGTCCGACACTTTCACGTAGTCGATGTATTGGGCGATGGGCAGTTTGTTCGGATTCAGGTTGCCTACCCATGAGGCGCTTTTACTAGACCACAGGTTGAAACGCAGACTTTGTGCCTCAACCAGGGCTTCCACTTGCTTTTTGGAGTCGGTTTGCGCTTCGGTCTTCCTTGCCAGTACACCGTCTACTGTCCACGATACGTAGGTCGGTGTCCACTCTACAACGTAGGTGTGGTAGTCGGCATCGGCGGCGTAACCTAGCTGTTGGATTTTCTCGGAAGTGATTTGTTGCTCCTTCGTGCCTGTAATAAGGTTGCTTTGGAAACTGTTCGGATCTTTGCCTATAACCTCTATGTCTATCTCGTTCCATACCTTTCCTCCTCCTTTGTACGAGTCGTTGTAGTATAGGAACATAGAGCTGATGCAGCCAGGTGCGTAGGCCATTTTCATCCGTGCCTCGAATCGGCCGTAGGTGAAACTCTCTTTTGTATAGAGCTCGGCTCCACTGAATTTGTATTTCGTGAGGTCTATCAGGCTGTAGTCAGTTTCGTCTACTACGGGTTTTCTGGGTGTGTAGTCGTCTTCGTCGTCCTTTGAACACGAGGTGTTGCATAGTAGCATTCCTGAGCACAGCAGGCAGAGTAGTGTAGTGTTTCTCATCTTTATTCGTATTTTCGGTTTGTTTTATGGCAAATATAGGCGGAACTTCTGTCGAGGAATGTGATTTTTTACCCATCTTCTGTGAATATTCGGCTTTTTTAGTCTGCCCCTTCCGGTGAATGGTTTCCTCCTCTGCCACTTAATAAATAAGCTTGAAGTAGGTGTCAATTATGCAGAAGTGCTTCTTTGCTGCAAAAATGCGCTCAACAAACAGCATTCCATCGGTTGTGGCTGGAGTGAATGCAGACCAAACACGTTTCCGGGCTTCGTAGTTGTAGTTGGGGCTCTTGTAGAGGGTCCGTATGGCTTTCCGTATGCTGCGGTGGTAAACTTCGTTTATCCGTTTGCCCAATGCTTTGTTTCCGTCGTTGTTCAGTTTGTTTTTTGCGGTATAGTCTAATTCTGCTATCCTGAAGCAGACTTTAGCGTCTTTCACATCCGACAGTGTGTTATTGTCTTGCACGCGGTAATGGTATAAGGCTGTTGGCAGTGTGCGGAATTTTCTGCATTTAAGGTAATAGGCGTACGAGAAGAGGTGGTCTTCACAGTAACTGATGCTTTCGTCGAAGCGTTGCTCTCCTATAAGGTCTCTTTTGTACATCGTGTTCCATACAAAAGCGTGGTAGCGGCTGACTTCCGTCTGTAGAAAGTAGTCGCTTAGTTTGTCGGTAGTGTGTAGGGGGGTACTCACAGTTTTACGCTTCCTCCCTTCTTTTACGTAGCCGATTCTTACCACGTCTATGTCTTCGTCGAAGTGAGATAAATAGGTCTGAAGCGTGTCTGGTTCCATCCAGTCGTCGGCATCGGCAAAAGTCACATAGGTGCCTGTCGCATGGTCTAACCCGTGGTTTCTGGCTTTGCTGACTCCTCCGTTGGTAAGGTGGAAAACCCTGACCCGTGGGTCTTGCTGGGCATACTGGTCACAAAGGACGCCCGAATGGTCGTTGCTGCCGTCGTCAACTAGCAACAGCTCTGTGTCGGTGTAGCTCTGCGCGAGTAGGCTCTCAACGCATTGCCCGAGGTAACGCTCCGCATTGTATACGGGTACTATGACTGATACGGTTGCCATGTTTATTGGTCCCAAATGTCGGTATAGTCCTCTTCTGTCTTAAACGACACAGGTTTGCACTGGGTATAGGTGGCCGGGTTGTTTACCACCTTGTAGTAAGTCTCTCCCTTCGATTTCACAACATTTATGCCACGCCAGTGTGTGTCGTAACCGTTACTGTACACTTCCAATTTCAGAACCGTACCTTTCAGCGAGTTCGCATCTTCGTAGGCATTGCTCTTGTGGCTGCGTATGGTTACTTTGAATGGCTTGTTGGCCTTGTAGGCATTTTCTGGTGTCGCACCCTCTAAATACGAGGCCACAAGCTGGGGGGTGTAGTAATCGCCGTATTTTGGGTTGTAGCGGTCTTTAAGTATCGATAAAACGCTGCTGGTGTTGAGGCTGGTATTTGCCATTTTCAGGCATTCTTCGCCGGCGGTGTGGTCGTGGTTATAGATTTCGAATGCGAATAGCTCTAATACAACGGCTCCTTCTGGTGTCGTTCCCAGTTGTTCTTGTGCCTTTTGGAACTCCTCTACGTTTCTAGGGAATGTGTTAAAGGAGACGCTGGCTGTTTCTCCGGGTTTATAGGTCTTCGGATTTATGCTGCCTTCTGTCTGGAAACTGAATTCGGCAGAAGATGCCGCCTTTGTTTTCTCCGTTGCCACGTTTGCTGTTGTTGGTGTGCAGAACGTCGTGTTATTCGGGGCGTCTGCTGCTGCGGGTTGCCCGCTGTTGTTGTCGCATGCGGCAAGCGAAAGTGCGGCAAGCGTTGTTGCATATAGTGCCTTTATTCTCATTTAGTTGAAATGCTTTTTAGTATTCGTCTTCCTCGTCGGTTGTCTTGCGCTCAAGCAGCCCTGCTGCCAATGCGTCTGCGCTTTGTATGATGCTTACCAGTGGGTAGAGTTCTTTCGCTGTGTCGAAACACTTCTGGTCTTCTATGCTGTTCATGTTTATGCCCCACGAACCCATATGCCAGCGTATGGCAAGCATTTCGGCATCGTCTAGTTCCAGCCCGCTGCACAAAAGTAGAATGACCGACTTTTCCCCATGTCCCATCGGAAAATCCTTATAGCTTACTTTGTAGCAGTCGCAGTCTACCCATTCGCCAAGGCGGGTTTTCCGTTTTTTTACACTTTGTTTATAGATGTCGGCTTTGCATACATCGTGGAGTAGCGACGCTAAAATCAGGCTGTCTCTTTTCACTTCTTTCTCGATGGAGGTGTCAAGCTGCTTCATGCCTTCCCATATTTTTTCTGCGGCATAGAAGGTGTTGAGCGAGTGTTGAACCAAACCGCCTGCTATGTTCAGGTGGTGGTTGCAAGAGGCTGGTGCCTCGAAAAAAGACATCTTTTCCAGATCTTCTATAACCGATTCAACTCCGTCCCTTTCTGTCGAGCGTAATAGCTCGCAAAAAGTGTCTTTGTTCTTTTTCACATCTATTTCTATCATTTTTCTTTTTATTTGGTTCTAAGTTCAAATATACACCATATACTCCCATCTTTCACTTCTTCCATAACTTTTCTTGTTTTTATGGAAAAAGAGGAGGGCTTTGCATGTGAACAAGAGCAGACAAAGTGTTGCCTCTGCTGCTCCTTGTTTCATAATATAGTTATATTAAGGTTTCGTTAACCAACAAACCCGAGCAGTCAAACAATTCACACAATAAATACTGCTCTTTTTGCTTGTTGCGTAACAAAATTATGTGCTTTGCTTTACTTGATAACTGCCAATTCTTATTATGTTATGACAAAAGGAAATTTTGGCATATTTATCTGACATATGTTTTATAAACCGGCTGTTTGTGACAATTTATTCTGCCGTTTTTAAAAATTGTCCTATTCGTTTTCTGCCTTTTCAGCCCTTAGCAAACTCCTATACGATCCGAACCCGCTGTCTTCGGCGATGGCTTGCTTGGAATATTCGGGGTGCTCTTTGTGTAATACTTTGGCATGTGCCAAACGGTAGGAATTGACCATTTTGATAAAACTGCCATATTTTAGTTTGCTCACGTTGCGAAGTGTTGGCACATTGGTGTTCAACATTCGGGCCAGCTCCATTATGGTCAGGCTCGGATTCAGATATGGCTTGTCGTTTTCCATCAGTTGCTGTAGTTGTACCTCGAAGCCCTCGTTGGGCTTGGTCGCAATGCCTTCGTCTTCGGTCAGACTCTCTGTCATCTCGTCGGCTTCTGTGACCGGATTGACTGCGTTCTTTGGTTGGTATTCCTCAGGTATTGGCTGGATGTGGCTGTCAAGCACGTAGTTCAAGAAGAACACGTAGGCGGCTGCTATTACGAAAAATGCCCCTCCCATTATATAATGGTTCTTGGTGATAAAGGTCAGCCATATAATGGGAAGCATGATTATTATGCGTGGGGTGATGTCTTTGGCGAAGTTGTTCGGAAATTCTTCCTCGTTCGAGTATTTGTTCTCGTAAAATATGCGCATCTGTTCTTTCAACCAGAACAAGGTCCGCATTATCGCTATCGAGAATATCGTACCCAATGCTCCTGCAATACACAGAATGTTAAATTCATAGGCTTGCAGAATGCCTTTGTCTAGCCATCCTAGCAGGGTGATGATTATTTCAAATGCTATTGGTATGTGGCTCAGCAATATAAGCTTTACCTCTAGTTTCTTTATCTGGCTGCAATGCTTTATAATGCCCGTGACTATCAGGTTGGGTGTTATCAGCAGACAGAAACACCTTGCCGATATCAGGTTATCGGGGTTGTTCGGTTGTAATATGCAACCCAGCAGTATTATGTTTATCGCATAGGTGAAAATCCATTTCTTCCGGTTCGGATAGTAAAAGTCCGGATTGTTTTTGTAAGGTGCGCATATGTGTCTCCATTTTGTATAAGCGCAGAACAATCCCGAGACAATAAGGGATAGCGTGGCGGAGTACAGGAAAAGGTTACTGTTGACTATAATATTGTCCATATAGTTTTATATATTGTGAATTGTTTATGTATCAAAGAATAAGTCTTTATCAGACGAAATTATGCAAAAATAATCAAATTTTCTAATTTATACGGTTAATATCCACTATTTCGTCGCTTTTCTTTTGTTTCCTCTGTATGTTGTTGTGCGTTCGCTACTCCCGAAAAATACATGTTCCGGCAGGTCTCTCTCTCATTGTCACTTGCTGTGTCTTAGGCCTTAATGAAAAGGGCGTATCGCAAACCGCGATACGCCCCTGTCTTTTATGCGCGCGTTGGCTCTTACTTCCAAGCTTCGATGATTGGCATGAAGGTGTCTGCCTTCAAGGCTGCGCCACCAATCAAACCACCGTCAATGTCTGGCTGTGCGAACAACTCAGGTGCGTTGCTGCCCTTGCATGAACCGCCGTAGAGGATAGAAGTCTCTTCTGCTACCTTTGCATCGTAGTGGTCGGCAATTGACTTACGGATGAAAGCGTGAACTTCTTGTGCCTGCTCGCTAGTTGCGGTAAGGCCTGTTCCGATTGCCCATACTGGCTCGTAGGCTACTACGCATTTCGCGAAGTCTGCTGCTGAAAGGGTATACAATGCGGCCATCTGACCTTCGATTACTGACTTGAAGGTGTTAGATTCGCGCTCTTCCTTGATCTCACCTACACAGAAGATTGGGGTCAAACCGTTGGCAAGTGCCTGCTGGAGTTTCTTGATCAGAAGTGCGTTGTTCTCGCCGTGGTACTGACGACGCTCTGAGTGGCCGAGGATGACGTACTTTGCGCCAGTTGATGCAATCATGTTTGCTGCAACTTCGCCTGTGTATGCGCCCTTCTCCTGTGCTGAGCAGTCTTCTGCTCCTACACCAATGATTGTGCCTTCAACTTCCTTTGCTACAGATGCAACTGAAATGAATGGAGTGCATACTACTACGTCGCACTTTACTGTCTTGCCGGCAAGCGCTGCCTTCAAATCTTTTGCCAATGCAATACCTTCTTGCAGGGTGGTGTTCATCTTCCAGTTGCCTGCTACGATTTTCTTTCTCATTTGTTTTATATTTTAAAAGATAAGTAAAATAATTCGGTTAGTTTTCTGCGCTTCCCCCTTCCTGCACTGCTTCGACTGTGGTGGCTGGTTGGGCTTTCGCACTCTTCATCCGGTTCCAACCCCATTTTATTAAGTCGACGAGCTTGTCAAGGGCCAGTATAATGCCCAATATGATGGCGAAGTCGCCTAATAGGCTGAAAAACTTCTTCCAGACCGACTGTGTTTGCAGGGTCGCTTCTTCGTTCTCTTCTAGTTTGCCTTCAAACGTTGGCATCCCGTAATGGCTCCACATCCGGTATATGGTACCGTCTTTCACCAGTATCAGACCAGGGTTCGACTGTATCATGTTGCTCAACACTCTCCGGTCGGCGTTTACAATCGGATATTCGGCTCCGCCCGATTCTACACAATATTCTTCTGCTATGTTGCCATCGGCTTTGGTGGCGGTTAGGCAGTAGAATCGGTAGTTGTTGTCGCGGGCATAGTCGTATATGTCGTTTATCTGGTGGCGGGCCGATGTGCTTGCTTCTCTCAGGTCTTCTGCTACAAGCAGGAAGGTGTAGCCTTTGTAGTATGCTATCTCTTTTGTTATGTCGCCTTCCCCTCGGCTGTAGATTTGCAGGGCTGGGGCCTCTATACCTTCGGGGGTGGTTATCCGGCAGTCGTGCGTCGTGCTGAATAACTCGTTATCGTCCCACAGCACCTCTTCGCCGGTCAGTTTGTGGTCGCTCGTAAACGTTCGCAGGTCGGTTCCTGGGTGGTACGGACTTAAGTCTACCATTGGAAGCCTGACATAACTGGTTATCGATACGCAAATTGAGAATGCTAGGCTTATGGGTCCTATTGCCCACTCTATGCGGTTGGAGAATACACTCTTACTGTATTCACGCCATATAAAGATGAGTATGGCGGTGGTCAGCCATACCACATATAGCCAGAACGACATCCGGTCGCTTGTCGGAAGTCCCGCTATCTGGTGGTTGCCCGTTACGGGCGAAACAAATGCGGTGTAGAAGCTGAAGGGAGTCAGGAATCCTAACAACAATACCGTGTAGAGTGAGGTCTTCCGGATGTTGGTCCCCAGTAGCGAACAGATTCCTATTGCAAACTCGGCGGCTGCAAACGACATTGCCAGCAGTGTCGACAACGGCTGGAAAAAAGTTAGTCCGGCAGCTTCCAGGTAGTCGTTCACCATTCCTGCCCCTATTACAGGGTTGCAGGCCCTGATGAATCCGAAGACCACAAACGTGATGCCCAGTAGCACACGGCACAGCGTGACTATGGCTATCTTCAGTTTGCTGTTTGCTGTCGGGTCTTTCTGCATGGAGCTATTCGTTGAAGTCTATCTTTATCAAACCGAATACGGCATAGTTCACCATGTCCATATAGTTGGCGCCTATCCCTTCCGATATCAGGGTCTTGCTGTCGTTGTCTTCTATCTGTTTGGTGCGGTACAGTTTCATGAGGATGAGGTCGGTGTACGATGTCGTACGCATCGAACGCCATGCTTCGTCGTAGTCGTGGTTCTTTGCCACCATCAGGTCGCGGGTCGTCTTCATTTTCTCGTCGTAGGCGGCTAGGGCTTCTTCTTCACTCATATCGCACGTCTCGCTGAATCCTTTTTCCAACTGGATAAGCCCAATTATTCCGTAGTTGACTATGGCGACCAATTCCGGCCTGATGCCTTCGTCTATCATCGCATGACCTTTGGTCTCCAACGTCCTGATGCGGTTCGCCTTAATGAATATCTGGTCGGTTATCGAACTGGCGCGCATTATGCGCCATGCTGCTCCGTAATCCTTTAGTTTTTTTGAATAAATGTCTCTGCACGAGGCAATTACTTTGTCAAACTGTTCTTCTGTCTTCATCTTGGCGCCTTCTTATCGAATTTTTTTTGCAAATTTACTTTTTTTTTGGTGATTTTTGACTTATTCGGCTGATTTTAGAGGGTAGTGTTTGTTCTTTTCTTTTTGTCTGCTTTGTTCCTTTTGCTTACTTTTGTGAAATTTTTCGTGCTTATGAATGATGAACTTTTCCCTTTGATTGATGAAGACGGTAATGTGGTGGGGAAGGCTACCCGCTCTGAGTGTCACAGTGGCTCTATGTTGTTGCATCCCGTCGTTCATCTGCATATCTTTAACAAGAATGGCGATCTGTTCTTACAAAAACGTTCTATGTCGAAAGATATTCAGCCTGGTAAATGGGATACGGCGGTAGGCGGACATGTCGATTATGGCGAAGACGTGGAGTCTGCTTTGAGGCGCGAAGTCCGCGAGGAACTGGGGGTGACCGATTTTGTCCCTTCCTTCCTCTTCCGCTACATTTTCCAAAACTCGGTGGAACGCGAAATGGTGAATGCTTTCCAAACAGTCTACGAGGGGCCTTTCAATCCCGATCCTGTCGAACTCGACGATGCACGGTTCTGGCCGGTTGCTGAAATTGAAGCGCATCTGGGACATGGGGTCTTTACTCCGAATTTTGAACAAGAGTTCCAACGGCTGAAGCCTTTTTTCAAATAATTGTTTATGATGTGCGTCGGCCGTTTGTGTGTCGACCTTATTGCTTAAGTTTTTTCTGTATGAAGAAGATTCGTTGTCCGAAATGTGACGAATTCATCGTTTTCGATGAGAAGAACATCGACATGGAAAATGTTGTGGTGTTCCATTGCCAGCATTGTGGCAAGTCTTTCAAGGTCAAGTTTAAAAAGAAGAATAAGGAAGATATGCCCGAGGAACCAGATTTCGGGTCGTTGGTCGTGGTGGAGAATATGTTCGCCGAAAGGCAGGTCTTCAGCCTGCATCTTGGCGATAATGTCGTTGGCCGCCGTAACCCGGGAAATTCCATTGACTGTCCTATTGTTACTGCCGATCCTTCTATGGACCGCGAACATTGTGTCGTGAATGTGTCGGAGAAGAACGGACAATTGGTCTTCCGTATCCGTGATTGTAATTCCAACACGGGCACTTTTGTTATGAACGAGGAGGTTACTAAAAAGGAACAGCGCATCATCCATAATTCCGAAATTATTTCGTTGGGCGCTACTACGCTGATTCTTAAAACTCCGGGTGCGGATGAGTGATAGACGGTCCGCCCTTACCCCTGGATAGAGGATATTTTTACTTTATACGAGTTTTTATGAGAAATTTATTTTTAATGCTCTGCTTCGGAGCATTGTTTGTGCTGATGGCTTTTTCCGATGTTGCAGATAAGAAAACGCGACTGTTTTCTGTCTTAGACACTCAAATTTCGGGGTTCGACAAAGTTCGCTCGTCTTATGCGGCGAGTTATAGTGCTGATGACATGGAGGAATACGACGGCACTCTTTCTGAATTGAAGTCTGATAGGAACATGGTTGAAAAAGACCTTGATGAGTGGCTGGACGCCCGTGAGGAAATCGAAAATCCGGCTGCCGATAGCCTTACAACTGTTCTGCTCGACCACTTAGTGAAGCTTTGTAAACTTCCTGAATATTAATAACGCTGTGCGTGTCTGCTCTTACGTTATCTGTACGTGATGCTGCGGACTTGCATCTTGAAACTGTGTTCTTTTTCTCCCTCATTGTTATAGGCGTTTGGATCATCTGGTTTTGACGTTGACTCTACAGACAGCAGGCGCTTGGTCCAATTGCCCTTTGCGTCTCGCTCTTTAATAACGATGGTGTATTTGTCTTCTGTTTTGTACCCTTCCAGGTGTGTTATTTCTGTTATTCCCACAATTTCTGCATCCTTGTTGCGGGTATAGGTTGTGCAATCGCCTCCTTCGCGCTTGGTGCGTGTAAGGATTCCCGCCTGGTCATATTCATATCTGGCGAAACATTTAACGGTTAAGTCAGGGTCTTCTTCTCTGGGTATTATGCTGTATTCTTCAACAAGTTGACCTCTGTCGTTGCGGCTTTGGTGCTCGTATCTGAATGCTCCGTCTACGGGCCTTGCCTTTCCTTCTTCGCTAAATTCAATTGTTGTGGCATTCTCGGTTCCTTTAGGCTGCCATTTATTGTCGCAGAGGTAGGTCGTGACGGTCGCTTTTTTTACGTTGCCCCGCAAATCATAGATTTGTGCGTCGGGCATGGTGAATCCCTTCGCCTGGTGAGGCGTACATTTGCTGTTTTTCTCCAACAGGCTTTGCACATCGCTCAGCCGGGCCTCCAATAGCCTTTTTTCGCTCGAAAGGCCTGCTATGCCGCCCATCGTACCCTTGAAGTAATTGAGGTGGCTTTGGGCATTCATAATGCCGGTCATGTGCTTCTCTACCTTCATCCAGTTCTCTATTTCCATGGCATAGGCCTTGTCTTGTGCAATCAGTTTGGCGTAAGCCGATGCCAACTGGTATCGGAGGAAGGCCATTTGTGTCGTTTCGTTCATTTCCATACCCAATGTTGTGTAGTCTTCTCCGTCTTGGAATATATTTCCCAGCATTTCTGCCATAAGGTCTGCCTTTTCGGTGTCTGTATAATCTTTCACATCGCCAAAGGTAGAGTTGAAACCTGCGGTAAGTGTTTTTTGTGTTTCTTTTAGCCATTTCAAGTCGTAAGCCAGATTGGCTGTCGAATCGCCGTGTTTCAGTATGGCTTTGGCCATGTGTGCGAATTCAGGGTTTTCTTTTACTTTCTTTCTGTCCAGAGAAAAGTAGTCGTCTCTTTCTGTGCCGTCGGTTGCCTCTCCGGTTGTGTAATCGGTGTTTGCCGGCGGAAGTGATGTGTTAGTGTCGGTAGGTGTAGGTCCGGTTGTGGATGCAGACTGCTGTTGGCAGGCCTGGCACATGAAGAGTAGTCCGATAAGGGGGTAAAGTTTTTTCATTAATGTCTGGTGTTAGGTGTGTGTTATTTTCTTTTCTCTTTGAAAAAGTAATAGAGGTATACCACGGCTGTGCCTAAGGTTATTCCTATTGTAATTCCTAGGAATGTGGCAATGGCGGCATACATGTCGCTGCTTTGGAAAATAAAGTATGGCGAAATGCTAAATACTGCGGCAAATGGTGCTATGCGGACCAGTGCTGCAGACTTGCTTTTCAACCACGATGTAAGGGTGGTGAACATAACGTATGTTAAACCTATGGTGACACACAATTCCAAAATTGCCCCTATAAGGCCTAAGGCGACGAATATGGGCATAAATCCCTCTGATCTTGCAATATATCTAATATCATAATAAAAGTCTGATTGATACACAAGATACGGAAAATTGTGGGCTCTTCCAAATACCTGCTCTGCTTTCGTCCCTTGTCCGTTTTATTTCATGTGCTCTCTTTATGGAAGAAAATATATGTGCTGTGCATATCGGGAAAAAACTTGCCGTTTATGGAATTTGTTCCTCCATGTCGTTCTGTCCGACAAACATGACGTAATAGATGGGCATATAGGTGACTTCTCCTTTCTTTTTTACCTGCTGGTTGTTTGAGAAGACTATTCCTCTCTTGACGGAATAGTCTGGGTTCTGTAAGAGGCGGGAAAGGGCGGAGTGCTTGGTGTAGTCTTTCCCCGACTTCACTTCTATTGGTAGTACCGACAACGACTCGAAATCGTCTATCAGAAAGTCGACCTCGCCGTTCTGCTTGTTGTCGTAATAGTTGAGCGAATGCCCGTGTGCTTTCAACTCTTGGGCGACAACCGACTCGTATACGGTTCCGAGGTTGATGCTTTCTTCGTCGTTGAATATTGCGTTGAAATTCTTCCTATACAGCAGGCAGGTGAGAATGCCGACGTCGTTCAGGTATAGCTTGAGCAGATTCTTTCGGGCTGATTCTAACAATGGAAATCTAGGGTTGGATACGGATTTCACCTCTAAGGCGATTCCGGCGTTTATCAGGTAGTCGAATTCGTCCTGGTAGTCTGTGAATGTCTTCTTCCCACCTTCTTCTATGTCCTTGAACACGATCCTCTTTTTCTTGTTCTCTAATGCCGATGGAATGTAATCGTATACTCTGCGTATCTTCAGTTTGTGCTCGGTGTCGTATTGCGAGGCGTCCATACCGTAGTATCGGTGTATCTCGCTCTGCTGGCTCCTCAATTTGGCAATGTTGTTCGTCCTTAAATAGATGTTTACGATGTCGGGTAGCCCGCCACAAATCAGGTATCGTTTGAACATCTTCATGATGAGGTTGTGGTTCTCTGTGCTTAACCCTTCGTCCGATTGGTAGTGCTTGCGCATGTCGTCTATCATCTCTCGGCCTATGTTGTTGGCTATGAGGAATTCTTCGAAGTCTAACGGATACATCTGCATGACGTGGATGCTGCCTATGGGTATTGACGTGGTCTGAGCCAATGTGACGCCAAGCAGTGAACCGCTGGCTACAAATGTGTATCTGTTGTCTTGCCTTAGGAATTTCAACATGGTCAGCAGATGCGGGTAGACCTGTATCTCGTCGAGGAACACTAGCGTGTCTTCTGCGTTGTTCATGCGGACTCCTCCGTATGAACTGAGCTGTATGTAGAAATCGGTCGTGTTCTGTATGTTCTTGAATACTTGGTTTTCTTTTGAATCTTGGAGCATGTTGATTTCTACAAAGTTCTTGAATAACTTTTTCCCAATGCGCCTTATGATGTAGGTTTTGCCTACCTGTCTTGCTCCGTCTATTAGCAATATCTTGTTTGGCTTTGATTGAAAGAAGGTGGTTATTTCTTGCTCTATTTTTCTGTATAACATTTTCCTTTCCTATTTTTCTGCAAATGTAACATTTTTAATTCGATAGTAAAATTTTTTCTGACTTTTCCACATCTTTTTTTGCATTATTTCCAGACTTTTCCATATAAAATGAATGCTGTTTCACAGACTTTTCTATATAATTTTCACTTTGTTTTTTCGACTTTTCCACATCTTTTTTTGTATTATTTACAGACTTTTCTATATAAAATTGATGCTGTTTCACCGACTTTTCTATATAATTTTTACTTTGTTTTCCCGACTTTTCCACATCTTTTTTTTGCATTATTTCCAGACTTTTCCATATAAAATGAATGCTGTTTCACCGACTTTTCTATATAATTTTCACTTTGTTTTCCTGACTTTTCTATATATTTTTCAGTGCTATTTACCGACTTTTCCATATAAAATTGAGTGCTGTGCTCGCAGCGCTATGGCTGCTAACCATTTCCCGCTAGCGCTGTTTGTCTCAATCTAAACTGCATGAAAATAGAGCGCTTGTGTTCTTTGCAGGTTTGTCGTTTTTCCCTATTTTTGTTTGGAAAATAGACGGCTTTATAGTCATTCTCCTATTTTTCAATTCTGTAAAAAATGATGGAACGTTCTGTTAAACAGGTTGTCGTAATGAGGCGCGACCTCAATATGCGCAAAGGAAAAATGGTGGCGCAGGGGGCTCATGCTTCGCTGGGTGCTTTCCTGAAGTTGTTCAAAAAGATGGAGGCGGGCGACGGAACTGTCAATCTGTCGCTTGATTATGCGCCCGATTCGTTCCTGGCCCAGTGGCTCGATGGCTCTTTTGCCAAAATCTGTCTGTATGTCGACTCGAAGGAAGATTTGGTGAACCTGTACCGGCGTGTGCGGGAAAAGGCCCCACAGATTCCTGTCGATTTGGTGCAGGATGCCGGACTTACTGAGTTCCATGGCGTGCCTACGCTCACTTGCCTGGCTATTGGACCCTATTGGGCCGATGAGATTAATGCCTTTACTGGTGACTTGAAATTATATTAGTTTTTATGCGTCCTGATAAATCGTTCCCTGTATCGGTTAAGCGTTGGTTGAAATCGATGTCTGTAACCTGTTCGTTACTGTTCCTTAACTTCACAAATTGGTTGATTCTTTTTTGCTTCAAAGCGTTAAAATATGAGGTGGCGGTTTTCGCACCCTTTTTTTTGATATTAAGGGTTTTGAAATATGATTCTTTTGCCGATATAGTTTCTGCTCCGTCTGCCCGCCTTAGTATCCAGAGTGTTTTTATCGGCCTTCTCGTTGGCTGTTTTATTAAACAATTACTCACTGATTGTTCAAAGAAACCTTTCCTTCCCAAACTCATTCATAGGTTAAAGGTCCAACACAGAAAAATGGCCCATACCCATAAAGCCCTCAAATTTGATTTATATATTTTATTCGCGAAAATGTGCAGCTTTAACCCGTCGGCTGCGCAGAGCCAAAAAAATGTGTTGGGGGAATTTTACACCGAAGAGTCCTTTCTTTGGAACGAGGGGGGGTATGAGTATTCCGCATCTGAAGAAGCAATGGCTATTGCCTATTTAAAGAAGGAGAATGTAAAATTAAAATTGAATATCGTTAAGGTTTTGCTAAATCTTGCGATTATTGACGACGGTATTAAGAACGACGAATGGAATTTCTTAATCGATTTATTGCACCGTCTGGGGTTCCGCCGCTATGTCGATGAGTTCAAGGAACGTAATGAGGGACTCCGCTCTGAGTCCGATTACAATTACCATGAGGCTTCCTCTTCATCGTCTTCTTCTTTGTCAGTGGAACAACTGTCCGTCTACTTTGCCGATTTGGGTCTCCCCGTTACCGCCTCGAAAGTGCAGGTGCGTGAGGCTTACCACCAGTTGGCAATGCAGCACCATCCCGACTTGCCGAAAAACAGTCTACGGCAGGAAGAATGTGAGGCAATTATGGAGAAGATAAACGAGGCGTACAGTAGAATAAAAGGATGAGTTGCTTGTTTTTTCCAGTCTCTGTTCTTCTAATTATTTTGTCATGTCGAAAATCGTCTCGAATATGGTAAAGAACTTTAGCTGGTGGCTGTGCCGGGTTAGTGTGTCTTTTCGGTTGCGTTTACTTAACAGCCTGTGCGCCTTTGTTTCGCCCCTAATCTTTATCCTTATTTTGGGCCCTCTTTTCATCGATCCGAATACCTCGGTTTTTCTTTTCTTTTTCGTGGCTTTTATTGTGGCTTATATTTTACTGTTCGAAAAAATAGAAAAGAAAGAGCGCGAGGTTGGACTACGCATCGATAGTTTAATGGCTCTGAAGGAAAAACAGACTCGCTTGCAAAAAGTGCGTAAATTGAAACTGTACGTCTTGATTGAAAAGGTGCGCAACTTTAATCCGTCGGCTGAGGCGGACCAAAAAAGGGTGTTGGAAGAGTTCTACACGGATAGTTATTTCGCTTATGTCGATTTTGATACGACTGTCGAGGAAAAAGAGGTGATCGAGAAGCTGAAAAATGAATTAGAGGACGTTAAGCGCGATTTTCTTCAAATTCTGGTGAAACTTGCGGTTACTGACGATGGTATTAAGAACAATGAATGGTTCTTCTTGCTCCGACTTTTGTCTCAGTTGGGCTATAGAACCCGCTATGTGGATATGTTCAAAAAACGTTACGAGGGACTCCGCACGGAGTCTGACTATAAATACCGGTATACGTCTTCTTCTTCTGTTTCTTCTGTGGAACAACTGTCCGCCTATTTTGCCGAATTGGGTCTCCCCGTCACCGCATCGAAAGTGCAGGTGCGTGAGGCTTACCACCAGTTGGCAATGCTGCACCATCCCGACTTGCCGAAAAACAGACTCCGGAAGGAAGAATGTGAGGAGATGATGAAAAAAATTAACAGGGCTTACAATACGCTGATAGCATAGGCGGTTTGGTATATCGACACATATACTCAGAACAGCCTAGTATCATCTTGTGGAGTCTTTTCTAATTAGGGTTGCAATCTCATATCTCTGTTTTTTGTCATCTTCGAAAACAATCTGAAGGCCCAATAAAGTGCTACTATTAAACTTATACAACTCTGTTGGTGTCAATTGTGATCCTGGCTCCATCTGAGCATTGCAATCCATGTAAGTAAGGCTACTCAATCTGTGTCTTATTATTTTCAACCTTTTATTCTTGCGGTCCGCTACCTGCAGGTCCACCGCTGCAATTGTGTCGGGCAGGCTTAGTATCTTACTTGAGTCTATCTCTGTCTCCACTCCTTGTATGATCATGACGATACGTACATATGGCCTAATGTGTACGTTTACGGTGGTTTGTAACGTGTCAGCTTCCTTTACTGTTAAAAACAAATCTTCTGTTTCTGGCTTTGCTTGAATGTACAGCCGTTGTAAATTTTTCATGTTGACTCCCCAAGTCTTATTGTATTCGTATTTTACAATTTTGCAGTTGTTGCCAATCACCTGGCGGTTTTTGTAGTTTGAACCCCACATGTTGAGTTCTCCGTTTGTTAATTTACTCTTATGTATATTTTGAAAGGCAGGCGGAAGGCCATACTTGAAATCTACGGTAATGGTGTCGCCCTTGTACCAGATCCCTGTCATGTCAATTTGTTTGGGATAGTATTGCCGCTCTTTTTGGGTTGTCGTGCTCTGTGTGGTGTTAAAAACTTGCGCGTTAGCTGTTGTGCTGACTAAGAATGTCAGGACGGCCCCTATAAATACGTATGTGTGTCTCATCGTTGTTGTTCTTTAGTTATTCTTTTGTCCGCAGCTCTGAGTGCATAACCGGACCGTGTCCTTTGCCTTGCTCAATGTCTTTCCCTTGCTCTATTGCCTTGTGCAGGTATTTGTGTGCTTGTGTGACCGCACTACGCAGGTCCTCGCCGTGTGCCAGAAAGGTGGCGATGGCGGCCGAAAGGGTACAGCCGGTGCCGTGTGTGTTCTTTGTGGCTATCTTTTTGCTGGGAAGCACCAGTGGAGAATCTTCTCCTTTAGTATACAGCAGGTCGACGCTGTCCTCCCCTTCCAGGTGTCCGCCTTTCATCAACACCGAACGGCAGCCGGTCTGCATTATAGCAGAGGCGGCTCTGGCCATGTCTTCGGGTGTTTTTATGCTTGTGCCGCTAAGTACTTCTGCCTCTGGTATGTTGGGGGTTACCATTGTCGCAATAGGGAACAGTTGGCTTCTCACTGCCTCTATGGCGTCTTCCTCTATCAGTCGGCTACCGCTGGTCGATACCATAACGGGGTCGAGCACATAGTTGGGTGGTGTGTGCTTCCTTAAACGCGATGCTACTACCTCCACCAGTTCTTTGCTGAACAGCATGCCGCTTTTTACGGCATCAATGGTCATGTCTTCCATGACGGCGTCTATCTGGTCGCCCAGCACTTCGGGGGCGCAGCCTTGCACACTGCGCACGCCTTGGGTGTTCTGTGCCGTTATTGCGGTAATGGCGCTGCAGGCGTAACCGCCCAGTGCCGATATGGTTTTTATGTCGGCCTGTATGCCGGCGCCTCCGCAACTGTCTGAACCTGCTATTGTAAGAATGGTTGAATATCTCATGTCTGTTGATGCTTCTTTCCCCTAAAGATACCAACTTTAATTTATTCTTGTATTAACTTTGGGTGTATTTATTATCCATCTATTATGTTCATCGCAAACTGCCGTATACCCTCGTCCCCTCCGAAGTTCGCCTTTCTGCTGACGGCTGTCATGGTTTTCGTGGCCTACCTTTTGGACGATGGTGTTTTCCTGCTTCCCGCTTTTGCCCCCCTTGCCTACGGTGCTTTTGCGGGCACTGGGTGTTGGGCGTGTGGCCGGAATGTGTTCGTTGCGGTGCTGGGCCTGTCGGCTCTGGCAGGCGTTGTGGCGGTAAGGGTTGGTGGAGGGGAACATCTGTGGGGATGTATGCTGGCGGTCTGTCTGGTGGTGTCTGGCCTTCTGGGACTGTCGCGGTCACGTCTCTTCCCGGCGTATGCTGTTGCCCTGCTGCCCGTCTATTTGGGCGAGGGGCGCTTTACCTATGTGCTGGTTGTACTTGCTATGGCTTTGCTGTTGGTGTGCCTTTGTCACTTTCCCAGAAACGGACGCCCATGGTCGGTGGCAGACTGCCGTGGGCGGGTGTTGCCACTCGTAATGCCGGTGGTTGTCATGTGCCCGCTTTTCTTCTTGTCGGCCTTGTTCGCTAATGCCTACTTTCTGGTGCCTGCGCTCTGGTATGTGTGTGCCGAGTTCTTTGGTGGCAGAGTGGGCGGACCCGTGCTTCCCCGACTCACACAGCTGCTTTTTGCGGTTGTGTTGGGAGCGTCGGCCGACAAGGCGGTCATGTCTCTGCTCCAATTCTTCAGTCTGGCCGACACTGGGGTAGTGCCGGCCCTTGTATATGCCGTTTCCGTGCTTCTTGCGTTGTTGCTCTTTTACCGTTTGGCTGGCCGCCGGCTGTTCCTTCCAGCATTGGCGTTTGTGGCGTTCCCTTTCTTGCGCGATGGTGAGTCGGCTTATGTTTTGGCCGCCGATTGCTCCCTCCTCTATATGCTGTTGGCGGCTTGTGTCGCACATCGTTTTTTACGGGGGGCGCCTAAGAATAGATAGATGCATAAATTTCAAACGACACTAATTTTTGGCACTTTCCGCGATTTTTAGTAACTTTGCGCGTCAAATATTTTTCTTTTGATGGAAGACGTTAAAATCTTATACATTGCGCAGGAAATTATGCCGTATGTTCCTGAAAGCGAAATCTCGGCAATTTGTCGTAAACTGCCACAGGCTGTCCAAGAGAGACAGAAGGATGTGCGCCTCTTTATGCCTAAATTCGGCAGCATAAATGAACGTAGAAACCAGTTGCATGAGGTTATCAGGCTGTCGGGGCAGAATATCGTCATCGACGATACAGACCACCCGCTCATTATTAAAGTCGCCTCTGTGCCTGCTGCGCGTATGCAGGTTTACTTTATCGACAATGAAGACTTCTTTGTTCGCAAGGGTATTGCTGCTGACGCCGATGGCAACGAGTTCGAAGATAATGACGAACGCGCTATCTTCTTTGCACGTGGCGTGCTCGAAACGGTTCGTAAACTGAGGTGGACGCCTGACATCATACATTGCCACGGCTGGTTTTCTTCCTTTATACCTTTCTACGTGAAAAAGGCTTGCAAAGAGGACCCTTTCTTTAAAGATGCGAAAATTGTCACATCTTTGTATAATGATTCTTTCAAATCTACGTTTTCTAATAGGTTCGCACAGAAAGTTATGTTCGATGAACTTGCGGATGGTGATACCGATTTCCTTAACGGTAAGGAAATGGCTTACACCGACCTCGTCAAGTTCGCTCTCGACTTCTCTGATGGTGCTATTGTTAGCGGTAGCGGGGTCGACCAGTCTCTTGTCGATTACGCTAAGGCTAACGTGAAGAACTTTACAACCATACAGGATAGTGAAAACTATGTTGATGAGTACGACAAGTTCTACAATGATTTGTTGAAATAACTTACGTTTTCTGGCACATGAAATTCAAATCCATTCTCCCCTTTGCTTTCCTTGTTCTTGGCGTCAATGCTTGTACTGACGAAGATGAGGGCGTCGGGGCTTCTGTTCAACCCGTTGGCGACTTGCTTTCTGCTTTCTCTAACCGGATTGACGTTTCCTCTAGTTCTGTTTTTGTGGATTCTGTGCTTTATAAAGCCGACTTCCTTTACCTCGGCCAATATACCGATACTTATCTGGGTACTACACAGTGCGAGTTCCTCTCGCAATTCGACGCCCGTATCGGGGGAATTTCTGTCCCCGATACCAGTTTGTTCTCTTACACCAATAAGTTGGGTATAAGTAAGGACTGGCTCACCAAAATTGACCCCGATTACGGTAATATTAAAGCTGTTACCAATCCGAATAAAGTGCAGGTCGACTCTGCTTTCTTTTTGATACGGTTCGACGATGAGGTGCTTGGCGACACGAATGCGCTGCAAGCGATAAATGTGTATGCCCTTACGGCTAACCTGCCCACTTTCGCCAAACATTATACCAATGTCAACCCCGATGACTATTGCGACAAGGGGCGCTTGTTAGGTTCTTTGGCATACCAGACCGCTAACCGGAAAATGAAAAAGTATGCCTCTAACGGCGATAATGAGATTCCGCGCATTCTTGAGGTCCCTATCAGTCTAGACTTTGCTAAGGAGGTCGTTAACGCCTATACGAAGAAAAGCGCTATTAAGAACCAGCGCCAGTTCAACGATAAGTTCCCAGGCATTTATGTGGCTCACTCGTTCAACGAGGGTGCTATCGTTAAGATTAACACTTGTTTCCTCCGGATTTATTACCATTTCCAGGGGAAAATACATACTACTTATAAGGGCAAGGATACGATTGTTGACTCTAAATCTTTAGGACGTGCCAACCCTTTGGTCAAGAGTCTATCTATTGCTTGCGACAAATCGGTTGAAAGGGTGAACGTTTTCAAACATCCCAACAATTCTTCATTGAAGACTTTGGCTCAATCTTCCGAATTCACTTATGCTACATCTCCTGCTAGCCTCTACACGCAGGTGGTGGTCGATTTCAATTCCATCCGCGATTCCATCGTGAGAAAAGTTGGTCCCGACTCTTCTAAGTTGTCGGTCAATAGTGCCCTTTTAAAGTTGAAGGCGGCTAGCATCAATTGGGATACCAAACTCAAGAAAACGCCTAACCAGTATATGATGCTGATTAACAGCGACTCTATTGCCGATTTCTTCTATTGGAATAAGACGCCAGATGGACTCTATTCTTTCAATGCTGGTCTCGATACAAGCGATTTCTCTTTCTCGTTCGATCTCTCGCGTGCTGTTCAAAAACGCTTGAAAGGGGCGAAGAATTCTGAAAAACTGCTCGAAAACCTGGTGGTCATTCCTGTCTATATCACCTCTTCTGGTGAACGGCGTTACTACCACCAGCAGTTGTGGCCTACCGCTTCTCGTTTTTACAAGAGCTCGGCTGACGAGGTTAAACTCCGACCTTGTATCGACTTGGTTTACACCCGACGCGAATGATTTATGGGTAGGATTCTCGCTTTCGATTATGGCAAAAAACGCATTGGCATTGCGGTGACCGACCCCTTGAAAATGATTGCCAACGGACTTGATACTGTCGCTCCTAACGAGGTCTTTAAATTTGTTGGCGATTATGTGGCGAAAGAGCCTGTTGAACTCTTTGTGGTCGGACTGCCTAAAACGGTGAAAAACGAACCGTCGGAGTCTATGAAGTATATCGAGCCTTTTGTTAAGGCTCTTAAAAATAAGTTCCCAAGTATCCCCGTTGAAATGCACGACGAAAGGTTTACTTCGGTGCTCGCGCATCAGGCCATGATTGTGGGTGGGGTTAAGAAGAAGGAACGGCGCGAAAATAAGGAATTGGTCGATAAGGTTAGTGCCACTATCATTCTTCAGTCGTTCCTCGAGGGCTTACGTTTCAAGAACGGATTAATTTAAAGTATATATGATATATCCTATTTATGTATATGGCATGCCGGTGCTTCGCAAAGTGGCTAAGCCTGTACCTGCCGATTATCCTGAATTGCCGCAGCTGGCCGATGATATGTTTAAGACGATGTATCATGCCGATGGTGTTGGCTTGGCTGCTCCGCAGATAGGTCTTTCTATACGTATGTTTGTTATTGACCTTGGTGTTATGGCCGATGACAAACATCCAGAGTTCAAAGACACTAAAAGGGTCTTTATAAATCCTGAAATTCTTGAGTTTGGTCCTGAAACTAAAACGCAAGACGAAGGCTGCCTTAGCCTGCCTGGCATCAACGAATCGGTTAAACGCTCTACTATGGTGAGGGTTAAGTACTTCGATGAAAACTGGAACGAACACGAGGAGGTGTTTAACGATTTCTTCGCTAAGGCTGTTCAGCACGAGTACGAACACCTCGACGGAAAACTGTTTATTGACAACATTTCGCCGGTACGACGTACTATGAACCGGGGCCGTCTGCACAATATGCAGAAGGGCAAGGTTAACTGCCGATATAATGTTAAGACCGTTTAATTTTTCTTTTTTGTTTTATGGCTCATCATTATACTATCAATACCCAGACTACTGCTGGAAAACGCCTGCAGAACGAAATGAGGAAGCGCATGCGTGAGAATATACAGCGTGACCAACTCTCGCGCGACAGTGCCGCTACTGCTGAAGAAATGATTGCCGACAAGGAACAACAACAGTCTGCCGACGATAATGCTGGTGATAAAAAGGATGAGTAGTTCTCTGCTTTTCCCTTCTAGTATAATGGCCGCCCTTTTCCCGGGCGGTCTTTCTTTTTCTCTTAGTTAGAAACAAGTATGTGAAAAAAAGAAGCAGCCACCAGTCGGCGCTGCTTCTTCTCTTTTTTTTGTATGCCCAGCATTATTCAATGCCAAGGTCTTTCTTCCATTGGTCGAACTCGTTTTGTTCGGAATACGATTCTGAACCGTCGATGCAGATGATGGTGTTGATGAAGTTTTTCATGCTTTCAAGCGTCTGTTTGCGCTCTTCTGCATTCAAATCTTTCAAACATTCGTTTGTCTCGTCTACGAGTTCCTTTAGTAGGTATTTTTGGTTAGTGACCTCTTTAATGATGCTTTCTGCATCGGCTTCCATTGCTCCTTGCAGTTTCAGATAGCCTATGAACAGGTTTACAAATGCTTTCTCTTTGTCATCGTATTTTCCATCGGCTGCGCCGAAGTGAACACCTGTTTTTGCCACTAGTTTGGCGAATTTTACTTTCTGGTCCATTTTCTTATGGTTTGGGGTTATTGTTTGTTTCCGAGTATGCTCTTGAGAATTACGGCTGCGTTCTGGGCTGCCGAGGCAATGTCTGTTTTAGACATATTGCCCAACGGGTTGCTGCCGTTTACGGCTGGCTGGTTCGCATTTGCTGCGGCATTGCCCATCATTCCGCCCAAACCGCTTGCTACCACCTGTTTCAAGATGACGCTGATAAGGTCGGAACTGTTGTTGCCTGCCATCTGTTTCAAGATGTTGCCCACATCGAGCCCGTTGCTGCTCGCTGTGTTGTTCGAACTGCCTCCTGCCACTTGTTTGAGTATGCTGCCCAAATCAATGCCGCCTTGGTTTTGCGTTTTTTTACCGCCTCCGAGTATGGAGCCTAATACACTTGTCAAATCCATTTTCAGTATCTTTTTTAGTTCGTGTGTTTTTAATGTAACTTAAAGATACAAAATAATATGATTAGTCAAATAGTGTTGCTTCTTTTTTTCTCTAGTCAGTCATTATTCTGTTAAGATAGGTGTTCCATGGAATGCTCGTCTTGAGGTCGGTTAGTAACTGCTCGACGAATTGTTCGTTATTGCCCGCTTCTTTGTCGGTATAGTTTTTACAGACCATAAAATCCTTCATTTTCAGGTATTCTATACCTTCGCAGTCGGCGGGGTAGCCAAGGGGAACCCGTTTCAACTTGTTCATGCAGGTAACCTTGCCGAAGGTTTGCAATAGTTCCTTGTTTTCTGCCACACTTGTCCATTCGTCGTAAAAGTTGGTGATGATGTCACGTACTTTTTTCAGCATCCCTTTTTCTGGACAGTAGACACCGGTGGCAATCATAGAACCGCCTGGCTGGATGTGCACGTAGTAACCGCTCAGCAGACTCCGGCGGGCACCGTGGGGGGCTATGAATGCGCCGAAATGGCGTTTGTAGGGCGATTTGTCTTCCGAAAACCGGGTGTCTCTGTAAAACCTGTAGGTGCAGTCTTTTGCTGTCATGGGCTCTAGGGTGGGGTCGGCTGCCCTCAATTCGGCTATCAGGTACGAGGTTATCTCTTCAAAATCGGCCTTTGCCCTTTCGTAGTCCTGCTTGTGCTGTTGGAAATACGGACGGTTGTTGTTGTCGCGTATCTCTTCCAGGAATGTGAGTATGCGGTCTGTTCTCATTACCTTTTCTTTTCGTCGTTTAAAATAGGTAGTCTCAGCACAAAGTGCTTGCCTTTGGGGTTGGGCAGCGTGTTTGAGCGGAGCCATGCGTTTTCCTCTTTCATAAGGTTGTAGTTCAAACCCCGTTCGCGGGCAAATTGGGCCAGGTTCTCTATGGTGGTGTCTATACCTATGGTGTCGCATGGCACTTCATGGTACAGGTCGCTCTCTTGAAGGTAGAAACCGTATGCCTTCGGATTTTTAAACAGCAGTTTCACGGCCAGTAGACGGAATACGTAGCGGTTGGTCTCTTCCATCAGGTTCATCTCGTAGAAGTTGTCTGCCAGTTGTACCTTTTTCTGTTTTACCACCCGCCCTATACCTGTGTTATACGATGCTGCGGCCAAATTCCACGTCCCCAGCAGTTCGTAGGCGTGTCTCAGGTATTTGCAGGCGGCTCGGGTTTCTAACTCGATGTTGTAGCGTTCGTCGACGTGCTCGTCAACCTGCAGTCCGAATTCTTTTGCTGCGCTTGGCACCATCTGCCACATTCCTGCCGCCTTTGCGGGTGAGTAGCTGCGGGGGTTGAGGCTGCTTTCTATGGCGGCAAGGTATTTTAGGTCGTCGGGCATTCCTTCTTCCTTCAACACCCGCTCTAGCAATGGAAAGTAGCGGTTCGCACGCTTCAGTAACTGTAGTGTGCTGCTGTGGCTGTAGGTGAAGTTCATCAGTTCGCGGTCGAGCCGTTCCCGGTAGTATTCGTTGTTTATGGCCAGCTTCTCGCCGCACCATTCGGCTTCGGTTGGAATTTCTGGTAATAGAAGTTTGTTCTCTACTTGTTGCACGTTCGGCGCTTTGGGCTCTTCCTTGGCGCAGGCGGTTAGTGGCAATATGGCTGTAAGTCCTATTATTAGGGCTTTGTTGAGGTCTGCTTGTAGCATGTTTTTTTTATTGTGTTTGGTTGGGTCTTCGCTGGCACGCGCGGTCTTCTTTTTCCAACCCCGCTTACACGTGGAAAACGAGCAACGGGGTTTGCGTGTTGTCGAGCATGGTTTTTGCTGTGCTCGGATTGAACAGACGCACGAATATGCTGCGCTCGTGGGTGGTCAGCGATACAATGTCGATATGTTCGTCTCTTACATATTTGTCGATGGCTGGTAGTGTGTCATCGCCATTCAGCAGGCTGATGGTTATCTCCTGTTCGGGGTAGTTCTTTTTAAAGTATTCCTGAATCCCGCGGAGCTTTATCTCGTTCCAAAGCTGGTTGTCGCTCTCCTCATTCTTTTTTCCTTTGGCCAGGTGGAGGAAGTGGACCTTGAAGCGGAATGGTTTCAACAGCGTCATAAGGCTGTCGAATGCCAATAGGTCGTCGTCTTCAAAACGGGTGGCATAGACAAGGTTCTTCATCTCCGAAAAATTCTTGAATGTTGAGTCTTTCGGTAATACGAAGACGGGTATGCGCGAGCGCTCCATCACTTCTCCGGTTATGCTGCCTATCTCTTCCCGTTCCATCTCGGCCTTGCTGCGGCTTCCCATAATGATTAGTTGCGGCTCGTTGTCGCGGCTGTATTTCAAGATGGCGTCTTCTGGTATGCCTGTTTTTGTCACAAAACGGTAGTTTACGTCAGGAAGGACCTTGTCGGCAATGGCTGCTTTCAGTTGTCTGTCGAGCAATTCTTGTTGTTGCTTGACTTCGTCGAGTTTTGCCTGTAATGCGGTGTCGCGTTTGCCTTTTTCACGCGTCAGCATTTCCTCTATCAAGTTGATGTGAGGGGTTGGGTCTATAAACGAGTGGAACAGCACAACACTGGTGTTGTAGATCTGTGCCAGGTTGAATGCAACTTCGCAGGTGTGGAGGTTGTAGTTCGAAAAATCGATTGGAACGAGCAACTCGCCTTGGTGCGATGCTTTGCGTAAGGCGTCTGCTTCCGCCTGGTTCTGGTTTATTTCTTCCACTATGGCGGTCGCTCTGTCTAGGTCGCTTTCTTTTATGCGGACGCGCACGTTACGGGTGACAATGCTGTCGCCCACATGCTGGATTATCGAATCTATTCCGTTTGCCTCTAACTCCAGTTGAAGGGCTTGGGCCTTCTCTAACGAGTGGATGGCAAGGGTAACGAGTTTCACTTTATCGTCCATAACCTTCTGCTTGCTTGTTTGCGTAAATATACATCTTTTTTTGCAACTATTGGCTCCCCAGGCTCATATTTTACCAACAAATGTGCAGCCTGTTGCGATGACTATGGCTGTTTCTTCGCTTTCGCTATAAGGCTTCTGGCTGTCTCTATTATGCTGTCGGTGTCGTATAGGTAGGCTTTTTCTTTGTCGAGTGCCACTTTTACGTCGGGTTCTATGCCCCATTCTGTGCAGCGCCCTTTCGAATCGAGGTAGATGGCCGACGAATACCTGACGGTCCAGCCGCAGGGTAGCTCGTCACTTGCTGGCACTCCCGAACCGCCACCGGTCCTGTCGCCGACTATCAAGACGTGCCTTTGTGGTTGTACCTCTTGCGTGAACAGGTTGGCGGCGCTGTATACGTCGCGGTTGGTCAGCACGATGGTCGGACCGGCGTATATGACTCCGTCGGCCGGCTCTATATAGATGGCTTGCTTGTCCGACAGGGCGTTGTGTGCGCGGCCAGTCTTCCGCCTGAAGTAGCTGGCGAGGGTCTTCTGTGGGGTGAAGTGGCTGGCCAGGCGCTCGGCGTTTGTTATCATTCCACCGCCGTTCCCGCGTATGTCTACTATCACGCCTTTCGCTTTCTTAAAGTGGAGTAGAACGTTGTTGATGTTCGACTCTGAAAATGCGGTGCTGAAACTGGGGTAGTAGACGTAGCCAATGCTGTCGGGGGTCAGCATTTTGTAGTACAGACCGCCTGCCCGACGGTAGTCGCTTCCCAGATATTTGTCCGTGAATATGACGTTCTTTATAAAGTTGTCTTCATATTTTTCGTGCAGGTTGTAGCGGCTCACGTCGAAGGTCGATGTCAGGTTCACGTGCCCGTCTTTCAATTCGTTCAGCATGCCGCCCATAACGTAGAACAACTCTTCCATGGTGTGGCATTCAAGCGCCTTGCTGTAATAGGTGGCGCGTACTTTGTTCCAGTCTTCTATGCTGTCTTTCTTGAACTCGAAGAAACAGTATTTTTGGTCGATGATGCTCCAAAGTGTGTTGAAGTTGGTGGTCACATCATTTTCTTTCTCCAGGTCTTTGTCGCAGCTGGTGGTTGCTATCAGGGCCGCAAGGCTGGCCAGTAGGGTTAGCGTCTTTCTCATTGCATCACGTTTATAAATTCTGCTGGTATTCTTTCTTCCCCTTTAAATGAATAGATGTTGTGTACTACTCCGATTTTTACCGACATCTCCAGATTACGGCCTTCCAGTTTGTTGACGTCGTAGCGTAACCGTTCCGCTACCATGCCGAGGTTGATGGTGGCGAGCCGGCCTATCGGGAAGTTTACCGAAAACTCGTTGCGGAACTGCAGCCTGTTGCCGAAACTGGTTAATACGAAGTTACCCTCGAAGTTGTCTATTGCCGATATGTCGTAATACAACTGGGTGTATTTGGGCGAGAACATGATTCCTACGGCTGCTATCGAGAAGTGGTCGGATATCTGGATGGGCTCTTTCTTTATTTTAAATGTGTAGCTGCTCTTGAGCGATAGCCACAGGTTGGTGTTTGCTATTACGTTTACCGGGTTGTTGCTGTTGTGTGCCAGATATTTCAAACCCAGATCAAGGTTACTGTAGGCGCCGGGCATCAGCTTCAGTCTGCCAATGGGGGTAGTGTGGTAATGCGCTCCATAAAAACCGCGTGCGTAAAGGCTGAGCATGCGGTAGTTCTGCGCCGGACTCAAATCGGAGGCGACGTGCAGCGCTGCTCCGTCATATTTCGAGAACTTCCGGTGTGTGGCGCTATAGTAGCGTTGCTCGTCGAACCCTAGTCCTATCTGGGCTCCCTGGTAGAGTAGTCCCGACAGGTATTCGTCGTAAGTGTGGTGGTGCCCCGCACTCGCCCAGGTCGTTTTTGTGGTTAAACGGTATTGGGGTGGGGTGGCCGTGCTGTCGGTCTGGGCCTCTGTATAGTGTCGGACGGTCAGTAGGGTCAGCAAGAGCAGAATGTATTTTTTTGTCATGTGTCTTTTTTTTGATAGGTCAAATTTACACAAATTCCGCCTATTGTTGAAATATTGTTAAAGTGAATAATTATTTATGCTGTGTGCGTGTGTTTGATTTATATGAAAAACACTATATTAGTGAAAAAATTATCTTGTTACTTTTAATTTAAACTTATGCGATTTCTGAATTTTATAGCTGCTGTTTCGCTATCTGCTGTTTGCCTGACGGCTGAGGCGCAAATCTCTGAGTTGACGGAAGACGAGGTCACTACGCTCCAACAAGCTATACAGCACTATCACAACAATGCTCCCGATTTGTCAATCGGTCTTTTTGAAAAATTGTTGGTTAAACACCCCGATAACTATCTGGTCAATTATGAGTATTGTCTGCCTAAAATGCAGAAACAACAGTTTGGCGAGGTTGTGAAAATCACGAAAAAGTTGGAAAAGAGTCCGTACGTCGAACCTATGCTGTTCCAGTTGCAGGGCAATGCCTACGATTATATGGGTAAGCGGAAAGCGGCTGTCGCCAGCTACGACAAGGGAATCAAGCGCTTCCCTAAGTCGGGTTGCCTCTATATGGAAAAGGGTAATATAAGGCTTATGGAAAAGGACCCTGATGCTGCGCTCGTGCTTTACGAGAAGGCTTTCGAGGTGGAACCTGCTTACCCTTCTCCCTATTATAGGGCGGCTGCTTTGTTCTTGTCGTCGCAAGAGCCTGTCTGGGGGCTGATTTATGGTGAGGCTTTCTTGCTGTTGGAAAAGGGAGCACGCAATGTCGCTATGCAGAAGGCTATGGTGAATAAGTTGGATAATTCGTTCGAGTTGAAAGACGATACCTTCCGAATCCAAATGTCTAGAAACGTTATTCAGATGAGTGGGCTGCAACTGAAAATCCCGTTCCCTATTATTTACGAGTTGGCGGTGTCAAAATCTAAGGCTGTTGATGATATGAAGGCTGGGAAAAGGACAACGGTGACTGTTTACGATTTGATGGAAATGAGGAAGGCTGTGGCTCTTACGTATAAAGAAGAATGGAAGGAAAAGAATCCGAACTATCTGTTCGATTATCAGAATATGCTTATCGAGGGCGGATATTTCGAGGCTTACACGATGTATATCTTTAAGGATGTCTTCGAAAAAGAGTACAACGAGTATGCTTCGAAACAAGAAAATAAGGAGGTGTTAGACGCTCTTAAGGTATGGATGCGGCAGCACCCTTTCTCTCCTGACGAAAATCAATTTATTAAACGTAACGATTTAGTATTATGAAAAAAACAGTTCTTTCCCTCTTTTTGGCGTCTATAGCCTTTTTCGGCTACGCTAAACCCGATTTTGAAATTCCTGAGGTCAAGAAGTATGAAAATGCCGAAGAATGCAGAAAAGATAATGATGTAGCGCTGAAAACTGCTAAATTCTTCTTCGACGCAAAGTTGCCTGAAGATTTGCCTTGGGTGAAAAAGGCGAATGCGTTCGTTTTGGTTTGGCTCACCGAGTCTGACGACATTATGGTTACGATAGACGAGACCCGTTGTCCGTTCATGAAATGCGACAATAAAGATATTCGTAGCCAAATGCTTGTGGCTTATCTTTCCGGCTGTGTTGTCTATTGTCTTGAAAATAAACAGAAGGAGCACAACTTCGATATGCATTTCTTCGCCTTGACCAAGACGTTGGAGTACTACGAGAAAAACAAGAGTATATCTGGAAGTGACAAATTTATGGATAAACTGCTCAACGACTCTAAAAAAAGTTCCTTCAAGGCCAAAGAGCAAAAGAAGTTCAAATGAACTTGAGGTCTCGGCATCTGATGACTTTTCATTATAGGTTAACATCCTGGGAAACTTTTGTCTCTCAGGATGTTTTATTGTAATTAAGTAACTATTTGTTTTTGTTCCTTTGCAGTACACTTCCCTGAAGGGAAAAATAAATCCCAATTCTTTAGATGTTTTGTCAACAAGATAAAACAATAGCAACATATGGTCCTCTACTACGTTTTGGTCCCAATACGCCGATAGGGCTTATTGCCTGCCTTTTAATTCTAATGGTGTTCAAGATGCTTATGTTTTTGGGTCCAATTATGTGAGACCTGTAACAAAATAGACATGTTTTTCTGTATGGAGAGGTCTTTTATATAGCGAAAGACCTCTTTTTTTGTGCGCTGTAAAAAATATGTTTTTTCTCTTGCTTTTTCTGATTTAATCTTTAACTTTGTATCGCAAAGTACTTTTAATAGATGCTATATGGAGAACAAAGAAGCTTTCAACGCTTTAAGTGAAATAAGGGATATGATGGCTAAGTCGACCAAAGTGCTGTCGCTGAGTGGGCTGTCTGCTGTGGCTATTGGCTCTTTGGCCCTTCTGGCCGCTTATGTGGCCGGACGGCTTTTGGCTTCCGATGCCATTTCGCAGTACTACAAGCTTAAACTGCTGACTGCTGGAGCGGTGGCTCTTTTTGTAGCCTGCGCTTTGGTTGTTCTGTTATTCGCAAAACGGAAAGCGGCTAAAAACAACATTCCTTTCCAACTCGATGCCACATCGCGTAAAATGCTCTGGTACTTCTTCCTTCCGCTGGTGGTGGGGGGCTTTATGTGTGCGGCGCTTATCTTGCAGGGACATTATGGACTGACGTCGTCTTTCATGTTGGTGTTCTATGGGTTGGCGCTGGTCAACATGTCGGGTTACACTTACTCTAATGTCAAGTATCTCGGATATGCCGAACTGTTGCTTGGACTGGTGGACTGTGTCTCCATTCAGTATGCGTTGGTTTTCTGGTCTTTGGGGTTCGGAGTGTTCCACATTGTTTATGGCATTGTTTTCCATTTTCTTTACGAGAGAAAGCACGCAAAATGAATATAGGTCTTGAAAATATAAATAAGGCTTTCGAGAGCAAGGCGAGGCTGGGTATTATGTCGGTTCTCATGGTCAACGACGAGGTGGATTTCTCTACCTTGAAGTCGTTGCTTGGGCTGACCGATGGTAACTTGGCCAGCCATGTCAAGAATTTGGAGGAGTTGGGCTATATACTTACAAAGAAACAGTTTATCGGACGTAAACCCAATACCTCTTTCTCGGTAACTGAAAAGGGAAGGGCTGCTTTTAACGAGCATCTCAATGCCTTGGAGGCTTTTTTGAAAAATACGAAGAATAACAACTAATTTTTTTTACTAATATACTTTGTAATACAAAGTACTTTTAAAATTTATTGATATGATGAACGAAAATGAAAACACTAAACCAGCTTCTAAGGTGGCGCTGGTTAGTAAATTGGGACTGAAATGTACGCTGATTGCCGTTTTGGCGGCGCTTCTCTTGATTCCTACCTGCTCGGTGCAGAGTCTTATCCGCGAACGTGAGCGTTCTGCCGACGATGTCATCGACGAGGTTTCGAAGCAGTGGTGCGGTAAACAGACAGTTGTGGCTCCCTGCCTTTCCGTCTCTAAGTCTTTTGTGGTTTCTTCTCCTGTGACTACCTCGTCTGATGGTGATGCTGCTTCTGACGAAAACGTCGCAGAAGAACTGGAGGTTGTTGGTCAAACTGTTAAAAAAGCTGTCAGAACTCAGCGGGTTACAAAAAAGATGAATCTGCTGCCGCATAATGTCAGTATTACTGGTTCGGTTGGTACTTCTGAACTCAAACGCAGTATCTACAAGGTGGTAACTTATGAGGCGCCTTTGACCATTACCGGCGATTTTAAACTTACCGAAGAGGAAATCCAGTCGCTGGGTTTGGTCGAAAAGGAGGCGGAACTCGATTTCGCTGTTTACAACCTGAAGGGCATTGCCGACGAGGTTTCCATTCTGTTTGGTGACAAGCGTGTTGTCCTTACTCCTAACGGTCTCGGTTTGGGTGGCAGTTGCAGGAAACTTTCTGCTAAAGTCGATATTTCCGACTTGTTGGCGGGTAAGTCTGTGCCTTTCTCTATGTCGGTTTCGCTGAAGGGTTCCCGTTCGCTTTCCTTTATCCCGGTCGGGCAAAACACTACTGTCGACCTGAAGTCTGACTGGCATTCTCCTAGCTTCAATGGAAACTTCCTTCCTGATAAGCGCAAAGTGGGGAAAGATGGTTTCACTGCCAGTTGGAAGGTTTCGTACATCAACCGGTCTTATCCGCAAGTGTTCGAATCTACCTCAAATCTTGATTCTGAAATTCGCAACTCTGCTTTCGGCGCCGATTTAATTCTTCCTGTCCAGCACTACCAGCAGTCTATGCGTACGGCCAAATACGCGGCACTCTTTATTTTCTTGACTTTTGCCATCTTTTTCTTCATTGAGGTCATGAACAAGAAGAGTATACACCCTATACAGTACCTGTTCGTCGGCCTGGCTTTGTGCGTCTTTTATTGTCTCCTGTTGTCTTTGTCGGAACATGTGGGCTTTGTCTGGGCTTATGCTTTATCTACTCTGATGACGATTGTGATGATTACGCTTTACGCTATTGCTATATTAAGGATTAAGAAGACGGCTTGCTACATTGGCGCTGCTTTGGGTGGACTCTATGCCTACATTTTCGTCCTCATACAGATGGAGACTTACGCTTTGTTGGCTGGTAGCCTCGGACTCTTCGCTATTCTGGGTCTTCTGATGTATTTCTCGCAGCGTATAAACTGGAACAATGCCGATTAGTGCCGATTTCCCCTTGCAGCAGGTGGTTGGGGCTGTTAACCTCCTGTTCCTTACGGTTGTCGTCCTGGCCCCAGTTCTTGTCTATAGGTTTACGTCAAAACGACGTGGTTCTTGTTGGACTTATTTCCTTATCGCTCTTCCTCTCTCGGCTGCGGCTGTTTTGGGTGGTTGCTGGCTTGACGATTATTCAACCAGCCTGCTTCTGGAATCCTATGGCTACAACGAAGGCTTGGTTAACGAGTACGCCAATGTTTTGCCTGAGAATATGGAGAAAGTGGACCTGTTACTGGGTAGCCATGTGTCTTTCAACAACTCCTTCTTGTTGTTGCTCCTTGCCATCGATGCCCTTTATTGTGTAATGGTGTTCTTCTTGCTCAATATCGTGAAGATGCTGTTCCGAACTGTACGATAAGTGTTGTGATGCGTTCTTCATGGGAAAAATAAAATTGCAACATTGCGATTTCCCAGGGTGCGGTTGCTTCTTTCATAACTTCGTGGTGTAAAGAATAAACAACTAAAACCAAATGCTTATGAAGACGAAGATTTTCAACCTTATTATTCTCGACAAGAGCGGTTCTATGAGCAATATTGCTAGTGCGGCTATTGCCGGTGTTAACGAAACCGTTGGCTCTATCAAGGCTTCCGCTAAGAAGCATTGCGAAGATCAGGAACACTTTTTCTCTCTAGTGGCTTTCTGTGAGTGCGAGCGCAAGTACATTTTCGAGAATGTACCTATTGCCGACGTGAAACCTATCTCTGCGGCCGATTACCAGCCTTGTTGCGGTACTCCGCTTTACGATGCCGTCGGCATTACGCTACACCAGTTGGAAAAAGACGTGGCGAAAGATGAGAATGCTGTGGCACAGGTGACGATTATTACCGATGGCTACGAGAATGCTTCGAAGGAGTATTCCGGAAACGCTGTGAAGAGGCTTATTGAAGACCTGAAAAAGAAAGGATGGACGTTCGCCTTTATTGGTGCTAACCAAGATGCCGATGCTGTCGCTTTCTCTATCTCTATCAACAATTCTATGAACTTCACTGCCGACCAGTCGCACACCAGGGCTATGTTCTCTGCCTTTGCCGGGGCTACTGCCCGTTGGGCCGACCGTGTCAGCTCTTGTATGGAGAGGGCTCCTAAGGGAAAATGTGCTGCTGCTGTGCTTAGTGCTGAAGAGGAGGCTTGCGAGTTCTTCTCGGACGACGACAAGGAACGGGCCAACAATTGAATGCTCTAACAATGTTTAAGCGGGTGCTCCTGAACTGGAACACCCGCTTTTATTGTCGTGATTTCTCTTGCTGTCTCTAAAAAAACGTCTCCTACTTTTCACAAGCGGGAGACGCACCTAAAATGTTATGTTGTTTTTGTAATTCATTAATGAAAAAACCTAATTAACCTAATTATTTCTTGCCTTTATAAGAGTTGTTTGTTTTTCTAAATTGCAATTGCAAATATATAAAATAATTTTGAATGAACAATACTCGGCAATAAAATATTTGCATATTTCTTTTGTTTTCTCCAAAATGTTGTTCAATTCTTTATTGATAGGCTATTTTGTGATACCGAACATTTCGCCTTTGAAAAAACACGGATTTAGTTTGTTTTGTTGCTCTTTCTGTCCTATTTTATTGTACCTTAGTTGGTGGTTATTCTGTTGGTCGGAAACGCAGGGTGTCTCCTTCATTCGTTGTCTGGTGCCGGATGGTTTTGTGGCGGACTTCAATAACCCGTTGTGAGTTAAACGTTAAAGTATTTTTCAAGTGTATGGATTTCTCTTTTTCCTCTAATCTTCCCTACGGCAAGTTGTTCCTTTGTTACAATCCGGCAAGAGAGGCCCCTTCTGCTGCTGTTGTTGATTGTGTAAAGGAGGCTGTTTCGAATTATTTGCCTTGCTTTGAGGTGCTTTTGCTGCCGACGGCTGCCGATACCGACGGCTTGCTTATGGCCCGACGCTTCAATCTGGGGGTGGTTAGTGGTGGATATGGTGTTTTGGCTGTTCCTCGGTGCGCGGCTGAATCTCCCGGTATGTGCGCGCGCGGGCTGGCTCTCGGATTGCTTGATGTGGATTCTTTCAGAAATGAACCGCTCTTGTTCCTTAACAAAGTCCCGTCTGACGCTTCTATGGTTCGGCTTGATGGGTGCGATAGCATGCCTGCTGAACCTAATGAGGCTAAAATTGGTGTACGGAAACGCTCTTTTTGGGAAAGACTGAAAGAGGGGGCTTCTAGAACTGTTAGGCGCTGTTCCAGTGAGGAAAAGGGGATGTCTGCAAAAAACTGTGAATCTTCTGGACAATTCGCTGCTGAAGATTCTGAAGCCTCGTTTGAATATGAGTTTTTAGCGGATGAATGCGCTTCGGGGTTGTCCGATGTCTGCCCGGATGAGGATTCTCTTGAGGGGGAGGGGAGGACTTTACCCGGGGCTATAGAGACATCTGACGGGGGCAACGACCGGACCGATGCGCTGCTTAAGGAAAAGGAAGAGCTCGCAAAGCAGATTGCCTCGCTCGTACGGCTCTATATACTTAAATATGGTACTGTCGATAACGATAAGATTGCTGGCCTTTTACAGGGGAAAATGGTGCTGAGGGACGACAAACTCTCTTCGCTGGTCGTTAACAAAGACTGTAGGGTGGTCTTACCCGATTACAACGAGATGGAACTCGATTTGGGCGGACCTCTGCACACTTCTCTCTACATCTTGTTCTTACGCCATCCCGAGGGAATCGTCATCAAAAATATATCTGACTACATTGCTGAGTTGGAAGACATCTATACGATGGTTGCTCCGAATTTCAATACCGCTCCGGTTCACAAACTTGAAGAAACTGACCGTGTGACACAGTCTATCTCTAAAATTAACAGGGTGGTCAAGTCGGTGCTGCCTGTCGGCAATGTGGCGGAACAGTACTCCATCAGGGGGGCTAGGAGTAAACCTTACGCTATACCGCTTGCTGCTATCGATGGTAAGGTGCTGGTTATGCCTAAATTCTAACTTGTTTTCAGCCGACTGCTTACAAGCTTTCTGGCTACCTTCAGTATCTCTTCTACGGTCTTCAACTCGACCCGTTCGCCTGTGCTGTGGGGTGATTTGATGCGCGGCCCGATGCAGGCAATCTCTATGCCCGGATATTTCCGCACGAAGTGGCCGGCTTCCAGCACAAAGTGCATGGCTACCTTACGGGGGGCGAAACCCAACTCTTGCTTAAAGGTCTCGCCAACTCTTTTAAGAAAGAACGAGTCGCTGTTTTCCTGCCAGGCGGGGGTGAACGCCTCTGTACTGACGTTTGCTCCGTTCGCTCTGAGGTGTTCCGCTGTCTGGTTGCCCACTTCCTCCATTCTTTGGTCGCTGAAACTACGGGTGTGGGTGGTTACCTCTATCTGGTTGTTGGTCTGTTTTAAGACTCCGATGTTGGTGCTTGTCTGCACTGTTCCTGGCATATCTTCCCGCATTTCAAGCACTCCGTTTGGAATTGCCGCAATGGCTGTTATCAGGCGTTGGCTGTCTGCTGTGCCCAGCAGCCTGCATTGTTCCGACTCGGTCACGCTTATTGTCAGTTGGCTGTCGGTCTCGTGGAAAGGGGCGATTGTGGCTTTGCCCAGCTCGCTGACTTTTTGGTGCGATAGGTGGCTGGCACATAGGGTGGCGCTGGCCTTCCCGGCTATGGCGGCGGCGCTGCCTCCGCCTTGCAGTTCCCCTATCTGCAGGTCGTTGCAGGTTGTCTTCAGTTCGTTCAGTAGCTTGAACAGCAACACTATCGCATTTCCGTGCCCTTTGTCGATGTCTACGCCCGAGTGCCCGCCTTTGCCGCCTTCTATACTTATTCTCAGGTGTGGTTTGGTTTGGAGGTGGTCCTCTGGAGCAAAATGCCATTCTGCCTTCTGAATGTAGGCGCCGGCGGCTCCTACGGTTATCGTGTCGAAGTCTTCCGAGTCGAGGTTGATGACTTTCCTTCCCTTTATGAAGTCCTCCGGCAGGTTGGCGGCTCCGCTCATGCCGTCTTCTTCGTTCGTGGTGGTCAGCACTTCAAGAGGCCCGTGCTGAATTGTGTTGTCGCTTATCAGTGCCAGCGCTATTGATAGCCCTATGCCGTTGTCGGCTCCTAGGCTGGTGCCTTTGGCATACATCCATCCGTCGTGTATTTCACTGACGATGGGGTCTTCTAGCGCGTTGAACTTGTAGTTGCTGTCGTGCACGCACACCATATCCATGTGGTTGAGCAGCACAAGGGGTTCCCAGTCTTCACAGCCAGGTGTTGCGGGTTTTCGTATAACCACGCAGTTGTTTGCGTCGCGGCTGTAGTCCAAACCGTTTGCTGTCGCAAACTGGCACAAGAAGTCGGCGGCTTTCTCTTCGTGGTGCGATGGGCGGGGTATTTTGTTTAACTCGCCGAATATTGCCCAAACGCGATCTATGGTGGCTGTTTTGTCCATAACGTGTTGTATTTTGCTTCGGCACTACGTCCACAACTCGGTGATGAACATGGCCGATGCTCCTTCGGCTTTCTTAAATCCACAATGTTCGTAAAAGTGTATTTCTTCGTCGTAGGCCACCACCACTATACGAAGGTAGTCTTTGTAGTGGTTGCGCACTAGTTCTACCAGCTTCCGGCCTATGGCTTGGTCTTGGTAGTCGGGCCTGACCAGCAGGTAATGCACGTAGGCGTTCATGATACCGTCGTCCATCGCGCATATCAGGCCTACCAGTTTGGTGCCGTCCCATGCGGAATAAACTGTGGCGAAGTTGCGCATGGCAACAACCAGTTTTTCGGGATAGTGCCCCGACGACCATTCTACCGATAAAAACAGGTCTTGTAATTCTTTTTGGGTGAATTCGTGGATGTCTTTATATTCAATCATACGCCAATGTTAATTTCTATTCAAATTTAGTTATTTATCACGACCTTTTCGCTTGTTTCCTCCGCTATTTCTTGTAACTTTCCAGAACTAAGTTTTAGCGTATTTACACATTTCAATGAAAAAAGCGAATTTAAGTGTTGCGGCCTTTATGTTTGGTGTGGCTTGTCAGGCTCAAGAAAACCTATGGTGGAAGACTCCGACCGTCTCTCCGGAGATTAATGCCGACAAAACGGTTACGTTCCGTATGAAGGCGCCTAAGGCTGAAAAGGTTCAGGTGACGGGCGATTTCCTGCCTGCCGATGGTGACAAACCGGGTGTGGCCGATTTGCAGGAAAATGGGAAAGGCATTTGGGTATACACTACGCCAACACCGCTTATACCTGAATTATACAATTATTCGTTTATTGTCGATGGCTTGAGGACGACTGATCCCTCAAATGTTTACCTCACGCGCGATGTGGTTACTACTTCCAACATATTTTTGGTCGATGGACCGCAGAGCAACCTCTATGCGGTGAACAATGTGCCGCACGGTTCGGTGTCGAGGGTTTGGTTCCACTGTAAAACCACAGGTAACGACCGTAGGTTGACCGTTTATACGCCGGCTGGTTACGAAAAGGGCATGGATAAGTACCCCGTGCTCTACTTGTTGCACGGCATGGGGGGCGACGAAGAGGCTTGGATTACACTCGGCCGTGTCGCGCAGATTATGGATAATCTCATCGCACAAGGCAAGGCGAAACCGATGATTGTGGTAATGCCGAATGGAAACGTCGACCAACAGGCTGCGGCTGGATATGCTCCTACCGGTTTTATTACGCCTACCATTGAACTCCCACATACTATGGACGGCACTTTTGAAACTTCGTTCCCCGAAATTGTGAATTTTATCGACGATACTTATCGTACAAATAACAAAAAATCGGGCCGTGCCATTGCTGGCTTGTCGATGGGCGGTTTCCACTCTATGCACATTGCTAAAGAGAACCCCGACATGTTCGATTATGTGGGTTTGTTCTCGGCTTCTGCTCGTTTTTCAGGACGGGTCCATTCTCCTGTCTATCAAAATTGTGAGGAGAAAATCAAAAGGCAGTTCGCTCTGAAACCTGCGCTCTATTGGATTGCTATCGGCAAAGACGATTTCCTCTATAATGAAAATATGTTGCTTCGGGATTTCCTCGATAAGAATAAGCTGAAATACACCTATCGGGAATCTGACGGCGGACATGTCTGGAAAAACTGGCGCACTTATCTGTGTGAGTTTGCGCAACTGGTTTTTAAGTAAGGTGGTAGACAATAAAGTTTTCCATTCTTACGGAACATCAAAACTGTTCTCTCATTCTGTGGAGCCTTATTGTGTAGTGCCGCCTTTTCCCGTTACGGTAGCTGTCGAATAGGAACTCAATTTCCTTTTGCCTTGTAATTTTGGTCAATGCGCAGGTTTCGTGGCCTTTCCTTTCTTTCTGTTTGTAAAAGTCTTTCTCTATAGTGTGTCGCGAAGTCTGTGTCTTTTTCCCTGCTGTTTTATGGCTCCTTGCCTTGTGGTTGCGAATGCGAACCCCTTTTGGGGTTGGATATACCAAATAGCAGTTTGCAAAATACTTCAGTTCTTTTATGATGCTTTTATACATACGGTTGTTGGTCTCTAGCTTGTCGAGTCGGCCGATAATGTTGTTGGCTTCCTTTACAAGCTCAGTCCAGTGGCCCGAATTTTGAGACTCGTTCCATAGATATTCCCACTTGCTTGAAATTTGGACCAAACTGTCGGCTTGTTTGTCTAATATATCTGCCATACGCAAGTCTTTCAAATTCTCAATCAGGGCTCTTTGGTATTTGATATCTTCTTTAAAGGCTTTTCGATAGCTTCTGACGGGTTTGAACACTTTCTTGTAATAGTCTGTCGGTTTCCAGATTTTGGGTTTTAATGGAATGACCAGATTTTTTTTCATATCACGCAGTCCAAATTCAGCCTTTTCCAGCGGGTTGGCCTTTTGGGTGTAGTATCTCAGTGTATCTTGCCAGACATAATCGCCTTCTTCCCACATATCTGTGTTGTCGTAGAATATGTCGCCGTATGTGCTGGGGGCTGACGTGCATTGGAAGTAGCTTGTTATAGGGTAGTGGGTCGACAGGTATTCTCCATCGTCTAATTCTTTAGCAAACCACTTGCGTTTGAATTCGAAGGTGAATTTCTTTTTCTTTTTATCGTAATATCCGGCTCCCCAAGTCGGGTCGAAGGCATAGGGCTGGCCGTCGAGTATGCAGATTACCCATGCGTGTCGTGGATTGTCCGATGCTTCTTGGTGGATAGAGTAGCCATTAACCAAATAGCTTTCTATACCCATTCTTTTTGCTAGCTGGTGGTATAACTCAGCGTAGTTTTTGCATACACCAATTTTCTTCTTGAACGTGTAATCGGCCAATGCACTCCCTTGGTATCTCATCTGTGTGTCGAGGCCCGATTCATTATACTTTACATTTGTGCATACCCACGAATATGCGGCCCAGAGCCGGCCTTTATCGGTTTTATAGTGGGCCGTTATGTAGCGGGTTATGTCGTCGAGCGAGGCGGTAACACTGTCGGGTAGCGTGTCGGGGTGTACGTAATTCAGTCTTGTCCTAACCTCTAGTATCTCGTATTCGTTCCCTGTTGAATCCGTCTGGCTGCCTAATAGGGTGGTGTCCGATTGGACTTTGGGTTTGTCTTCGGCATGTGCATGGTGCGTAATTCCCATTAACAGCGCTAGGCATAGGTATAGGACAAAATTTTTCATTCTTGTTATATAAGTATTAAGATGATAGAAACTGACCTCTATAAATTCCCTTTGTTGAGTTGTTTTGGCTGTAGAGGTCGCATTTTCACAAATATAGTATGATTTGCCCAAATAACTAATTTTTGCTGTACTGCATATTCAAGTTATTAAGCTAAGGTGTTGGAGAAAATTTATTTAAAGATATCCCCTGATGCTTATTTCCGAATAGTACGATACATAATTAATATTCTATCCTGTGAATTGTTATAATATGGTTATTTGCTATATTTGTAGTATGGAATCTGTTTCGTTAATTATTTAAAGTAGTTCTAAAAAAATATGAGTGTTAGCGTTTTTGTTAAGTCTGGGAAGGACATCCCGGCGAAATCTATCATGGAGTCTTTAATTGCTAAAGGCGAAAGTGTGGTTAGTACATCAGACGATTTTTCTTTACACATCGGGACTGTGAAAATGGCTCTTCGCGGTATTGAAGTTAACAAAGAAAGCGATGGCTATGAAATCAGGCTCTTCTCGTTGTCTAATCAGGCCGATTACCGTCTATTCCCAATTGTCATAAAAACAATTATGGAACTTACCGGTGAAATTGCAATATCGGAAGATAGTGAAGAAGTGAAAGACCCTTTTACAGCGTATGGCAGTGAATTCGAGTCTTACGATAGGAAAATGATTTTCAGATTGATGAGTCAGGAATTAATGAAGCCTGGTGCTTCTTTCAAAATAGACGGTTTGTTGGCTCGTTTCCCGATTTCTGCTGCTATGTTCGAATCGTTCGGCATCGATTTGTCTGGACCTTATAATGATGAAAAAGTGGTATCACTCCTCAATTATATTGCTACTGAACAATGGAAGTTCGCTGGTAAATAAGAACGGGGAACTTCCACAACTTTATTTATAATTTCTAGCTGTACTATTATGAAATTTGTTTTTGCGGTGATTGCCGCTTGTGTTAGTTCTGTGATGCCCTTTTGGGAGTAATGGAATACTCGTTTAAGCCCAATGGCGTGCTGTCGACAATAGTCACTTTATCGGCATCTGGCTTTACTGAGAAGGATTCCTATAAGTATACTTTTAAAGATAATTATTTGAAAATTTATAGTGGGAGCAAAGTTTCTGAGGAGGGACAAGTGTATTTTGGCCGTAAATGCCTATATTTTGTCAAGAAGGGAGATATGGGTCTTACCTTCTGGAAAAAGTAGTATTATGCTCGCCCGATATAAGAAAATCAGCTTGTTTGGGGCTGATTTTTTTGTTTGGACAAACTGTTTCTGTGTTGCGTCTGTCTGTTGCCATTCGAACTTCTGTTCCGATAAAACACTGGCGGAATCCCCCTCTGCTGGTGGCGTTATGCCTGGTTATCATTTACTAGCAACTGCCTGCGCCACCACATAGCCCATAGTCCATGCGGCTTGCAGGTTGAATCCGCCTGTAACGGCGTCCACGTCTGTCACTTCGCCTGCAAAATAGAGGCCGGGGTGACTCCTGCATTCCAGGGTGTTTGGGTCGAGTTCCGATAAGGCGACTCCGCCACAAGTCACAAACTCGTCTTTGAATTGGCCTTTGCCGTCAACGGCATAGGTGTCTGCTTTAAGCAGTTGCACCATACGGTTGAGGTCTTTTTTCCCGATTTCGTTCCATCGTTTGGTCTCGATAATGCCTATTCGGCTAATCAGGTACGTCCAGTGCCGGTGGGTAAGTGGGGGTGGGGCTATGGTGCTGACTTGCTTCGCTCCGTTGGTTTTTACTTGTTTGTTCAAGAAGGCCGTTACTTCGTCTTGGCTCATTGCTGGCCACCAGTCTACAAGTAGGTTGGCTTTATAGGCGTTGTCGGCAAGGTGGCGGGCCGCTTGTGACGATGTTTTTAGAATGGCCGGACCGCTCATACCCCAGTGGGTGATGAGTAACGGACCTTCTGCCTTGAATTTTGTGCCGGCTATGCTGGCTACTGTATCTTCTACCACCACACCCTGCAGCGCGTTCAGTGCGGGGTCGTGTATGCAGAAGGTGAAAAGCGAAGGCACTGGTGGCACTATTGCCAGTTCAAGCGGTTTCAGCATATCGAATCCGCTTTCTTTGGGATGGCCGCCTGTCGTTAACACTACAGTGTCGGCAGTTACTGGTTTTAGTTTCTCGTCGTTGAAGTTTATCGTGTATTCACCGTTATGCTCAATGCTGGCTACACGGTGGCTAAGGTGCAAGCCTATGCCGAGGCGTTTAATGTTGGCCGTTAGCAGGTTTACAATGGTCATGGCGTCTTGGCTGGCGGGGAAAACGCAGTGGTCGTCTTGTGTGACGAGGCGCACGCCTTCTTTTTCCCACCAGTCCATGGTTTGTTGGTGGTCAAGCTGGTGGAAAAGGCGTTTCATCAGACGTTCGCCACGGGGGTAGACCTGCCCCAGACTTTTCACGCCTTCCCAACTGTTGGTCAGGTTGCACCGCCCTCCGCCGGTTATGGCCACTTTGGCCAACGGCTTGGCGCCGGCTTCGTAGATGTCGATCTCACATTTGGGAAGCCTCCGCTTCAGGTTTACCGCACAAAAGCAGCCGGCTGCTCCTGCTCCTATAATTGCGACTCTCATTGGACTTTACCTCTTAGCTTTTAGTGATCTCACAAACCTCCATCTCGCAGATTTTTATCAAATCGTTGGGGTCTGCCTTTATTTGCAGGCCGCGTACGCCTCCGCTAACGTATATATAGTCGTAGAGGATGCAGGTTTCGTGAATATAGGTCGGGTATTTTTTCTTCATTCCCAAGGGCGAGCAACCGCCACGTATGTATCCGGTCAAACCCAGTAGCTCTTTCATGGCCACAAGGTCGCAGTTTTTGTTGCCGCTCACTTTGGCCGCCTTTTTCAGGTCCACTTCTTCTTCACCTGGCACCACGCATACGAAAATGCCTGATTTGTCGCCCCTCAACACCAGCGTTTTGAATACCTGCTCGATTGGTTCGTTCAGTTGGTCGGCTATGTGGATGGCGCTCAAGTCGTTTTCGTCAACAATGTAGGGGACCAGCTCGTATTTTATACCCGCTTGGTCTAGTAGCCGGGCCGCGTTGGTTTTATTTATTTTTTCTTGTTTCATTTATTAGGACTTATGGGTATCTTATTTGACTCTCAGTTCTTGGCCGATGCTCAAAGCATCGCTCGTCAGGTTGTTCCACTCTTTAATCTGTTGCACCGTACAACCTGCCCGTCTGGCTATGTTGTAGAGCGTGTCACCTTTTTGAACCTTGTGTATATTCCCGCTAATGGTGTTTGCTCCATCAGCCTGTGTAGGCTTTGTGTTTGAAGAGTCATTTCCCGTTCTTGTGCTGTCGGCATTCTCCGCCGGCTTTACCTTTGCGGTATCGTTTTTAACGGTGTTGTTTTTGAAGGCGTTCTCAACTGTTTCCTTCGCGTTTCGCTTGCTCGTACGGCTATCGTCAGCTGGGGTGTTGTCTTGCCTGGTGTTGCGTGTCTTGTCCGTTTCAGTGGACTTGTCTCCCGTCTTCTCACTCTTATTCTTCTGCGTCTTCCCAGTCTCAACTGGTTGTTGTCCGCCTTCTTCCCGTTTGTGTCTTCTGTGTCGTTCCTTCAATTCTTTTCCGTCGTCAACTGGCTTGTTGGAAGTTTTTGAAGTTGCCTGTTCGCTGGCAACCTCTTGGCCGAATTTTTTCAACGCGCGGCGCAGTTTCTTGTTGTCGGTGATGCGCCGGCCCGTCACATAGCGGTCGTCGTAGTATTTGGTGTCGCTGCGGCTGATGGTTACCCCAACCGAACTAGAAGCGTGTATAAAGGTGAAAACGCCGTTGTTGTTTTCCACAACAATGCCCACATGCCCGACAGTGCGCCCTATCTTGCTACCGTTAAAGCAGACCAGGTCGCCGGTCTTCAAGCGTTTGCGTTTTCGTATTTTCTTTCCGTCCTTGGCTTGTAGGGCGCTTGTACGGCTTAGTTCAATACCCAGCTGTTTGTAGCAGTATTGGGTGAAACCGCTGCAGTCGAACGCATACGGACCGGTAGCCCCGTTCCTGTACGGTCTGCGCTCCAGCGTCTTGGTGTAGTCAATCCACTTCTCCAGACTCTCGTATGCTGGTGCTTGTGTTATGTCTACCTGGGCAAAAGTGTCAGTTAATGCCGCAAGCAGGAAAAAAAGTAGGAAGATGGTCCTGTTTGGTGTATGTTTCCTCATGTCTGTTGTTTTCTGTGTTTGTGCCAGTATGTTTCAATAGTTGCTCTTAATGGCGCCTATCTGGTAGGAGCGCCTACCGTATCCTATTATGAAGTTCAACCTTTCGGGGTCAACGGCTTTGAATGCGCTGTCAAGGTCTTCCTGTTGGCAGTTCTTGAAGGTGTGTATGGGCTTTACGTATTTTCCCCAAAACATACATTTGAAACCGGCTTTCCGCAAGTCGGAGTATTTGATGCCCGAGTCGTCTTCCAGTATGAAACGGCATTTTTTGAGAATGGTGTTCCTTATTTTCGAGTAGTTGTTGTAGTGGGGCAGGTACGACGCCGCCTTCAGGTAGCCGGCGCTGGTCTCGGGCTTCAAATGGTTTTCCAAAAATTCGCACAGGGGCTTGTCAAATTTAAGTCCGTTGTTGCTGAGGTCGCAACGGATGTAGGTGATGGTTTGGCGTTTACCCTTTTTGCTGACTTCCATACGCATAACGTTCGGCGTTTTAGAACTTTCGGTCTCTATGCTGCCGTCTGGTTGCAGTTGTCCGATCTCTATATTGTCTATGCTGCGGTATTCCCGGCCCATAAACATCATCAGCACCGGCAACACACCGTCGACCTCATTGTTGCGCAAGTCTTTCTCCATTCTGCCGGTTACGAAGAAACTGTTGCCCCAAATGTTCAGGGTACTGTGGTAGAGCGCGTTGGCAAGCCGTGCCGCTTCTTCCTCGTTCATATAGGCGTTGGGTTGTGGTATACTGCCTATGGGTTCGGCTGCCAGTAAGATGTATTCGTCGGCGTTGGGGAAGAAAGTGTGAACGTAGGGCCAGTCTGGTCCGCTGAATGCGTAGAGCACTTGTTTGCAGTCGGTGGTGAGGGGCGTTATGTTCTGTTCCGTCCATATGGAGGCTTTTGCGGCATTTTTGCGGTAGTTGTTCCACATGGTCCACATTTTCTGCTGGTAGGTTACCCATTTCGGAAATTGTGTAAGGCCATGGTAGATGTTGGTACTGTCAATTCGCATACCCACCAGGTATTGTGCCAGTTGGTTCCAAAGCTGGCTTTGCTCTTTCTGCAAATCGTGTGCGGGTGGTGTGCTGTCGACAGCTATGGTGTCGTCGTCGGTTGTTGAATCGGGATATTTCTCCTCCAACATTTCGTACACACCTTTAGCCGCCTTCACATGCTCTAACAACGAGGTGTCGGCTTCAACGGTCTTACTCCAATGGCAGCTGCTTGCCAGAATGCAGAGGGTTGCGACGAGTAATATAAGATGTTTCTTCTGTAACTTCATATCACAAATTTAGTATAATTTTCTCCCTTTTGTTCATAACTTCTTCTCGAACCTTTGCTTTTCTCATAAAAAAGTTCTAATTTTGTTGACCGATTTTAGGAGGTGAATTCTGCTCGACTTTTATCGCAATATTCAAAATATATAAACTTTTAAATTTTTAAGGATTATGCCAAGCGGAAAGAAAAGAAAAAG
>DGTD01000104.1 GCA_002396385.1 Bacteroidales bacterium UBA4345
GGGTCGTGCAGCCGTGCTGCTGTTTCATATAAACTTGCCATAACAATTCTTGATGGTTATGGCTATATAACGAACATTATCTCAAAAATGTTACGTGCTGCCATACAAATAGTTATCAACAATTTACACGCAATCCTGCCCAGAAATGTTCATATCGTGTTTTTTTTAAAATTCTGAGACGGGACCACCTGTTGACAACTCCGTCACAAATGTTGATATCGTACTGATTTTTTAATTTTTCATGCGTTTGCCCTGATTATTCTGTTGTCTCATTTTCACATCTTCCCTACTAAGCAAGTCGTCATTTAGCAGCCGTTCTTTTTCTTGGTTATCCGATAATAAAATACCTTGTAATGAAAGTGATACATCCCAATCTATAGGTATTTTATATGTCTCTAATTGTTCTCCCCACTTACTAGTTATTTCTCGCATGCCATTATCTGCAACACTAAGCATGTTTTCCGCATATTTTTTCCCAGACTCGTTTCTGCCATTTGCAGATCCATACTTTGATAGCCATTTCGAAGCAAACTTATGTTTACTTTGATATCTCTTTAATTTACAAAAATCAATATACCTGTCGCACTTTTCTATAATGGAGCTGATATGGCCAGTCCCTTCCCATCCAATAGGATAACATATTTCGCCTAATTCTGGGTCAAAAAAAATATTCTTACCACTATTCCAATGATATTTAAATAAGATTGTACCATCCATCCTCTCAATGAGAAATTCAATTAATTCTCCTTCATTTAATAAATCTTTCCCAGCTTTAAAAGACCTTTTTACAAGGACATTCTCTTGAAGGTAATAAGACCATATTTTGTAGGACAAGACAATCAGTTCGTTTACAGAATGATGATGTACTACTTTGTCAAAACGTCCAAGTCCTAATTCTTGTAGAGACACTTTCAATTCTTTTCCAGGCATATAACTTTTTATGTCTGTACCAGCAAATTGCCGATTTGTATCTTGGCTATCATCTAAATCATAGGTGAAGGTTTGATTACCGCTCCCTTCGTCTATGGGTTGCTTTGATAAGAGTAACAAAGCTTTCACCAAGGAACTCTTTCCGGCACTATTGCACCCAGTCAGCACTGTGATTGGGGCTAACTCAAAATCTGCACCTTCTTCACCAAAGGAACGGAAGTTTTTCAGGCTAAAAATAGGGTTTGTATTCTTCATCTTTCTGTGTTTTTTCTGTTTCGTTTTCGGCTGCAAAATTACACTCTCGAAGTGCAACCTTTTTGCGCGGTGGTTTTTCTGTCTATTTTTCGGTGTTTTCTGTTTTCTTTAATCTCATCAAGTTGTTCAGTTGCACCCTGTGGTCGTACTATTTTGCCCCCAACAGCCATTTGGTAGCGGGGAGTACGTGGATGGTTTCGTTGTCTTTTTCAACCGTTTGCTCAGTACTAAAGGTAATTAGCGTGAGGTTTCGGCAGTTGAACTTTTTGGCACCTCGCAGCAGGGCATTGATTTCGCGCTGACGCGTTCTTTCGGAAGTGACGTTGTAACTAACTTGTATCAATTCCTGTACGATTCCGTTTTTGGCCACTAAGAAATCAATCTCAAAGGATTTCTCCTTATAGTAGAATATTTCGGCATACTGGTGGTGATAACGGCGCAGGAGTTCGAGGCACACCACATTTTCCAGCCGCCATCCGAGATTATCAAGCGAGAAGGTGTCGTTGCGCTCGGCGGCCAAAGCCACGTCCACCACATAGCATTTCTCGTTGCGAAGGCGTTCGCTGGCCTTGTAGGAGAACTTCTTTACACCAACAAACAAGAATGCCTCTTTCAAGTAGCCGAAATATTTCTCGGCTGTATGGTTGGAGATACCGAACAACTTAGCAATGGCGGTGGCCGAAAATTCTTGTGCAAAGTTGTCGGCGAGATAAGCGGCCACCTTGGCGAGGATATCTACTTGACGGATGCGGAAGCGCCGAGATATGTCGTTGCGGATGATTGCATTAAACAAACCGTCGATATAGTTTTTAGGGTTGCTCTCGTTCTGCAATTCGGGGAAACCGCCTACATGAAGGTATTTGTGCAGTGCGTTTTGCCGCATGCCCTCGGCTTTGGTGGTGATGGAAGCGACATCTACGCCGCTCATACGGCAATAGTCGGAAAAAGAAAAAGGATAAAGCTCCACCTTATTGTATCGGCCTGTAAGGTGGGTAATCAGCTCGTTGGACAACAACTTAGAGTTCGACCCCGTAAGGAAGATACGTTTTTTTTGCCGCAACAGTCGGTTGACAAACAGCGGCCACGATTCCACATTCTGTATCTCGTCGAAGAAAAGGCAATCTACATTGCCATAAACAATATAGATGGCTTCAAGCAGTTTGTTTAGGTCATCGGTCTGCATCGTCGAAAGACGTTCATCGTCGAAATTGACAAATGCACAATTGATAGCATTGTCTATCAAGTACTTGGTACAAAGGGTAGATTTCCCGCTCCTTCGCACCCCAATGACCACCTGTGCCAAACCACTATCTGGTGATAGCTGTGAAGCCTCGTCGCGATTGCAGAAGACACTCATATCTTCTGACTGAATCTC
>DGTD01000125.1:0-1493 GCA_002396385.1 Bacteroidales bacterium UBA4345
CCTGCATTTTGACCTATACGCCAAATTCTTTTTGCAGTAGCGCAACTCGGTGTTTTTAATGTTCAGGGGACGGTCAATCCATTCCTTGTCGCCATTGTAGGCTTCGCTCACACAATTATTAAGGAACTTTCCTTGTCCCGCAATCACATATCCCAAATAGGGCGAAGAAACCAGATGTCCCGTACTCTTCAAATGGCAAACCACACCACCCTTTGGTTGCAGCTGCTTTTGAGTGTACTTAACGGTATTGGCAGATTCTTTTTTACCTTTGGGAGTCTGGTAAAACGCAATAGGTTTACTGAGGTCGAAGCACAGACGGGCATCGATGTTATGGAAAGCCAACTCACCAACCTGTTTAACGTTGTGGACCACCAGCGTGCCCGATTTTATTTTAGCGTTTTCGAAGGCAGAGTTGCCAATAAACTCAAGTTCAGGCAACCAGACCCTGTTATAGGTTTTACCGAAGAACAAACTGTCGGTCAAGCCAATCACCTGGTACCGGCCCACCGCCACAGGAATCACCACGTCGGTCAACGCTTCAGAGACACCGGTCACCATCAACTCGCCGGCATCGTAAAAAGAAGAAGCGTTCATCAAAGTGTCGCGCGGGTCGGTCACCAAGCAGTAACCCACCACCTTGAAAGTAATGCCATCCTGGGTAAAGATATCTCCCATTTTCCAATTCTGTGCAAAGCAGGCAATACTAGAAAACAGCGTTGCCAAGAATACTAAAATTCTCTTTTTCATTTCTAAAACAATATCAGTATGCCTCGTCAAAGTAGTGAAATTTATAATTTGATTACTGCAAACATCTTTTGGCAGTATTTTCGTTATTAACAACCGTAAGCAGCTATTTAACGACAGATAAAAAATCTTTCTTTACAGACGATTACGCAAAAATACAAATCATACTTGAAGGTGTGCAAATTCTCTCTGTCGGCACCCATAAATTTAACATTAATTAACCAAACTTTATCAAAAGACCCGTTTCTTGCTTTTCCCTGATATACGAAGCTGCGCATATTGTGTACCCACAGCCAGCGAAATAGACGCCAATCTGCCGACAAAGGCAAAAGAGGATGTTGCGAAAAAAGCGCACCACCCTCTTTTATAAATTTATACCGCTCAGAGTAAAACCGATTCGCCATCGTAGCCGATAGCCCAGAACGGAATACCGGCGGGTTGCGTATATTCCTTCATACGCCAAGCCGACTCGAAGCCAGCCAGAACAAAATGCATGGGAACGAACTGCCGCACCTTGAAACGTTCGATGAACTGGCGCGCGCCCAACATATAGCCGTTACCGATACGGCCATCGACAGGGAACATGACCAAATCGAACGAATCGGTCACTTTGGCAATATCGTCTAATTCAGAAAGGAAGCAACGTTCGTCTTCAACCGGATCGATTTCACGGTTGAACTCAAAACTGAAAATCTTGCGTCCCCGATAATGGTCAGTCAGGAATTTGGCATACCAGTTGTTCAGGTCGC
>DGTD01000125.1:1541-18097 GCA_002396385.1 Bacteroidales bacterium UBA4345
AGTTGTTCAGGTCGCCCGCATGAAATATACGTTTGCCGTCGAGCTCCAGCATCCACGACACGCCACAATCGTTACTGCCAAAAGCAGAGACCCTCAAGTAGTCGTCGTTCCACGAGTCACCTTTCACAAACCAGCAGTCAGCCTCGTCGGCATCAGCACGCAAGTTATCGAGAATATCACGAGCCAGCAGGTATGTAATATCGGGCCTCCTCCTTTTCCAACGGAAGACCTCGCGGTTGAAATGGTCTTCATGGTGGTGGCTGGCCAGCACATAGACGGGTTTGCCCGTTTGCAGGAGGTCCTTAACCGTATCGGTAGGGTCAATCCAGTAATCGATAATCACGACACAATGGTCAGTTTCAATAGCGAAACCACTGTGGAACAGGTAAACGAGACGCATAAAAGACAGTAAGGGAGACCTATTTCAGCGACTTCATACGCTTCATCACATCAAGAAGAAGCAGCCAGAACTTACCGACCGAAGCAATTTCGACCTTTTCAGCCGGAGAATGGACTCCCCTGAGCGTAGGGCCACAAGAAATCATATCGAGATCGGGGTACTTCTCAAGGAACAAGCCACACTCCAGTCCGGCATGTATAGCGCCAACAGAAGGTGTTTGCTTGAACAAGTCCTCGTAAGCCTGAGCGAGAACCTCCTTAATAGCCGAATTGACATTAGGTTTCCAGCCCGGGTATCCGTCACCATGAGAGACGGCCGCACCCGCCAGCCGGAAGACCGCCGCCACTTTGTTTTTGACCTCCTCTTTACGGGAAGCCACCGAACTGCGCTGACTGGTAGTCACCAGAACGGAATAATCGTTCTGCATCTTCACAGAAGCCAGATTGGTAGAAGTCTCCACCAAGCCGGGCAAGTCCTGGCTCATGCCCATAACACCATGCGGGCAGGCCACCAGAGCCCTGACAAGGCATTTTGCGGTATCGGTATCAACCATAACGCGCGGAGCGTCTTCCACCACAGACTCGACCGTAAGTTTCAGTCCGGGTTCGTTCGGATACTCGTTTTGCAGGTCAGCCAACAACAGATTGGCCACAATGCGCACCTGCTCCTTCTTGGCAGCCGGCAGTCCAATAACAGCCGTCGCCTCACGCGCGATAGCGTTACGCAGGTTACCGCCGTTAAATTCTGCCAACAGTACAGCGTTTCCAGAATAGAGCATATTGATGAAACGAGCCAACAGTTGCACAGCGTTTCCCCGGTTTTTATCGATATCGCTACCCGAATGACCGCCCTGCAAGCCATTCACAGTAACCCTGAAGAACGAGAAACCATCGGGAACAGTCTGCGGTTGGTAGGAAAAAGTGGCAGTGGTGTCGACACCACCAGCACAACCGATACAGAACTCGCCATCTTCTTCCGAGTCGAGATTTACCAGATATTTAGATTGAAGGACACCAGCCGGCATCTCCTTAGCACCCGACAATCCTGTTTCCTCATCGAAAGTGAAAAGGCATTCCAACGGGCCGTGTTCAATGTTGTTATCGGCAAGAACAGCCAACATAGCGGCAACGCCCATACCGTCGTCAGCGCCCAGCGTAGTGCCGCGCGCCTTCACCCACCCGTTGTCGATATAAGGAAGGATAGGGTCTTTTGAAAAATCGTGTGCCACGTCAGCATTCTTTTCACAGACCATATCCATGTGTGCCTGGAACAACAATCCGGGCGCAGCCTCGTATCCCTTAGAAGGAGCCTTACGGATTAATACATTACCGTTGGCATCGATGGTTTCGAGGTGGTGTTCATTACCGAAAGCGACCAAATATTCGCGGATTTTCTCTTCATGTTTAGACGGACGTGGCACCTTGCAGATTTCAGCGAAGTAATGCCACAAGCCCTTAGGTTCGAGTTGTTCTATTTCGTTTACCATAGTTTGCTAATGAGTTTATACAAAAATAAGACAATAGCAAGAAAAAACAAAGGCCCGGGAACAGACCCAGGCCAAAGTTTATGCAAGCACTGCCCACAAAGGCTATTGACGCATCAGGGTGAAGTGTCCGGTAAATGTCTTATTCAGCTCTTTCACCTCAATTTCGTACCAGTAGTCGGTCGACCTCATGTCAGAACCGTTGTAGGTTCCATCCCAACCCACATCTTCACCCTTATAGGTAGCCAGTTCCTTGCCGTAGCGGTCGAAAATGCGCACAACGGCGTTCGGATAGGCCTCACGGATGATGTCGGTTGTAAAGAAATCGTTGATACCGTCGTCGTTCGGAGAAAGGATTTTAGGAATAACGATTTGCGGAGCGTTCACCATAAACGGAGCAGAAGCCGCACAGCCAGCATCATCGGCCACAAAAGCCATATGGCTTCCATAGGCAATTTTCGAGAACGTAGAGTTACCACTAGCCACCGCAGTATTGTCGTCGTACCAATAAGTATAAGGCTCGGTACCACCGGAAACGACGACGTCGCGCTGGTTATAGGAGAGGGAATCGATACTAACGATTTTAGGCAGCGGCGAAACCGTGAGGCTAAACTCTGCAGAAGCCGTACATTGGCCACGGTTCACCTCGAGACTGTAAGTCGCACTCCTTTCCGGTTTCACATAAATAACATCACGTTTCACGCTGTCGGCAACAGAGTCGTCGGCAGACGTCCACAAGTATTGAGAAGCTTGGAAGGAAGAAGCGTCAAGAGTAGCCACCGCCCCCTCACAAATCACCTCAGGCGCAACTATTTCACCAGTTAGAGGCTTCCAAACAGACACATTAACCTTATAAACTTTCTCAGGACAGATGCTGAAAGAGGCATGCACATAATAGGATTTAACAATCAAGTCTTCCGTCCTCGCCTTATCGTATACGGGAGCGACGGTAATAGCCGGTCCGTCAAGTCCGGAAACGATGGTTGAATCGTCTTCCCATGTAAGGAAGACATTATCGGGATACACTTTATACAATTTGACTTCAAGAGTAGACTGTCCATCGCCACAAACAGCCAAATTATCATTAGGCACATCGATAGAAGGAGGGTCCAACACCTTGATGGACTTTTCAACGGTCAGCGACTGGTAGTCGGTACCATCGGCAGGTCTTCGATAAGAGAACTGCACGGTATAAGTAGCATCGGCGAGCGGAGTAACCTGCAAATGTAGGCGTCCGTCATCTCCGATATTCCAACCTGAGGTATAAGAACGAGCGCCATCGGCCGTTTTTTCGGTAACCACAAGTGCGACCTGGTCAGGATAGACAAACCGCCCCGTACCAATGGTATCGATCACCAAGTCCGCCTCGCTTCCGCGGCAAACCATCTCATCGAGATGTGCCCTCAGTTGCAGGCGGGCATCAACCTTGACCGTTATTTCAGCCTCAGCGTCACAGTAATCGTCATCGGAAAGGAGTACGTTGAAATGGTGGTCGGCCGTCACCTTCAGACTTAGCGGATTACCGGAAGCGAAGTGCACACCGTTCTCCGTCCATTCTATATTCGCAGGGTCGTTAGCAACAGGGACAGTAATATTAAGCGGAACAGACAACAAACTGTCGCGCCTTGCGATATAACTGTCGGCATACGTCAGTTTAATGACAGGGCGAACCTTCAGCGCATTGCCATCGGCAATAGTACCGCGCGCAAAACAACCACGGTTAAAAACCATGCAAGAATAGACACCATTGTCGTCGGTAGTAGCCGAAGCTATTTTAAGCGAAATACCACTCTCGTTGTCAATAGGAAGGTCATTGTGGAACCATTTGACTTTGTAAGTGTTTTCTGGACAATTCACAGACAAATCGGCCTCAAAATTGTCGCCTTCACAGATATTATAGGGAGTATTAGTCGCCACCACAGAAAGAGGCACACTAATCAGCGTCACATCGAACGAAGTCGGGCACTGGTTGGTGTAAGAAAGCGTATAGACATTAGTGCCAGAGGTAGGAGCCACCTTCAAAGAAGCGCCCTGCCCCACAACCTTACCGTTGTGCGTCCACACGAAGTCGTCGGCAGTCGACACCACATCGGCATCCAAGGTCACCTCTGTACCACAAGTATAGAAAACATGTCCATTTGCAGAAACCGAAGTCTGGGTCGACTCTCTATTATTATACTCCAAGAACGAGATGGAACCAACCACCGGACCATCGCCAATAGAGATGGTTATGCTCTCGGCAGTCGCCTTACAAGCACCAGCCTCAGCAGTCAGCGTATAAGTGTACGTACGCAAGGCAGGGCCAGCCAGAGACACCGTCGAGAAAGCGGGAGTAGCAACCGTTTTGTTTTCGCCCGCCTCGTTACTTACCCAAGTATAAGACACATTGGAAGGAGAGATAGCCGAAGAAGAAGCCGCAAGCTCGACCGAAGTGCCCGGACATGTGGTAGACGGTCCATCGATAGCCAAATCGCGAATATAGTCGACCCTCACCTCAATAGGCTCCTCTTTCGAGAGGCATTGGTTACCACGCACGAAGAAATAGGCCTGGGTGTAATAGGTGCCACTGACAGCCACAGCCTCGGGTTGTGCCACATCGTTGTCAGACGACTGGCTGTAGGCCTTCGCCCAAACCTTAGCCGCCTTAACCGACCACAAGTCAGCCGAAGTCAAGTCTACAGTAGCAGGTTCACATACAGGGTCGGGGTTCGCCGTAACCAGGCGTGGTCGCGCATAGACCGAGTCGACCAGCACAGCAGCACGGCTGACCACCTCTTTACCGTCCTTTACACGTTTCTGGGCCACGTAATAAGTATAAACCTGGAAAGTCTCACCATTAGAGACCGCCGTAGAAGGGACAGGAGCATCAGGCAGTTCGAGAGCAGCCTTTCCGGCATCGGAAGACACCGTATTCGGATTATCGCTGTACCAAACCAGCGTATAGTCGTCAACAGCGTCGCCATTGCCCGCCACATTGATTTTAGCCGTAAGCGGAACAGCCGTCTCACCCTCACAATAAGCGACAGACTCGGTCGACGGTATAGGCGAAGACGAAATGGTAACCGTAACAGGCACCAAATCGCTTTCGCAACCATTCTCGTCCGTCTGACTCACATAATAGGTAAACTCGGCGTCACCATCGAGCGAAGCATCGTAAGCCGGAACAGGCACCGCATTCAAACGGTTCTTAGCGGCATCGAACCAGTTGAGCGAACAGCCATTGTCAGCAACAGCAGCCTGCACGTTCTGTTCCAACAGATTTTTATAAGCACCGCCATTGGCTTCCGCATCGGTCTTCACATAGTTGACCGAGTGGGTACCACCAGGCACCCCAACCACTTTCACATTCACGACAACACCGACAGGTTCACCCACACACACGTCGCCACTACTTGGTACGGTGTATTGTTGGGAAACCGTATAGCGGTAGGTTGTAGAGGAAGTCACATCGGTGTTAGGCATGTCGAGAGTAGAATAAGCCTTGCCATCCTCGTCGGTCCAAGAAACTTCATCGAAAAGATAGTTAACACCATCAGCCTTTTGATATTGAGCGATGAACATTTGCACAAAAGGTATAGGCGTTTCCGACTTACAATAGGTCGTTTCAGGGACAACAAGTTCAGGTTTCAAAACGCCAATAACGACCACACTGCCAGAAACAATACGGCTGACTTCGTTCGAAACCTTATTCACCTGAGCCACATAGTAACGGTAAGTATTGGCCTCCGACTCAGAGAAGAGCGTAGCAACCTCGGAAGCACCTCCTCCCTCAGGAGAACTGTACCACACCAGTTTGTACTCGTCGGACGTAGCAGCGACCAAATCGGCGGCATTCACCACCCTGCCGGCACAAACCACGGTATCGCGGCAGACAGGAGTCGGCGTACCGTTTATATTCACCGTAACAGGCACCTTTTCACTTTCACAACCATACTCATCGACCTGGCTAACCAGATAAGTATAAGTCATATCCTTGTCTTGTTTAGGGTCGAACGGAGGGACGGGGGCAGCAGACAGCTTGTTGCCGGCAGCATCGTACCAAACCAGCGAATAACCGGCACCAGCCGTTTCGGCCACCTTACCGTCGGAGGCAGAGACCACATCGGCAAAGCCACCAGCCGCGAGCCCCTCGGAAACAGAATAGTTGACCGTAAACGCAGGTTGGGTAGCAGAAGTAGGCGGCAGCGTTTCACGGACATCGACCTTCATGGTCACAGGCTCGCTGTAACAAACCGCATCGCCGTTGAGCGTGGTAGGATGCGAGAACGTGCCGTATACCGTATACTCGTACATACCCGCCTTATCGGTAGACGGGACAGGCGTTTCAACCACCTCACCGTCTAAACGCCATTCAATACCGTTAGCGAAGTAGTACATATAAGGTTTTTCGGTAACCGTAGCAGTCAGTTCGGCCGCCTTATCGTTCAAGCAATAGACCACCTCAGGGTTATCGGCCACCGGTTTAGGCACAGTAGCCACATAGACAACCATGTGAGCCTTATCGCTCTCGGCGTTGTCACTAGCCTGTGAAACCCAATATTCGAGCGACATGCCACCCACAGTGGCCGTGTAAGAGTTCATGTGCTCCGTCCCCTTACCGTCGGGGGCGTTGTACCAAAGCAGTTTGAAACCAGGGTCAGACTTCGTGATATATTTGGTAAAATCGATTTTTGTACCTAGACAAACCGTATCGTTGCGCACCTCGGGCATAGGCGCCTCGTTGACCACCACAATCAGACGGACGGTATCGCTCGGACACCCCTCGTCGCTGACAGCCCGAATCCAGTAAGGGAAAGTACCAGCCACATCAAGCGGTTGAGAAGGCACCGTGGTAGACCAGTCGTCGGCACACTTGCCGTTAAGGGCAGGAGACCACTCGATGCCATCGGTGCCTGCAACCATCTCTTCGAGCGAGACAGAGACACCGGCCTTCACCTGTTGCGACATCAGCGTCTTTACAGGGACAGGCGCATCTGGGACCTTGTTGATAACGATATCGGGACTGAAAGTCACATCGCAATAACCAGGAGCCGAAACCGTAACCGTCGCCACAGCGTCAGGATAAGAAGCGTCGAGTTCCAAAACAGGCCCCGTCTCCGTCATGTCCAAACCATCGTAAGACCACAGATAAGAGGCACCGGTTGCCTTGCAGTCTACCATAACAGAAGTAGAACCGCAATTTCTCTCGGTAGACAAAGTAGCCTCAACAATAGGGTTCTCAGTCACAGTGAACTTACGGCGCCCCACGCAGTTTTCGCTGTTGTAGCCAACGAAATAGAGCGTAGCACCATTCTCAGCCACCTCGTACGTGTAAGTTTTATCTTTTTCATCGGAAGAGACAGGGACCAGAACGTTACCGTCGGCATCTTCCCAGCTCCAGCGCACAATAGTGCCGTCGTTCGAGCCATTCAGCACCACTTCCTCGGTCCTACAGCCACTCAGTTCCATATCCTTCCCCATGTCGATAGCACCGGCACGGACAATTTTAAAAGGTTTGGAAATAGAGTAATTGCGGCACTTGTCTTCGTAATCGGCATCGCTAGGGTCAGCAATAAATTTCTGGAGGGCATCGGCATTGGCCACCACCACACGGAAGTAGTTGGTGTCGGCCGGATAATCGGCAGTATTGAACGAATAGGTTTCCTTGTCCGAGATGCCGCCCATGTTGTTCCAGACCTTGCCATCGGTACTCTGCTGGAAGAGGTATTTCTGCTGGCCCTTGAAGAAAGACGTCAGCAGTTCGGAAACCTGCGAGCCCATGGTAAAGTCGGTATTCGCACAAATCACCGTATCGCTGGCAAACGACTCCAAGTTCGAATAGATGTCGATACTAGGCGGCGAGCAGACCATAAAACGGATATCGTCGATAATCAGGTCATTACCCTTATCCCAATAAGAATAGTCACCCGTACCGGTAGATACGATTTCGAGGATGATAGACGAAGAGGAAACCTGCAGTTCGTCGATGTGGACACGAATCCAACCTGCACCGGCAGTCGCCGTCTTCTTATCGGAAGCCAACACCTTACCCGTAGCGGCATCCTTAATGTTGATGGTCACCTCGGGGTCGGTACCACCCGACATATTGGCAATATAGGTTTCGAAATAAATATTCTTATCGGTACACAAGCCATCGATTTGCCGTGTGAAGATAAGGTCGCTATAATTGAGTGTTATATTCATAAAGAGGGCACCACCACCCGACTTACCAGTCACGAGACTCGAATGATCGGAAGAGACGCCCGACATCCAGGTAGCGCGGGAGTTTCCGGAGATATCTTGATAGTAACCCGTCGGAGAAGGGACCACCACACCATAATAGCCGTCGTTAATCTGTCCGCTAGGGTCAAACACCATACCCGTTTTCGAGAGGTCGAAAGTAACGTCGGCTCGCTCAGGCGCATAGGTATCGGGCTGTTTGGCCGTATTGCCAAAGGCATCGGTATAGGAACGGATGTCGTCGAAATAGCCAAAGTCATCGTAGAAGACATCCATACGCGACATAGGGTTTCCCTCGCCATCGACACAGCAGGTAATGGTTTTAATGTGTATGGTGTCGGAATTGACCCCATTTACAAGACAGTAGTAGTAATAAGAGGCATCGGCCTTCTTCAGTTCCTCGTACAGACTCTTTTTAGAGCCAACCTCCTTGAAAGAAGAGCCATCGGTAGAAGAGAACCATTTATAGGAAGCGGCATTGTACTCCTTGTCGAGCGAAATGAGCGCCTGCTCGCCGGCACAGATCTCAATACCCATGCTAGAAGTGACATGTGGCTTATAACAACCCTTGACACGCAAGTTGCTGATACCGACAGTCATACCCTTCACATAATTATATCCGGCAATAATATCTAACTTTATATAGTCTAACCCGTCAGCAAGCGTCCCCGACAATTTAACATGAGTGGAAGTTCCCGGGTCAACCCTGAAAGCATCAGACACCTTACAGGAAGAAGCGCCGTACTGGTCGAGGTCGATGCCAACGGTCACCTCGTAAGGGTCCCAAGAAGCAGCGGTTTTACCAATACCGTATTTAGTGCCATTCAGTCCATAGAGGTCAAACTCGACAGTGAAATCAGACCCCTTGTCGATGCCCCCAATCTTGTAACTAATCAGTTTGGTGAGTTTATAGTCGGCCTCGTCTTCTTTTCCGATATGGGCAACCAGCATATTCTGATCCATGTCGACATAGGTGCTGTCGAGCAAATGCGGATTAGTAGTAACGGCATAGACACTTCTGGTAGAGTCGAGGAAAGCCTGCGCCGAGTCGGCATAAACCAACCCGGAAGAGAATTTGCTACCTTCAGGTCCAACCGTCTCAACCAAGTTGAGGTCGCCCGCCCAAAGCGTATCGCTATGCGACATGTCGTAGAAATCGGACCCGCCGACCAAGACCGGGCACTGCGCAGCAGCCGGTGTGATGGTCTTCAAAGCCCAAAAAGAGATCAAGACAACAAGTCTGGAAAAAGACTTAAAAGAATTCCAGTATTCCATAATGATATGTAGTTATTTGTCAACACTTCAAAAGACTGACGCAAAGCCCTATTAAAAGCCCCATTAATAATTATAGTTTCACTTCAAAATGTAACTCTGTCTTATCATCAGTCCTAAGCAGTGTAAATATACAAAAAAATAGAAATACCAGGTGAACGAATAAGCAAGAAAAGATAAACATTGATAACTAAATTCGCAAAACAGCCATATAAAGAGAAGAAAAGGAAACAAAACGGGTCGAAAATTTCTCCCTTGCGAAACCCGAAATAGCCAATCATTGTCTACACACAAAAAAAGGCCGGTTACACAATCGTTCAGTCGCAACAACAGACACCCGTCAAATTACGTCAAAAATGAAGATGCTCTCACTTATAATGCGTATCTTTGCCTAAGTCACGTGTCGATATTTAGAACAACACCTATTAAAGAAAAAATATGGCATATAGGGATTCAGCAAGGCGCCTGTTTTTCTTTGTTCTTAACCCACGGGAAAATGCTTGCGTAATATATTTAAAACCCTAAACAACATACACGATATGAAATGTCCTTATTGCGGTAGTTTAGAGACAAAGAACTCAACGCCGTTCTTTTCAAAATGTTTTTACTTCGTCTTAAATAGTCTACTGAACACTTGCTCAGCGGACCAAACGCCAGAACGTTCGAGCTATGCGTCCGACAAGGGGGATTGGCAATGCAGGAAATGCGGAGCGAAATGGAAAATCTAAAAAAGCATTCCATTTTTATTGCTATGCATAACTTTACTGGTATCTATTCAACACAATTTCTGTGATTTTTTGCGTTTGGCTTGAAATGAGTGCTGCTTAGTTTGATGTAACCGAGAGATGTGTTTTTTCATCCACGTTGACCGTTATATCATCGTTTCTTCTCAACCCGCTCAATTTTGCAGGTGTGCTCCTTGGTCTTTTCGTCGTAGTTGATGCCCACGAAGAGCAGGTTGTCGTAGTATTGGTCTAATGCTTGGCTGTAGTTCCGCTTCTTTATCTGTTCGAGGGCACTTTCCGCACTTTTGTTGTGCTTCAATTCTATCACCAGTGCCGGAATGTTCGGTAGGTAGGGTACCAGCACCAAATCGGCGTACCCCTTGCCTGTTGGCAGTTCCTTTACCAGTGTGTAACGGGTGTTGGCGTAGAAATACGCTAAGCAGATGGCACTTTGGAAACAGTGCTCGTCGTTGTAGGTCAGCGGATTAGTTACCTCGGTGTGGGAAGCGTCGAGCGCACGCGCCACCGCCTCCTCGTTGCCGTTGATGGTGTCGTCCAGCAACCTCTTCGAGGCGTTAACCACCGCCATCACCGACTTGTAGTCGGGACTTAACCTTATCGACTTGATCCATTCCTGACGCACCTCCTCGTTGGGTATTTGGCAGGTCTTCTCCTTTCGGTTATAGTAGAGGTAGCCGAGGTGTATTAGGTAAGTGAAGACATCGTCTTTCGAGTGGAAGCTGTTCATTGTGTTTTGGAAGGTGCCGGCCTCCACTTCCACGCTTTCTCCGGCAATCATCCGGATGATGTCTTGGCGGATGCCCTCGAAGTCCATCAGTATATAGTCGCGCAAGGCCTCAAACGAACCTGTTGCCGACCAGTAGCTGTCGAATTCGCCCCGGGTGATGGCATTGACCACCGACAGCGGGTTGCACACTTTAACGGTTTCAGACATCTTGTATCCGTCGTACCAGCGCAGGCACTCGTCGTAGTCTGTGCCATACTGTTCGCACAGCGCCTTCACCTCCTCTTCGGTGAAGCCAATCATACCGGCAAACTGTGCCGGGCTCAGCATGGTGTACTCCGAGAACTCGTTCAGTTTGCTCTGCACTTTGTCGCGTACAATCGGCATAATGCCGGTAATATAGGCAAGGGCAATGGCTGGACGGATAGTGGTTCCTTTGAATAGTCCGTTCAAGAAACTGAGGTAGCTGTCGAACAAGGTTTTTGGAACGTTCTCGCGTACCAGTACATCGTATTCGTCGATGATGATGACGAACTTTTCGCCAATGGAGCTATATACTTTTAATATACAGTCTGCTATTGTATCGTCCTCTTCAAAACATATAGAAACAAACTGATTGGAAAATTCCTTGCGCAATTTGTTGTTGATTGTGCCTATTAAGGATTTTTCTTGCCCTTTTATTAGCGAATTTTGGTACCACTCATTCAAATCCAGTTTAATGACGTTAAGCTTGTTCAGGTACTTGTCATAGTAGGGTGTCTGCCCAATTTTCATCTGGCTGAAAATGGAGCGGGTGTCGCATCCCTTCGAGTAGTAGGCCGAAATCATGTTGCCCACCATGCTCTTACCGAAACGACGCGGACGAGACATGCAGATAAAGTCCCCCTTGGTACTGACCAGTTGGTTCAGTTCCCCAATGACTAACGACTTATCTATATATATTCTTGTGTTCCTATCGTCACTAAACGCATCAGCGTTCGGATTCAAATACAAGCCCATGACGCCTCCTTTTCTTAATTCTACAAAATTAGTAATTAAGCGGTAACATTGCAACCCGGTATTGGCGAACGTTGCGCAACACTTTCTACTCTTTAAGTGTCGAATGTGCACACGCTACACCAACTATTTGCTATGACTGCTATTTTTTATGAAGGGGGCTTCTATAAATTAAAGTTTTGATATTTAATAAATTATGCGTATATTATATAGTATAAAAGCAACAAAATATGCAGAAATATCGTCAAAACATCCCCAAGTCGTTGTTTGAAGAACAATACACCATAAACGAACCGTCAAAACCGTTGGAGATGTTGTCCCAATGTCTGGATTTCGAGATGTACAGGGAAAAACTGGAGTCGGTTTTGACCAAAGAGGACAGACGTTCGAATGCAGGTCGCCGTCCCATCGACCCAGTTTTGATGATAAAGGTCATGTTCATACAAAGAATTTACTGCCTAAGCAACGAACTGGCAGAGTACCAGATAAAGGACCGTACAAGTTTTCGCCAGTTCTTAGGCATAAGCAGTTATGAGGATGTTCCCGATGAAAAGACGATTTGGAAATATCGTGAACTGTTAGCTAAGAATGGCACGTTTGACGAGCTCTTCAACATATTCCTCTTACATCTGCAGGATTTGGGAATAAAAATGAACGAAGGCAAAATGATAGATGCCAGTTTTGTTGTTGCCCCCAGGCAACGCAACACAAAAGAAGAGAACAAAAAGATTCAACAGTAAGCAGCCGAGTGGAGCATGTGTTTGGCTTTATGGAGCAGTCAATGCGTGGCTTGATCTTTAGGTGTATTGGCATCGTCAGGGCAAAGGCAAACATCGCCTTTACAAACATGGTTTATAACATATGCAGATACTCGCAGATTCTGAGATACACTCAGAATGGATAACTGCGTAAATGTACCTCGTGGTTTATGTTGTACAAAAAAAAGGGTGGGGGTAATTTGGACTAATTACTTTACTTTTGCATCATAGTAATTGTTTGGGCTGTAAAACGTGACCTCTACAGCCTAGACAATTCGATAAAGTGAATTTATAGAGGTCAGTGAAATAGCCGTCAATTTAAGTGCCTTAAGAATATGAAACAGATATTATTCGCATTGCTCCTCTGTGTTAGTAGTATATGTTCTGCTCAGAATACAGTTTCCAAAAGTCCCGATAAGCCCCAATACTTTTATGCATCTTTCTTACATTGTGATTCGTTTTATCTGGGGATTAGAGAATGGAGTGACAGTGTGGTAGACTGCGACGAACCTCTGTGCAACATTCTGAGATTCAAACGCATTAAAGACAACGAGATGTTGTTGATTGGCGACAAACAAAACTATCGTCTGATTGCAGACTATCCCTTTAAACTTGAATGGAGGAAAATCAACAAAGGCAGTTCCCATGTCTTCGAGTTGTTGGGCCTGCGTGCCTATGTGCCAGACTACAACTCAGGCATGACGATTAGTGTGAAAATTGAGGATTCAAACAAAAAAGCTATTTTCTATAGGGAGTACAGAACATTACGGGTTGTTGACTTATATGTTGAATACGTTGGGAAAGACCAAAAAACATATATTGACAACCTGAAGTGCGGATGGCCTAAAAATGACTTCGATCCCCAAAATGATATACGTTTCTTTTTGAAAGAAAGAGGTGGAGATACTATGTATCCCATTTTGAAAATGAGTTTTAAAAGATTTGACTGTTTTGACTGTCTCCTGCCAGATAACGAAGGGGGTTCCCTCAGCGAGAATTTGAGAAGACGTTTTGCCAGTCGTGACTTAGGAAAAATTCTCTTCAAGGTCGATTTTAAAGATGGAACTGGGGTCTCCAGAAAATATCAAACAATATATATAAAACGAAAAAATGGGAAGTGAAGGCATACCGTTGCTTTGAGTTCCAAGAATAAGCTATATTTGTACATAGTTAGTGAAATAGCCGTCAATTTAAGTGCCTTAAGAATATGAAACAGATACTATTCGCAGTGCTCCTCTGTGTTTGCAGTCTATGCTCTGTACAGAAGACAACTTCCAAAAGTCCCGATAAGCCCCAATACTTTTATGCTAATTACTGGGCATGTGACACATTTTATCTGGGGATTAGAAAATGGAGTGACAATGTGGTAGACTGCGACGATCCACTGTGCAATATTTTGAGATTCAAACGCATAAAAGACAACGAGATGTTGTTGATTGGCGACAAACAAAACTATCGCCTGACTGCAGACTATCCCTTTAAACTTGAATGGAGGAAAAGCAACAAAGGCCGCTTCGAGTTGTTAGGCCTGCGTGCCTATGTGCCAGACTACAGCTCTGGCATGACGATTAGTGCGAAAATTGAGGATTCAAACAAAAAAACTAATTTTTATAGGGAGTACAGATTGTTGCCGGGTATTGGCTTTTATGTTGCATACGTAGGGACTGACCAAAAGCCGTACATCGCCGACCTAACGTGCGGATGGCCTAAAAATGACTTCGATCCCCAAAAGGATATACGTTTCTTTTTAAAAGAAAGAGGCGGAGATACAATGTATCCCATTGAGAAAATGAGTTTTGAAAGATTTGACCGTTGTGACGGTCTCCTGCCAGATAACAAAGGGGGTACCCTCCGCGAGGATTTGAAAAGCGTTTTTGTCAATAGAAATTTTACTACAATATACATCATTGTCATTTATAAAGATGGCACAGAGAGAGTGAGAAGAGTGTATGAAATAATACGATAAAATGGGATTCAGTTACTCTGAACTCTAAGAATGAGCTATATTTGTATATAGTTAGTGAAATAGCCGTCAATTTAAGTGCCTTAAGAATATGAAACAGATACTATTCGCAGTGCTCCTCTGTGTTAGCAGTATATGTTCTGCTCAGAACTCCACTTCCAAAAGTCCCGATAAGCCCCAATACTTTAATGCCCCTTCCTTAGATTGTGATTCGTTTTACCTGGAGATCGGAGGTAAGTGCACCAATGTGGTAGACTGTGACGAACCTCTGTACAACATTTTGAAATTTAAACGTGTTAAAGATAACGAGATGCTGTTGTTTGCCAACGAACAAATCTATCGCTTGACTGCAGATTATCCCTTTATAGTTGAAAGTAGAAGAGTCAAAAAAGGCCGCTTCGAGTTGTTAGGCCTGCGCGTCAAAGTGCGAGACTATAGCCCTGGTATGACGCTTAGTGCGAAAGTTGAAGATTCGAACAAAAAAATTATTTTTTATAGGGAGTACAGATCGCTAAGGCCTGTTGACTTATATATTGCATATGTAGGGACCGACCAAAAGCCGCATATCGCCAATATGATGTGCAGATGGACTATACCAGACTTCGATCCCAAAAGGGAGGTGCGTTTCTTTTTGAAAGAAAGAGGCGGAGATACTATGTATCCCATTGAGAAAATCAGATTTCACATGTTTGACTGTTATGACTGTAACCTTCCAGCTAACTATGGGGATACCCTCAGCGAGTATTTGAGAGGATATCTTGCCCGTTGTAGTAGCTTGAGAAAAATTTTCGTCATAATCGAATTTAAAGATGGAACAGAGTCTTGTCAAATATCTCATTATATGAAACGAGAAAGTGGAAAATGATGGCATACAGATGCTCTTTGTTCCAAGAATAGACTATATTTGTACATAATAGTTAGTGAAATAGCCGTCAACTTAAGTGCCTTAAGAATATGAAACAGATATTATTCGCATTGCTCCTCTGTGTTAGTAGTATATGTTCTGCTCAGAATACAGTTTCCAAAAGTCCCGATAAGCCCCAATACTTTTATGCATCTTTCTTACATTGTGAATCGTTTTATCTGGAGTTCAGGAAATGGAGCCACAATGTGGTAGACTGCGACGAACCTCTGTGCAACATTCTGAGATTCAAACGCATTAAAGACAACGAGATGTTGTTGATTGGCGATAAACAAAATTATCGCCTGACAGCAGACTATCCCTTTAAACTTGAATGGAGGAAAATCAATAACGGCCGCTTCGAGTTGTTAGGCTTGTGCATCAATGTGCCAGACTATAGTCCTGGTATGACGATTAGTGCGAAAGTTGAAGATTCAAACAAAAAAACTATTTTTAATAGGGAGTACAGATTGTTGCCGGTTGTTGACTTATATGTTGAATACGTAGGGACAGACCAAAAGCCGCATATCGCCAACCTGTCGTGCGGATGGCCTAAAAATGACTTCGATCCTCAAAAGGAGATGCGTCTCTTTTTGAAAGAAAGAGGAGGAGAAATTCTGCCTCCCATTAAGAGTCTCAGCATGCGTACACCTTCATCCATGGAGTATAGTCTCCCGCCAGCAGTCAAAGGGGATACCCTCACCGAGAATTTGAGAAGATATCTTGCATATCGTAGAAAACGTAACGTTGGCGTACGCATTAATGTAGAATATGAAATTGGACAAAAGATAAGTAGTAAGACGTATTATATAAAAGAAGAATGACGTATTGAAGTGAAGGCATACCGTTGCTTTGAGTTCCAAGAATAAACTATATTTGTACATAAATAGTCAGTGAAATAGCCGCCAGTTTAAGTGACTTAAGAATATGAAACAGATACTATTCGCAGTGCTCCTCTGTGTTTGCAGTCTATGCTCTGCACAGAAGACAACTTCCAAAAGTCCCGATAAGCCCCAATACTTTTATGCTAATTACTGGGCATGTGACACATTTTATCTGGGGATTAGAGAATGGAGTGACAATGTGGTAGACTG